>JAVRLH010000013.1:0-19209 GCA_031961605.1 Thermoplasmatota archaeon
GCAGGTGCCGGGATTTGAACCCGGGTCGAGAGCTTGGAAGGCTCTAGTGCTACCATGCTACACCACACCTGCTCATTCACACCATAAATTAAAAGGATAAATAAAACTAACGCTCAACATTAATTTTTTTTATTGAAATTTTTTAAAAGAAAAATGAATAATTTTTTAGGCAGGGATTTCATTCAAAAATATTTGTTGTATAAAACTATAGCTATTTCATTAGCCTAAATTTGTTTAGTTTCTTTTTATTGAAAAATCTGAAAATTGGACAGCGAAGATGAACCCTCATGGCCATTCGATCCCTAAACTTCATTAAAAGGAAAAAAACAAAGAGCGATAAAAAACTTATTGTTATTCTTCATTTAATCTTTTCAATTTTCAGCTGAAAAAAATAAGAATTTTTTAGCCTTTTTTCTTAATTTTGTAAGTTATTTTTAGCTAAAAAAATTCATTTGAATCATTCACAAAACTTAAAATATTCCCTTTATATTAAAGATAAAAGCACGGTGTATAAATATGGTTACGTTCAAGGTTGTTGTATCAGATCCAAAGACAGGTAAATCTTTCCAGAAGGATGTTGAAAGTCCAAGCGCGGATTCGCTCATTGGAAAGAAGATAGGGGATTTAATAGACGGTTCAATTGTTGAGCTTTCTGGTTATAAATTAAAAATAACTGGTGGAACTGATAAGGATGGTTTCCCCATGTCACCGAACATACAGGGAGGTATAAGGAAGGCAATTCTTCATTCAGGTGGCCTTGGTTTCCATCCTAAAAAGAAGGGATTAAGAAAGAAAAAGCTCCTCAGAGGAAATACAATAACAGGGGAAATTGTGCAGATAAATACCATGGTTGTCGAAACAGGTGAATCACCATTCCCTGTTAAATCTGAAGACCAGAAATGACAGAGATGCCAAGACAGCCGGAGGTAAACGTGGGTCTTGTTGGTCACGTTGATCATGGTAAAACAACGTTGACAAAGGCATTAACAGGTACCTGGACAGATACATACAGTGAGGAAATAAAAAGAGGTGTTTCGATTAAGCTTGGTTATGCCGATGCTGCTTTTTACATATGTGAAGAAAATGGTAAAAAAAGGTATGTTTCATCAGCAAACCTGAAATGTGATGGAAATTTAACTCTTGAGAGGGTAGTTTCATTTGTTGATTCCCCCGGACATGAAACACTCATGGCAACAATGCTTTCCGGGGCTGCAATAATGAATGGTGCTCTTCTTCTTGTTGCTGCAAATCAAAAATGTCCACAGCCTCAAACAAGGGAACATCTGAAGGCACTTGAAATAGTTGGTGTTTCAAAGATAATTATTGTGCAAAACAAAATAGATCTTGTGAGTGAAGAGAGGGCTCTTGAGAATTACAGGGAAATAAAGGAATTTGTAAAAGGCACAATTGCTGAAAATGCACCAGTGATCCCGATCAGCGCACAGCAGGGTGCAAACATAGATATATTGATAGAAGCCATAGAGAAGATTATTAAAACACCAAAATTCGATCCTGAAAAACCGGGGAGGATGTACATAGCAAGATCTTTTGATGTTAACAAACCCGGCATTCCTCCAGATAAACTTGTTGGCGGTGTTATTGGAGGATCAATAATTCAGGGCAGATTCAGGATAGGTGATGAAATAGAAATCTCACCTGGTTTTCAGGTTACAAAAGGAAAAAAGACGTTATGGGAACCAATATACACTGATATTGTTTCCCTGTATTCTGGTGGAAGAAGCTGGGAGGAAGTAAGGCCCGGTGGACTCGTTGCAATAGGAACAAGACTGGATCCTTCACTAACAAAGGCTGATGGTCTGATCGGGAGAATGGTTGGTAAGCCTGGAACATTACCTGAAATAATTCAGGATCTAACAATTGAAGTTCATCTTCTCGATTATGTTGTTGGATTCGTAGAAGAACTGAAGGTTGATAAAATTAGAACAAATGAAGCATTGATGCTGAGCGTTGGAACAACAACAACGGTTGGAATTGTTAAGAGTGCACGTGACAATGATGCTGACATTACACTAAAATATCCTGTTATTGCTGAAAAGGGACAGAGGGTGGCAATAAGCAGAAAAATCCAGAACAGATGGAGACTGATAGGCTTTGGTATAATCAAATAGAGTCTATTTTCATCTGTGTACCTTTCACCTGCATATATTTTTGGAGGTTGAATCTTTCCATGACCATTTTCAAGAGAATTTCCTCAAGATCCTCTCTGAATTCCTTCTTTGGTATGTATGCGGGCATGTTCTTTGGTACCGTTATGTTCATTGACTCAAGAATTGCTATGGCATTTTTCCTTTCATCACCATAAACTTTCTCACACTGCTCAGGTCTTCCCACACCACATTTGTCAAGTTCCCATTTGAGTATTGGCCTTTTGAAAATTTTAAATAGAACATAAAGGCAAAGATCTGAGGATTCAGGGTGTTCTGAAACATAATCACCTATTATTTCATAAATTGTCTTTTCGTCAATGGAAAGAACAGAATATATTTTTGATGGCTGTATTTCCTTTTCTTTAAGTATGTTCAGATCCCTTAGAGCCTGTAAATATCCTGTTAAAATCAACCTGTGCATCCTTATGCCATCCTTTTCAAGTTCCTTGGATATTGATGAAATGCTCTTCTCCTCTCTGTTCAATATTTCGACTATTTTATCCTTCAGGGTGGCATAGATCATTTTTTGATTCATTGTATCTAGTAAAATAGGAATTTAACTAAATAATAATAAATTTTCCTATTTTTTTAACCATATTGGTATGAGAGATATTTTTAAAAGTTGTTAGTTCACCCAATTCCTATTATGAACCTTTTTTTAAACAAATAAATAAGGTTCCTTAGACCATCCTTAAAAGTCTGAAGCTTTCTTTCACCAACCCTGAGACCGTAATGTATTGGAAGTTCAACAGCTTTACCATGATACCATGCCTCTATCTTAATTTCTTCCGAAAATGGCATTCCATCACTATGAACCTTTATCTTCTTTAAAATATCTTTCCTGAATATCCACATTCCACTCTGCGAATCCTTGATTTTTATGAAGAATAACGCCATGACCGCAACATTCAAAACAAAATTTCCTAGCCTATGGGCATCAGACATGGCGTTTTTATCCAAATAAGTTATTCTATCACAGGATATGAAATCAATTTTGTTTTCAATCAAATATTTAACATATTCTTCAATTACCTCTGGAGGATAGGTGTTATCACCATCCATTGTTACTATTATATCACCATTTGCATGTTCAAAACCTGTCTTGTACGCCCTACCGTAACCATCTCTTTCCTCATAAATAACTTTTGCACCCATGCTTCTTGCTATCTCAGGTGTTCTGTCTGTGCTTTTATCAACAACTATGATTTCGTAATCTCCCTTTACAGATTTTTTTATCCTTTCAATAACCGAACCGATTGTTTTCCCCTCGTTCATTGTTGGTATTATCACAGATATCATTGTATCACCTAATTATTAACTTCGCATAAATGTATCCAATGAGACCAAAAGACAACCTTAAAAGACCATAATAGTTGATTTGATCTTTTCTCAACATTTTTTTAAAGGAATAGGATTTCCATAAACTCCCATGCTTTTTTGTCAGCTGTTTTCTTCCATAACCGTTCCAGAATGCCTGTTTAATGAATGAAACAATATCACTCCTTGTTTTATGGTAAACAACAGCATTTTCGTTGTAGAAAAATTTTGCCCCTCCCTGTAGTGCTCTTAGATTTAGATCTATGTCCTCCGCTGTTATGAACTCAGGATCAAAACCTCCTATTTTCAAAAATAGATCCTTCCTGTATGCAAGATTGCAGGAAGGATATGTTACATCTATACCATCATAATATATGCCAATCCTATCAAGAACTTTGAAACTTTCTTTTCCAACCTGTATCGTCTTACCGGCCACAAAATCATAACCTTCCATAAATGGTCTTTTCATTTCCTTTAACCAGGAATCTGTAACAACTACATCCCCATCAGTGAAAATTACAATGTTTCCTGATGAATTTGCAACACCTATATTCCTTCCCTCACCCCTTGAACATTTTCTCACTATTATTTTCATTTTTAATTTTTTCTCATAATCCTTTAAAATTTCAATGGTTCTGTCTGTGCTTTCAGCATCAACAACAACAAGTTCAAAATCCTCCCTCTGCCTAATAAGAGATTCCATAAGTTCACGTATATGTTTTTCCTCATTCCTTACAGTTACAATTACACTGATCTGTATCATTTCAAACATTCTCTCTTATCTGGGCATTTCCAGGTGGAAGTATCCTCATGATATCTTCCTTGTCGTAGTTAAATTTTTTTGAAATAATGTCCGCTATGATGCTCTTTTCAACGTTACCCGGAACTATGACAATATAATCGTTTGTCTTTGATTTCACAGCATCCAGAGGACCGCACATGAGTATTTTTTGACCCTGGTATTCTATCAAACCTACAGCAAGCATTAATGGCAGATTTCTCATATAGTTTCTCTTACCCCTTATTATCCAGGCACCTTTAGGAACATATTCTCCGGATTCAGCCATTTTACTCACCTGAGAAAATGTTACCCAGTAGGCATCACCTGCCATAATGCCAGCGTTCCATGCCTTTGAATAGGAAAGTCCAAAAATCCCGGCCTCAATTAACGTTTTCTCTGTTATGTTTGTATTTTTTACAACAACACTCGGTGCACCATGTATATCAGCGTGCACATAATAATCCTTTTCCCCTAAATACTTTTTAACCACCTCCTCATTTGTTTTTGCATCCCTCCCTCCCAAAACAAGGGATCCTTCAGATGAAAAAAACCATCTGTACTTTTCGAACCAGAACCTATTCCTTTCTTTTTTTACTTCCTTCTTTTTAATTTCCCTTTTTCTGGATAAAGCTTCCAAAGCTCCCTTCTCCTTTTCCTTCATTTTCTTTGAGAGATCATAATAATAGTTACCGTTCTCGCTCACCTTTTTTGTTAAATCCATTTCAATTTCTATGGGAAATTCCTGAAAATTCAATGTAACAACTTTTCCATTTCTTTTCACAAGGTTTTCAGGGCTTTTACCTTTTTTTATTTCATCAAACAATGCATTTATTTTTTCCATGTTCGAAAAAATGAAATCACCAATATTCCTGTACTCTTCTGCCTTTTTTCTAAAATTCTCTATGGCCTTTAGCTGTTCTTCCCTTATTCTTTCACTTTCACTCTTTTCTTCTTCCTTTGGTATCTTCAATATTGCATCATTTATGTTTTCAAATTCCATACATTCCCCTATCTTAATTGCTCTGAGTTTATTCTCACAAATGTATCCTTTTCCATCGACAAACTCAAAAATTTTTCTCATTTCCATGTATATTCTTTCTGCCTGTTCATAGCTTAAACTTACACCTTGGATATTCTTATCAACATTTGAAATCAAGCATAAATATTCAGCATAGTGGCTAAGGTTGAATTTTATTGCAAGTATTCTAACAATTTCCCTGTTTTCTTTCATATTTTCAATGATTTCATCCTTTTCCATTGAAAGAGGATTCATTGTCTGTGGAGGTGGAGCATATGTTTCATCAATTTTTATCTTCCTTGTTTTCCATTCCCTGTACTTTAATGCAAATTTTATTTTTTCATTCTCCGTGATTATAAAATTCCCGTTACCAAACATTTCAAAAATTATTTTCATATTGCCTGAAAGATTAAAAATTAATATTCTGTCAAAATTTAGTTGTGAAACATTATCTATCCTTTTGTTTTCAAGCATTTCTCTGAGGAATTTAACCTTAGATGATATTTCCATCTCTTCTCTTGTACCGAAGTATAACCAGCCATTGAGATCAAAAAAAAGATCCCTGTTACCTAGATCCTTTTTGTGAATTTTTAAAATAACCACCTCATCATCCATAAAAATTTTCTTAATGTATGAATTTTCAATAAAAGCTGCATTCTTTTTGAGCCATGCGTAAATGTCCAGGCTTGTCATTCCTTCTTTCATAATCCCAGTTCAGTAACCTTTTCAGGTAAATATACATCAGTTACATAATCAAGGCCATATTTGGCAAGAGCCTGCTGTTCCGCCTTTTTACCTAGCTTTAGCATGAGCTCTATTTCATTCTTCCAGAACTGTGTGTTAAACCTTGGATCTGCAAGTTCAGCATGCAATGCTCCTATATCCCTTTCGTTTAGCTTATCGGTTGGTAAATCATAGTTAACAATATCACTTGCTGTTATTCCTATAAATTCAGCGGTTGGTGTTGCCAGGAATTCTGATATATGTGCTGTTTTTATTGCTCCATAAGCAACACTGGCATAAATTCTGAATGACCATGGATCACCATCTGTGAAAACAAGGACAGGTAATTTCCATTCTTCGTTCAATCTTTTAAGTAACCTTCTTGTACTCCTTGCAGGCTGTCCTTTAAGATGAACAAGTATTGCCCTTGCCCTTTCATCATAACCGTTTTCAACAAGTCTGTCGAACATTCCACCTGTCTCTATTGCAAGAACAAAATCAGCATCAACATCAAGTATCTTTAACTTATCTTTTTCAACATTGTATGGAATTGCATAACCTGCATCACCAACATCGTCCCTGCAGTTTATTTTCTGCGGTTTTCCCTTTCTGTTTATTTCTTCAAAGGTAATGTTTCCCATAACTGTTGCACCATTTTCCTCAGGTCTGAGCTTGAAATCCTCCCTGAGGAACTTTGTTACAATTTCAAGATCCTCCGCAAGTTTGTTTGATTCATCCTGTGTGTGGAACTTTGCAAGGTCCCAGCCCTCAGATATATAGTACATTTCCCTCAATGTTGATGACTTATTCTGAACGATCATTTCTTTTATAAAATCCATAAGGTACATTGTTCTTAGCAATGTATAAGCTCCATCTATTTTCTTTGCTGACCTTACGATTTTTTCATTTCCATATTTCCAAACGCCTGTTAAAAGATCGAGTTTTATGTTATATTTGTTTCTTGCAGGCAATGACATGAATGGTATTTCTCCCCTTTCAAGCTGTTCATAAATGTTTTTAACAATATTCTCTAAAGATTCAAGTGCAAGTTCATACCTACTCTTCTCCATTTTCCTCTTCCTCCTCTTCTTCCTCCTCTTCGATTATTGCCTTAAGTGTTTCTATGTTCCAGTCACCAGGCAAGGGTTCTGCACCAACAACATGAACCGGATCCATTCCTTCTATGTAGTATGTTGTTTCACTGTAGTTTGATTTTAAATCATTAACTGTAAATTTCAATTTTTTAAGTTCAAGTGAGCTTATTTCAAATTCCCATGCTATGTAATCCTCATTTTCCATATACTTTCCAAGCTCATCAATGGAACTTTTATCAATTTTTCCCTCAGGTACATCACCGTATATCTTTACCTTTTTATTTTCTGGTGTAAAATTCCAAACATTAACAGTTATGCTTGCCTTTGATCCACTCTGTTCTACATTTTCATCTATCCAAAGTACATTCATTATTTTTGTTATTACGGGTTCGAGCCTTGGAACAGGCCTGTTAAGAATGATTGCACTTTTCTCAGCAATTTTAGGTAATATTTTATGAACAAGGAAAAACTTGTCTGTTAGTTTTTTCTTAACCTCTTTCTTTATAAGAAATGTTTTTATCTGCCTACCGGATTCCTTGAGAGCAAGATCAAGTTCATCCATTATTTCAGGTATTTCAGCAATCGCTTCTTTTGCTTCCGATGTAAAAGGTACCTTTGTTGATGCCACATGAACAAGTATTATCATTGGACCTGCTGGTATACCAGTTCCACCCCTCTGTTCAAGGCCGTACTTTCTCCAGTCAATGTTTTCAATAGCCTTTGTTATTGCGCATGCACCTGCCTGGTAAAGTAATGGTACCTTGTTTGCAAACCTTAAAATTTTAACAGGTTCATCCTGCGGTATATCTCCACCATAAACAAGACCAACCTCAACAACAAATGGATTGCCAGAATAAACGGACGTTTTCCTTGAAACAGGTATGGAATAGAAACTGGGCTTCAAATCACCAAGAACGTTCTTTAACCCTTTTTTAATTAGAGTTTCACCTATGGGGGATAATGATTCAGATGAAGGTGGTAAAATTTTGACAGAATTGAAAGCATTCTGTAACTTTTTAAAATCATCAAGTTCAAGTGAATGGGGATCCCTTTCAGGATCCAAACCTGCTATTTTGCATATTTCAAGAGAGATCTGTGAACTTATCCTGCTGAAATCATCAGTCAGAAATTTCGATAATTTTTTTGTTCTCGTTATTTTTGCCATTTTCATTAACTGTCCTATCTCAACACCGAGAGGGTGTGGCTTCGTTTCCTTTGGTGGTGTAATAGGTTCGTTCCATACCCTTTCAAAAATTATTTTCATTCCATCCGGATCAACAAGTGTTATATGCGCATGGGGATTGACAATTGCTGTGTTCTGCAAATACTCAATTATACTCTGTTTACCCTTCACATATTTACCTTTCAACGGAATCTGTAATTTTACACCACTTTTTTTGTTAACTATTACTACATCCTCCTTTAGAACATTTGCCTGGTTTTTTGTTGTATCTATTATCAATTCAAAATAATGCGCATAATCTTCACTTGCTATCTTTGAAGTTATTTTTGTTGGTTTTCCTGTTGTTAACTGACCGTAAAGAACAACAGCGGATATACCTATGCCCTGCTGCCCCCTTGTCTGTCTAACCGCATAGAACCTTGAACCATACAAAAACTGTCCGAATACCTTTGGGACTTCCTTTCTCACAATTCCTGGACCATTATCCTCAACAGTTAAAAGATATTCATCTTTCTCAACTCTTTCAAGGATTACATTTATTTCGGGAAGAATCATCGCTTCCTCACAAGCATCTAGAGAATTATCAACTGCTTCCTTAACAGCCATAACGAGTGATTTTTGAGGTGAATCAAAACCCAATATCTGCTTATTCTTTTCAAAAAATTCCGCAATGGATATTTCCTTCTGCTTTTTAGCTAGTTCCTCAGCAATGTCCATACACTATCTCTTTAATTTTTTCCTTTATTTAAAATGTACGAATTATAAAACATCAGCTGGCATATTTGCAATTTTTTGCAGAGCTTCCTTTTCCATATAATGAAGATTTCCCATAATAACAATTGTGTGCAGGGGTTCACCGAGATCCTTTTCCCTTATTCTTGAAAATTTGTCAACATTTACTTTCATTTTTTCTGAACAGGCTTTTGATATAACAGCAATTATCCTATCCGCATTTATAACATTGCCATGATACAAGGATTCCATTTTCTCAAGTATATCAAGTGCCATTATTGCATGCATTTCAAGATCCTTCCTTATGTCGAGGAGAACGATCGTATGAAGACCATTTTCAATGTTTTTTTCAATGTATCTGTAAACACTTTCAGGGTAAAAATCGTATTCGGGGAATGGTATTGTTACCGTTCTTCCAAATTTGTAACTCTGTATTCCAAGTATTGATGGAATAACCGTTTGAATTGAAATACCATTAACAATGTTCACTGGAATTTCTAGATCCTTTGCCGTGAGAACAAGGGATACATGTGTTGTTGCAAACATTGGATCTCCGGGAACAAGTAAAGATACAATGTTATACTTCGCTTTTTCGAGTATTTTTTTACCATCTTCAACCTCCTCCCTTGTTAAAATTTCTATATCTTTTTTCAAAAATTTTTCAAGGGATTCTTTATCCATATCAACAATTCTTGATGTGTAATTTTCCATAAAAATAGTGGAGGATTCATCCATTCTTTCTAAAGCCTCAAGCGTTAAATGTTTCCTGGGATTTAAACCAAGACCGACTATGTTAAGCATAAACCACAAATTAACCATTTCCATAAAACATTTTCCTTGAAAAATTGGTGAATTTCAGAGTTAAATTTAAATAGAAGAATAAGATGATCACCAGTTGATAAACACGGAGGCGTTGATAAAGAATGGAAGAGGATGACGACGGCCATCCACACAAAAGTTTTTTGGTTGAGTTGACATTTTTGAATTTTGTATACAGCATTATCAGGGGGTTCAGAGATGCTACCTAGGGCTGTGATTTTAGCAGAGGGTGTATATGGATCAACAAATGGAAAGACAGCTCATGGCCTTGTTCGATATTCAAGAAGGTACGATATCATTGGTGTTATTGATTCAAATTTTGCAGGTCAGGATGCTGGTTATGTTCTCGACAGAAAATACAGAAACATACCAATCTTTGGAACAATTGAGGAAACTTTCACATTGAATCCTGATATACTCATTGTTGGTGCTGCAACGGATGGCGGCTATTTACCGCCAGAATACAGAACATACATAAGAAAAGCAATTGAACATGGCATGGGTGTTGTTTCAGGCCTGCATGAATTTTTGAGCGATGATCCTGAATTTTCAACACTTGCAGAAAAGTACGGTGTTGAAATAGTTGATGTAAGAAAGATGTTTCTTAAAAAGCAGGAATTCTTCACGGGAGAAATAGAGAATGTAAAGGCCCTTAAGGTAGCTGTTCTTGGAACAGATAGTGCAATTGGAAAAAGGACAACAACAATAATGCTCACAGAAACTCTGAAGGACATGGGTTATAAAGCAATATTTGTTGGTACGGGACAGACAGCATGGATGCAGGGTGCAGAATACTGTGCATTGATTGATGCAATGATTAACGATTTCGTTGCTGGTGGAATTGAAAGTGAGGTTGTAAGAGCCTGGAAGGATCACCATCCCGATTTTATACTCATTGAGGGACAGGGTGGTATAATGCATCCCGCCTACCCAGGTGGTTTTGAGATCATTGCAGCGGGAAGACCTGAGGCAATTGTTCTCCAGCATGCACCAAAGAGGTTGTACTACGATGGATTTGAGAAATACCCAATTCCTGATTTAAGAAAATTCATGGAAATAATTGATCTTTTATCTGGTCATCCAATTGTTGGTATATCCATAAATACTGAAAAAATGGAGGATTTTGAGGTACCATACTACATACAGGAATATGAGGAAAAGTACAGGGTTCCGGTTGATGCCCCACTTTACACAGGGGTTACAAAGCTTGCAAGGGCAATAGTGGAGATGAAGGAGAGCAGGTTTGAGATAGAAATTCAAAATAATGCTGACATTCTGGCAAAGGGTGGCTATTGATTGGATCTTATAAGCTTTGAGAGGATAGATGTATCTGATCCTATCGTTGAAAATAAAAGAATAAAAGGTAAAATCATACTCAATGAAAATTTTTCATTTGATCTTATTTTTTCTTATAATGAAAGCATTGATGTTGAGAATATAGATAACCTTGCAAGATTAATGGTCACAATGCCTTTAATTAATTACGGTCTTTTCACAAAGGATCTTTATCTCGATTTTCCTTTAACAGAGGAAGATATACAATACATAAAAGATCATATGGAAATACTTGCAAGGGATATATTCGTGAATAAAATATGCAGGAGAAGGGCGGATTTCATTAAAAAAGAGTACATACCAAAAGATAATGAAATGGTACCGGAGAATGCAGAAAGTAAAGTGAATGTGAAAACAAAGGGTGTTGAAAACAGAAAATTTAAAGGAGATCAGGATAAAAAAACCTGTGCTGTTCTTTCATCCGGGGGAAAGGAAAGTTTACTCACCTACGGCCTTCTTAAGGAACTTGGATGTAAAACATATCCTGTATTCTTCAACGAATCCGGCGGACACTGGAGAACTGCACTATCCGCTTACAAAGGTTTCATAAACTTCGAGGAAAACACAAAGAAAGTGTGGTCAAACATTGATAGATTCTATCTTTTCATGCTTGACCATTTAAAAATAATAAGGGAAGATCATAGAAAAATCAGGGCTGATACATATCCAATAAGACTTTTCATATTCGGTCCATACATCTTTTCCATGATGCCAATTTTCATAAAGTATGGTGTTGGAAACATTCTGCTGGGAAGTGAATACGATGATCCCAGGACAAACTATTACTTCAACGGAATAAAACATTACTTTGGAATATATGACCAGGGTGTTGATTTTGATGTTTATAACACTGAATATTTTGGAAAAAAAGGTTTGAAAATAAGACAATGGAGCATTGTTAGACCGATAACAGGCTTAATTGTTGAAAGAATACTATCAAAGAGATATCCGCATCTTTTTAAATACCAGAGATCCTGCCATTCCTGCCATTTTGAGAATGGT
Source organism: Thermoplasmatota archaeon (assembly GCA_031961605.1). Classification (GTDB taxonomy): domain Archaea; phylum Thermoplasmatota; class Thermoplasmata; order Thermoplasmatales; family ARK-15; genus JAVRLH01. The sequence goes on from JAVRLH010000013.1 coordinate 12,173, forward strand.
GAAATCGTTCCTTGCGGGGTATGTACAAAATGCCTCGGTATACTTTCATTCACACTTGCAAACGATGTTGATCCAAGAATAATCAATTATAAAGATGAACATATAAAAAATCTAACAAAAAATCTAAAAACATCACCATTAAGGCTTGATCCAGATGAAAAGGAACATACATTTTATTTATTGAATCAGAAAGGATTCGATATAAATGGTGTTCCACACGATCATGTGGAAATGCTTCACTTTGATCCAAGGAATTCACCAAGGGATCATATTCCAGAGGAATTCAGGAATGTTTTCAAGATCTATAGGGAATATGTGAAAGGTGCGGTTGAACTTAAGGAAAATGAATTCATACCTATTGAGAATTTTTTCAACAATCATTGATTTTTTTTCGGAGGGAAATTCTTCAGAAAGGGAGATGATGAGAACTGGTAAATATATATATTTCTTATCATATCTTCAAGGTGAGAACACTGGCAGATGTATTCATGAATCATTTCAATCTTTTGGATAACATACATCGTAACATGCCTTCCAAATGTGTGCACAGAAAAGATCATAATAAAAAAAACTGACTTTATGATCGTGGATCAAACTTTGCCCATAAAGAAGATCCATCCGTCAGATTGGGGTAGTTCACATCTTCTTTGATCAATGATTCAAATTTTCTGACATACTCTCCGCATTTAAATGCGAAGGTTCAGGGTATAGGTTGTTTTGGCTATCACAACCATTTCACCCCTATACTCGCCGTGTTTTTGGTAAACAAAGATCCTCACGGAATATTATTTCTAAAGAGATCATATTCATAAGGGAAAAAGGATTTACGCCTTTCAGGTTTGTTATTTCATTAATAGAAAATTTTTATTAACTTAAAATTGTATTACTTTTTGGGACGAAATGTATGGAACTAAAAGAAATGGATACTCTAAAGAATACATATGAAGAAATTGAAAATCCAAAAATTGTTTTAGTTGAAGGTGATAGTGGATCTGGGAAAACAACATTAATTAAAAATTTTTATGAAAAATATTTGGGTGATGGAATTGGAATATTCTTCAACTATGACCCAATCCTTCATTATGATGCAAATTTAATTTTTGAAAATATGCTAGAAAATTTGAAAAAATCCTTTTCAAAAAGGTTTGAAATTCTACAACTTTTTTCCCAGAAATCTGAAAATAGCACATTGGATAACCTTGCAGAATCATTGTCTATGTTTTCCTCATATAAGAAAGTAGTAATAATTATAGATCATTCGGAGAATGCAAATTCCCAATTTTTTGGATCTTTAATTTATTTATTGAGGTACCCGGGGATGAAAAAATTGATGCTGATAGTATCATATGATCCTTATCTAACAAATGATTATTTCAGAGATTTTCTGATTAATCTTGATGCTTTTTCAGATAAAGTTATAAAAATATCAATTAAACCATTAAATGTTGATGATTTGTCAAATTTTTTAAAAGATTTAAGATTAAGTTTACCTGACTTTGTTATTGAAGAAATACAAAAAGTTTCAATGGGAAATATAAGAAACGTTAAACAAATTATAGAGGACCTTAGAAAAAAGAAGGATATTGACGAAACAGGCTATTGGGTGGGGGGATATCCTAAAATTACATTACCAGGGAAGGGAGAATTAAGATCAAAGTTCCTTAATGACTACAAAAACTTTAATGAAAATACGAAAAGAGTTTTGGATGTGGCTGCTGTTGTTGGTGGAGAGTTTAACATGGATATAATTTCTTATATAACAAAATTTTCAGAGGATACGATTGTTAATTCGCTCGATGAACTAATAAAAAATAATATTATAAAAGAAAAAGAAAATGGTATGTTTGAGTTCTACGATTCTGAATTTCAAAAGATACTTTATAATGAGATAATTTCATCAGTTAAAAAAAGATTTTTGCATAAAAAGATTGGAGAATTTTACGAAAATGTTCAGAGAGATATTATTAAAAGTGCATTAAACTATTATGTTGCTTTAGAGACAAACAAAGCATCATTTTATTTGAAAGAATCTATTGATTTTTATATAAAATCAAGACAATTCAGTAAAGCGCTGGATTTTCTTGATAAACTTTCTGAATTGAGGAATCTGGATAATCAAGAACTTTTTTTGAAAGGATTTTGTTTGTACAAATTAGGTAAATTTTCTGAAGCAATGGAAACATTTTCCTCCTTGGAAAATGTTGAAAAAGAATTAAAAACAAAGGTATTGATTTACAAGTGCTACATTTATCTTATCTCCTCTGATCTTTCTTTAATTGAAGAAATATTAAACGGTATTGATTTAAAGGGTATTGATGACGATCTTTTATACCATGTTAATTTTATTAAAGGTTCTATGTATTTATCAAAAAATCTTTTTAAAGATTCATATTATTATTACAAGAAGGCACTTTCGTTGGCGGAAAAAATTGATAACAAAGAATATATGGCAAATGCCTTCAAAAATCTCGGGAATGTGAATTATTATTTTGGAAACTTTTCAGAAGCACAGAGATTTTATTTAAAAGCATTGGAATTGTATAAAGAGATAAACGACTATGAAGGTATATCAAGGATCTACAATAATCTTGGAAATTTAGAGAACGATTTTTCGAAGAGAACAGAATACATTTCAAAGGCTCTTTCTTACGCCTATGTATCCGCCAATGAATATATGATTCCTACTTTGCACTACAATCTTTCAATGCATTATTTTGGGGCTGGTAAAATTGATGAATTTTTTAAAGAGATAGAAATAGCTGATAAATTTTCAAAAATAAAAAATGAGTCTGAGACAAGAATTTTAATTTTTCAATCTCTGAGCCAGATTTATTTTTATAAAGGTGATTTCTCAAAGGCTATAGAGAACATTGATAATGCAATAAAAATCTCAATGAATATGGGTAATAAACATAATGAGATGGCATATCAGCTTGAAAAATTAAAGATTCTTGCAATTTTAGGCAATTCAATTAATGAAAAGGATCTTGAAAATATTTCCGATTCTTTAAGGGTATTTAATGAGGAAAACTTTTATCCAATGGATGGTCCCCAGATTGGATTCTTATATCTTCTATCTAACAATATGGGTAAAGCACTGGAATTTCTTGAAAATGCATATAAGGATGGAAAAAAGTCACTAACTTTATCGGATCTTTCTACACCATTCTTCTATTTATCCATAGCATATATTCTAAGTGGAAAGTTTCAAAATTTCTTATCATTGTACGAAGAGTATTATGGATTTATGGAGAATGCACATGCTAATCCATTGGAATTGAATGTTTTAATGCCATCTTACAACTATCTTATGAACAAAGAACCTAATATAGAATCTTCATTAAAAAATATTGTTGATCATGGTTTTGCTTTCCTACAATTCCTTTCATTCCTTTTGTTGTACAGGGTCAGCAATGATGTTAAATATTTAGATCAGGCGAATCAACTGAAAAATAAATTAGGAATTATTTCCTTCCCCCAGTGAACTACACCTCCTAGAAGGATGGAATTTCCTTCTCACGCCCATACCTATAGCTCTGTGTATAACTATTTCCTTGCACTGTTTGGAAATGGCTTACAGAATTCCTGTCTCTAAGGTCGTATTTCAGCCTTCCCGGACCTGGCAAAAATAAATATTAGATAAAAGAATGCATAGTTTTCTGCTTTCATTCTCCCTCTTTCCCATTGGAACTTCTCCCGGATAATGTTAAAAATTCCGTAAGTTCAGCTATTTTTTCAGGGCTCAATTCTTCAACCCTTTTATCACCATAAGGTAAATTTTCTATTTTCAATATATTCCTTATCATTTTCCTTCTCTGTGAAAAGAGTATTTTTAAAAGATTGAAAAATTTCTCCTCATCACTTACATGGAATTTTTTATGAGGGATCAATTTAACAATGGCAGAATCAACCTTTGGTACAGGATAAAAACATGTCTTTGGCACCTTTCTTATTATTTGTGCATCCGCGTAAAAATAAACTGCAACGCTCAACCTTGAATAATTTTTATTCCCTGGTTTTGCAACAATCCTATCTGCAAATTCTTTCTGATACATTATTATTGCAAGATCAAATTTGTAATTCAGCAACTTAAATGTTATTGGGGAAGAAATGTTGTATGGTATATTTGAAACAAACTTGTTGAAGTATGGAAAATCAATTTTTAAGGCATCCCCATGAATAAGTGTGAGTTTCCCACTATCTATTTCATTCCTGAAAAGCGTTTCAAGTAAATCGTAAAATTCACTCGATTTTTCAATTGCAATTACCTTTGCACCCGAGCCAAGTAACTCCCTTGTTAAAACACCATTTCCAGGCCCTATCTCAAGAACAACATCATTCTCATTCAAACTTGATTCATTGATGATTATGTTTACGATGTTCTTATCCCTGAGAAAAACCTGACCAAGTTTTTTCTTCATCATTTTGCCACAAATATCTTGTACTTTATATCCCTGTTTTTAAGTTCTTCAAGAATTCTATTAACTATGAGTTTTTCAGGTCTGTGAACAAGTTTTACCCTCTCAACAAGATCCTGAAAGCTCTTGAATGGCCCCTTTTCCCTTTCATCTATTATTGACCACATGGTCTTTTTCCCGAGGCCTGGCAATAATTCAAGCATATGGTACCTTGTCGTTATTGGTGATGCCTTGTTGAAAAATTCAACAAATTTTTTTTCATTCTTCTTAACTATTTCCTCAAGGATGTAGGGTAATTCACTCTGTGCAGCATTTGTAAGTTCATCGTATGTTATTCTTCTTTTCACATGCTCAATCTTAACCCTTTTATCAAGATCCTTACCTATGTATACCCTTTCACCTATTGTCAATGTCACGTTTATTTTTGGTATAAGTTCAAAAAGTTTGAATTCCGTTTCACCAACTGCAAGTGCAAGTGGGGTTCTTTTGAAACTCTTTTCATCCGCTCTACCCTGTGGTAAATAGTCAAGTATGTATGCAAAGTCTTCCATTTCCCCTCATTCCTCTTTGACTCTGCTTAAAATTTCAAGTATTTTCTGTACATCTTCAGGAGTGGGAACAATCTTATCTTTCAAAAATATGGCTCTTACCTCGTCAGGTGTTCTTGGCATGATGTCAAGAATCTTTACAGCATATTTTTCGTTAACTATTTCAACCTTCATGAGTTTCTTTTTCAATGATTCAACCTTAGAAGCTTCTATCTTTGAGAATTCCTCCCCATACTTAATTGCATTTTTCTGAAGAGGGTTCAATTCCCTCTCCTTTGATATGTTTTGAAGGTACTCCTTCACCTCAGCTATTGTTAAATATTTCTTTATCATTTTATCCCTCAGATCCTTTTAAGATGGGCTGGTGATGCAATTACCACCTTATGAACGGATCCTTCGGTAACATCAACAAGGTATGCATCTCCCTGCATACCAAGAACCTTTCCAATCCTGCCCTGGAACCTGTGATGTGGCATACCCTTATGCTGTGAGGGATCTATGTTTATAACAACGTTCTCCCCCACATCAAATTCCTGTAAAAATCTCGTGATTGGGGGCATACCTTTCTCTCTCACTCTCTTTTTCAGCTTTCTACCCGATCTAGCCCTTGGGCCATGCGACATTTCCGCCATCTTCAATCCTCCGTTTCTATCTCAACCACATCAAGACTCTCTATTTTAATCTTACCACCAAACTTTTCCGCCAAACTCGGTTTTGTTCTTCCCTGATCGCCATGGACGAACTCCTTAACGTAGAGTCCTGGATCGGTAACTATTTCAAGTGTCACTTCCCTTTCCTTAATTTCAAGGATCTTTATGCTGTGTATTTTTCTTTCCCTTACCTTGTCCGCTCTTCTTTTTAGTACCCTTAATGGTGTTCTCTGATAAATAACTTTTCCCTGAAATTCTGATAAAATTTTGGTAACATTTTCAGGATCAATATTTTCCTCAAAAGATATTTTTAAAATATACTTTTTTCTGCTTCTCCTTTCCTTTAAATTTGAAACATTCTTCCTTGATACATATATTAATAATCTTACTTCTATTTTATCATGGAATGTTTCATTTATTTCATTCTCAATTGTTTTTAGATCCACATTCCTTTTTATTGGATGATCAATTTCAATTATGAAAGGCCTTCCATTCCCGAGCATTCTAACGTCCACATCCTCCCTCCCTTCACCATGTAAAACATAATTTTCACCGAGAAAATGTTTTTTACATATTTCACCTACCATTTCCTCAACACTCATTTCACCCTTTCCCTTTATCCATTTTGTTTGTGGAATTCCCCTTAAAAGCTTTCTGTATCTTCCATAGATGAAAATTGGCTTTATTTTTAATTCAACATATTCATATGTGACATCAACAATTGCTGTAATATCAGGATCGTTGAATGAAACATCCTTATTTATTCTTTCAGAAACAATTTTTCCAATTTCTCTGTCAATTTCGTTTGTTATTTTCTCTCCCCTTCCACCATACTTTTCCCTTAATTTTTCATCCTTTTCCATTGTTTCAAAATCTACCCTTGAACCTATAAGAAAAGTTTGAAATTCATAATTTTTCAGTTCATCAATAACCAATTGTGCATATTTTTCAACATTATCGAAAATGTTTCCACATATCATGCATTTTTCAGGATATAGATCTTCAATATTCATATCATGCTCCATTGCATAAATAACCCTTATTGCCCTTCCCCTATCCCTATTTGATAGACCATGACCTTGCATTGCATAGATCCTCCCGAGACAATGATCGCAAAGATCCTTTATTTCATCTATTTCAGTTCTTACCATAGTGGATGAAAATTAAGTACTGAAAATAAATCTTTTCTCTTTTACTGAAAATCATTGGATTAGTTTAATTAATCTAATCGAATATTTAATTAGAGCTCTGTAGAAATCCTTCATAAAGTATTTATTTAGGGGGATTTTGTCGGATTTATGTATGCCTCAAAGATGACAAGAATCCCCCAATTTGTAAAGAAATCACAGGAATATAAGTTTATCGAACAGGCAATAATTATATCCAAAAGACTTCTTCCTGCTTATTCTTCCAAATTTTCT
>JAVRLH010000014.1:0-18941 GCA_031961605.1 Thermoplasmatota archaeon
GCAACAACCCATCTATCGGGTTTGACAAAAAATGTCTTTAATGGCATCATGGCAAACACTAAAAATTTCATTCTTTTCAAGCTTTCACCATCGGATGCAAAGGAATTTTCTGAAAAATTTACCATATCTTCGGATGATCTTGTGAATCTTCCGTTCGGTCTGGGGTATGTAAGAAATGCGGTATGGGGGGAAATCACAAAAATATATTTCAATATACCTTCACTTGGTAAAAAAATTGATAAGGCCATAGAATATTCCAAAATCTACTGTTACAAAAACCAAGATTCAACATTAAATTTTGATAGATTGAATCTATCCATTGATATACTTTTCCTTAAAACAGTTCATTTGAAAATAAACAAAGATAACCTTATGGAAATCAGAAGGAAAACAGGGGAAGATCTTTTGCCCTTTGAGGAAATTGATGAAAATTATTTGAAAGAATATCTTGATGATTTAAAATTTAAAATTATAAGTAAACTTGCTGAACTTGGATTTGTTGTAAGATTGATTTCCATTGAGCCATTTATTTCTCTCCTAATACCATTCCTTGGTGAGTCTTATAAAATTTCTCATAACCATACCTTGAACTTTTATCTTGATCCTGAAAATGTAAAAAATGAAAAATGCATATGTGTTTTTACAAAAATCAAAAAGGAATGTTCAAACTGTTATACACTTGATGAATTTTTAAGTATTGGAAAAAACAACCTTGAAAAAATGGTGTTTTCTATACTTTTAAAATCCAGAAAAAATGTGTTTAAAACAACAGCATACAGAATAGCTGAGAACATAAGAAAAATATACAATGATCAGACACCAGAACTTGAGAAAGAAATAAGGAGAATTTTGGTTGAAAAAGGTGTTGGAAGGGACGGTGAAAGAACAGTAATTGATAACAAAAGAATAAGAACACTGGAAATTGACCTAACAAAATTAAGGGAAAAATATGAAGAATGTGAAAAGGATCTTTTTATAAAATTAGAAATCGAAGATTGAATACTGTCCTGTTTTCTTCTTTTTCTCTTCTGGAACTATCTTCTTTAATTTTTCCTTCATTTTCTTTTCCTTCATTATTCCTGAATAGAACATTATCTCATCCATTGTGTCCTTGTAAACAAGAATAATTGCCCTTCCCGGTCTCAACCTTCCTGTTCTTCCACGCCTCTGTATGTTTCTTATCTCAGATGAAACAGGTTCATGGAAAATAACGAGATCCGTTTCAGGTATATCAAGGCCCTCCTCACCAATCTGTGTTGAAACAAGAACATTAATTTCTCCTGACCTGAATTTATTAAGAATTTCCTCCTGTTCATTCTGTGTCATTCCCCTTTCACCTTCCCTTGTGCTTTGACCCAAGAATCTTGAGGGCCTTGCTATTTCAATCTTTTTCAGTTCATCAAACACTTTTTCGTTTACTTTTCTATAGTTTGTGAAAACAATAATTTTTGATTTCGGATTTTTTACTAATTGTTCCCTAACGATTTCTTTAATTTTTTCTATCTTTGGACTTTTTAGATTCATTTTTACAAGATCCCTGGCAATAAGAACTGCATCCTGAAAACCTTTAAGCTTGTTTAACCTAACATCAACCCTTTTTGCATTTTTAACTCTACCTGATGCAACTAGCTTTTCTAAATACTCATGGCAGCTTTCAATTCCCTGTGTTTCAAGGTACTCAATTGCTATATAGATTTTCAACATCATTGACGTAATGGACAACGCTTCGAAGAAAGATTTGTCACCTGAATTTATTCTTTCAAAAGCCTCTTTCTGAAGATCAATTATCATTTTCTTTGTGATTTTTTTATTTATTTTTGAAATTCCATATTTCTGTTTTAAAAGTTCGGTAAGGGATTCAAGAACATCATGCAATTTCATCCTTAAGGGTTCAAGTTCTAGTGGAAAATCTATCTTTATACTTTCAATTTTCACACCCTTTACGTATTCTCTTACATCCTCATCCCTTTCATTTCTAATTTCAACCTGCTTTACGTTCAAATTTCTTACTATTTCCTGCAACCTTTCCATTTTTGATCCTGGTGATGCAGTTAAGCCAACTATTACAGCGTTCACTGCCCTTTCTGTAACAAATGTATAGGAATATTTTCCAACAGATCTGTGTGCTTCATCAACAATTAGTAATTTTACAGACGAAAGATCTATGAGTGATGATATTACATCATTTTGAATTACCTGCGGTGTACTTACTATAACATCATTTTCTTCCCAGAGCTTTTTTCTATCCTGTGATTTAATATTCCCTGTAAGACCTGCTATTTTATCAACAAGCAGGTATTTTTTCAATCTATCAACGTGCTGTAACACAAGAGGTCTTGTTGGTGCAAGAAAAAGAACCTTTGGGCCGTATTTAAGCAAAACTTCAGCAATTACAATTATTCCAATTTCAGTTTTCCCTATACCCGTTGGTAAAACAACAAGTGTGTTTTTTAATGTTTCAACTATTTTTTTTGATATGTTGAGCTGATATTCTCTCCTTTCAAGTGTGTTTTTCTTAATCAATGGGTGATCAAGGTATATCATGTATTATACCCATCCGAGCCTTTCAATCTCCCTTTCCTTTTTAGTTTTTTTCTTAAATTCCTTGTAATGCTCTCTACATAGATGAACGTTTCTTGTTCCTTTTTTTAAAGAAAACACTTTTTCAACCCTTGCCCTTGGAAGACTTTTAACTGCCGGTTTATCACATCCTTCCACATCACAGATTTCCTCAGCCATGAATTCAAAAAAGTAAATACTTAATTAAATTTTTTGGGGATATTTTTAAATATTCCCTTAGAATTTTGAAAAATGTGAAAATTATTCCAGTTGTATCAGACTCAATGGGTGTAAGATCCATGTGTGTTTTCATAGATGATGAATACAAAATAATAATTGATCCTTCTGCAAGCCTTGGACCGTTCAGGTACGGTTTAAAGCCAACTAAAGTTGAATTCGATCATCTTATAAAGTTTAAGAATAAGATAAAAGAATTTGCAAAAAAATCAAATCTTATAATAATTACACATTACCATTACGATCATTATGATCCAGATGAAGATTTTTACAATGGAAAAATGCTTCTCATAAAAGATGGAAAAAGTAAAATAAACAGGTCACAGAAAATAAGATTTGATTACTTTGTTAACAAAATACAAAATTATGAATTTGCAGATTCAAAAACTTTCAGGTTTGGAAAAATTTCTATAAAATTCTCTGATCCATTCCACCATGGAAATGAAGAATCAAAACTTGGATATGTTTTGTCCGTTGTAATTGAATCGAAAAAGAAGTTTCTATATTCATCCGATGTTGAAGGGCCAATAGTTGAAAAAGTTGCTGATTTTATAATAAAAGAAAATCCTGAAATTGCTGTTATAGATGGACCACCAACATATTTCCTTGGGTACAGATTTTCAGAATCGGATCTAAAGAGATCCAAAGAAAATTTGAAGAGAATTGCCAGGGAAATAGATACTGTTATACTTGATCACCATCTTTTGAGGGATTTGAAGTACAGGGAAAGAATGAATGAAGTTTACAGTAAAGGAAATGTTTTAACTTTTGCTGAATACAATGGTGAGGAAATCAACATGCTTGAGGCACATAGAAAAGATCTTTATAAATCAGGTGAAAAAGAGATAAATATGGACTTCGAAGAATGACGATTACGAAACTGTTATATAGAAAATTTCGATTTCTACCTGAAAGTATTTACAAAGGATGATCAATATGGAAACTCATAAAACGGATGTGGTAATTTTAGGATCTGGCCTTGCTGGATTGAATGCAGCGATATCCGCAGCTGAACAAAACAAAAACCTAAAGATTGCTGTTGTTTCAAAGCTCCATCTTTTAAGATCTCACTCAATTGCAGCGGAAGGAGGTTCTGCTGCAGTTTTGAGTCCGGATGATAGCTTTGATCTCCACGCATACGATACGATTAAGGGTGGAGATTTCCTTTCCGATCAGGATTCTGTTGAACTTTTTGTAAGGAAAGCGCCTGAGCAGATAATAAAACATGATCACTGGGGATGTCCATGGAGCAGAACACCAGATGGAAAAATTGCCCAAAGACCGTTTGGTGGTCACAGTTATCCAAGGGCAACATACGCGGCTGACAGAACAGGATTCCATGAGTTACATACACTCTATGAAAGGATGCTCGTTTACGAAAACATAGAAAGATTCCCAGAATATTTCGCTACATCCATAATAGCCAAAAATGGAACATTTCAGGGAGTAACAGCAATAAAGATGAGTAATGGTGAGTTTGTTGTATTCCAGGCAAAGGCTCTTGTTATTGCAACGGGTGGATTGGGAAGACTTTATTCCTTCACAACATACTCGCATTCATCAACAGGCGATGGTGTTGCCATGGCATTTAGAATAGGTTTGCCAATAAAGGATCTTGAATTTATTCAGTTCCATCCAACAGGTATAGTGCCATCAGGTATATTGATTACTGAAGGAGCGAGGGGTGAAGGAGGATATTTAATAAATAAAGATGGAGAAAGATTCATGAAAAGGTATGCGCCTACAAAAATGGAACTTGCACCCAGGGATATTGTTTCAAGATCAATAATGTGGGAAATACAGGCAGGTAAAGGATTTGAAGGGCCATGGGGTCCATACGTTCAACTTGATTTAAGACACTTGGGTGAGGAAAAGATAAAGGATAGACTTCCTGCAATAAGAGATATTGCAATAAAATTCAATAATATAGATCCAAAGGATGAACCTTTACCAGTTAGGCCTGCTGCACATTACACCATGGGTGGAATACATGTGAACAAAAATACAGAAACACCGTACAAAGGAATATTTGTATCAGGAGAAGCTTCATGTGTTAGTATTCATGGGGCAAACAGACTTGGTGCAAATTCAACAATGGAATGCCTTGTTTTTGGTGAGATTTCAGGTATAAATGCAGCAAAATATGCTGAAAGTGTAAATATGCCGGACATTGACATGGATCTGGTAAAGAATGAAGAGAAAAGAATTTACGACACAATTTTCAAGGAAAGGAATGGTGAGGGTATTGCCCAAATAAGGAGGGACCTACAGACAACAATGCAGGAAAAGGTTGGGATATTCAGAAATGAAAAGGATCTTACAGAGGGTATTAAAATTATAAGGAACCTCAAGGAAAGATTCAAAAAAGTTTATGTTGAAGATAAAGATATGAAATACAACACGAACCTATTTTCATACCTTGAACTTGAAAATATGCTTGAAAACGCTGAAATTGTTGCTGTGGGAGCTCTTAACAGAAAAGAGAGCAGGGGATCACATTACCGTGTTGATTATCCAAAGAGGGATGATGTAAACTGGATGAAACATACCATTGCAGTAAGGAAGGACGGAGGAATTGAACTGTCATACATTCCAGTTAGTGTTACAAAGTGGCAGCCAGAGGAGAGAAAATACTGAGGTGATAATCAATGGATAAGGTAATATTTAGAATAAAAAGGGGAAATCCTGAAAAATGGGAGTACAAGGATTATGAAATACCTGTAACAAAAGGTATGACCATACTTGATGGTCTTTATTATATTAAAGATAATGTTGATTCAACCTTGAGTTTCAGGGCGTCCTGCAGGATGGAGGTTTGTGGATCCTGTGCGGTAATGGTTAACAATTTCCCAAGAACAGCATGCTCAACACAGATTGAAAAAATTGGAAAGGGAACAATAAAACTTGAACCTTTGAATGGATACAAATGGATCAGGGATCTTGTTGTTGATTTTGATGATTTCTTCAAGAAACATGAAAGTATAAAACCTTACATAATAAGAAAGGAAGAGCATGAAGGGCAGTTCATTCAAACACCGGAACAGCTTGCAAAATACAAGCAGTTAACACTCTGTATTAAATGCGGTGCATGTGTTGCTGCATGCCCAATTGCTGCAAGTGATCCATTCTATCTTGGTCCTGCAGCATTGACAGCTGCTTACAGATTCAACATGGACAGCAGGGATCAGGGATCATCGCAAAGGCTGATGATTGTTAGCGATCCTGAGGGATGCTGGAGGTGCCATTTCTCTGCAGAATGCAGTGAGGCATGTCCAAAGGATGTGGATCCAGCATCCGCAATACAGAAACTAAAGGTACAGGCTGCTGTATTTGAATTTAAAAAATTCTTTGTAAGAAAGGGTGATTGAAAATGCCATTAAAAAATGTTTGGGACTGGGCAGATCTCAGGGGAAAGCATACAGGGCAATTGGCTTTTATTTTCCACAGATTGACAGGATTGGTTATACTTCTTTACCTTTTTGTTCACCTTTATGCACTTTCAAACCTTTTGCATTCTTCATCTTACCAACAATTTTTGAACACCGTAAAATCTCCACCTTTTGTTGCCCTCGATATTCTTCTTTTCTTTGTAATATTCTACCATGGTGCAAATGGAATTAGGTTGATTTTCAATGAATTCGGTATTGGAACAAAAAGACACAAAATTTTCTTCTGGGTCATGATGGCACTTGGTTTGATAGCCTGGATAGCATTATCATACATTGTTGTTGTTCACTTTATGGGAGGTGCATAAAAATGGAAGATGGTTCAATGAAAACATCAATGGAGCCCATAGCCTGGTTTTTCCAGATCATAACAGCCATATTCATGGTATTTTTCCTTGGTGTACATCTCATTTTAATGCATGCATATGGTTTTAGCAATATACTCTTCCAGCAAATTTTACTCAGGTTACAGAATCCATGGTGGAAGGCTTTCTATTCTGCTTTTGTTGTATCCGTCGCATATCATGGTTTGAACGGTTTAAGGGCAATGATAATAGATCTTGGTGTTAAAAATATCAAGACATTGAATGCCATTTTCTGGATAGTTGCCCTAGCTGTGATTGGATACGGAATATGGTTGCTCTTTAACATATAAAAATGAAAAGAGAATTGCTTGAAATATTGAGATGTCCGGTATGCCTTGGTGAACTTGATCTTGAGGTAATTGAGGAAAGGGAAGAGATAATAAAGGGTACATTGAAATGCAGGAAATGTGGGAGGATTTACGACATTGAAGAGGGCATACCAAAAATGTTACCTGAACTGGCAAGATTTGGTGATAAAAATGATTGATGAAACTGTGGAAAAATTGAAGGATGAAATGGTCAAAGCAATGGTAAATCTTGTGAGTAAGGTAGCAATTTCACCAAAAAACGGTGGAAAGGGTGAACTGGAAAGGGCAAAATACATTGAAGAAATTATCAAAGATGTAGGATTCGATGAAATAATCAGGGTGGATGCAACGGATGATTTAGGTTATACAAGACCGAACATAATAGCAATAATTTATGGTGAAAACAGGGAAAAAACCAAATGGATTGTTTCACATATGGACACTGTTCCTGAAGGTGATAGATCTTTATGGAGAACAGATCCCTTTAATGCAGTAATAATTGATGGTAAAATATATGGGAGGGGAACAGAGGATAACGGTCAGGCACTCATAGGTTCAATATACGCCGTTAAAGCATTGAAAATTGAAAAAATAAAACCAAAAACAAACATAGGTTTAATCTTTGTTTCTGATGAAGAACTTGGGAGTGATTTTGGCCTTAAATATGTTGTTGAAAGGTATAAGTTTGGAAAGGAGGATGAATTCATTGTCCCTGATGCGGGTAATGAAAAGGGAGATGAGATTGAGATTGCAGAAAAGGGAATACTTTGGTTTTATATAAAAACTGAAGGTGTTCAGAGCCATGGATCAAGGCCTGACCTGGGTTTAAATGCGCACAGAATAGGCATGCTTTTCTCAATAAAGCTTGATAAAACACTGCATAGGAAATTCAACCTTACGGATGATATTTTTGTTCCACCCTATTCAACCTTTGAGCCAACAAAAAAGGAATGTAATGTTTCAAACATAAACACAATACCTGGAAGCGATTTTGTTTATTTTGATTGCAGAATTCTGCCAAAATACAGAATAGATGATGTAATAAATGAAATAGAAAAGGAAAAAATAAAGTTTGAGAAAAAGTATGGTGTAAATATAGAGACAAACATTGTCCAGCGTTCAGATCCTGCACCACCTACAGACAAAGATTCAAACATTGTTAAAACAATATCAAGGATAATTGAAGAAAAAAGGAAAATAAAGGTAAAACTTGTTGGTATAGGTGGTGGAACGGTAGCAGCAATTCTGAGAAAAAAAGGTTATAATGCTGTTGTCTGGTCAACAATAGATCCTGTAGAGCACAGCCCAAACGAATACTGCAAAATTGAAAACCTTGTTAACGATGCAAAGGTTTTTGCTGAATATCTAATATCCTGAATAAATTTTTTCCCTGTTTTTTTCAAGAATTTTTTTAAGAGGATCTGCAAATTCTTTATCATTAATCAAAATTTTTCCATCAACTATAACATCATTAACGTTAAAGCCCTCAATTGAATAAACAAGGTTGGGAATTATGTTCTCCCTTTTCAATGGTAAACCTGTGGGGAATGGATCAATTACAACAATATCCGCCAGTTTTCCCTCCTCTATTGATCCAAGAAAATTTTTCATACCCAAAGCCTTTGCACCATTTATTGTTACCATATCGAATATTTCCTGTGCATTCAAGACAGATGCATCCCATTTTTCATTTTTGTGCATTAGGCCTGTCACCTTCATAACGTTGAAAAGATCAAGATTGTTGTTGCTAACAACACTGTCAGTACCCAGTGTTACGTTAATACCATATCCAACCATTTCCGGAACTGGTGCAGCTCCTCCCGTTCCAAGTTTCATGTTGCTGACTGGATTATGTGAAACATTTACATTCTTTTCAGCAAGCATTCTAATTTCTCTCTGTGTTAACCAAACAGTATGTGCTGCAACCATTTTTTCATTCAACATACCGAGATCGTAAAGGTATTCAACAGGTCTTTTGTTCCTCTTTTTCACATGATCATATATCTCCTTCCTTGTTTCACTTAGATGCATATGCATCAATGCACCATATTTTTTGGCGATTTCATATCCCTTAAGAAATGTTTCATCTGAACATACGTAAACACCCTGGAAACCGATTGATGGATATATTCTTTCCCTGTTCATAAAATTTGAAATGAAATTTTCAGCGTTATTCAATGGATCACCCTTCTGTGTTGTGAATTCCCTGTCAAGGGTGACCCAGGCTAGGAATGCCCTTATATCAGTATCCATTGCTGCCCTTGCAATTATATCCTCAGAATAGTAAAGATCAAAGAATGATGTTGTACCTGTCCTGAGCATTTCAATCATGGATAAAAATGATGATAGGTAAATGTCCTCATCAGTTCTCTTTGAATCCAGAGAGAATGTTTTGTCAAGAAAAGTTTCAAGTGAAACATCCTCAACCATTCCCCTGAAAAGACCCATGCCAACGTGTGTATGTGTATTAATCAAGCCTGGAATGACTATTTTATCTTTTGCATCAATAACAATTTCCGCACTTTCTTTAATTTCCTTCCCAACCATGGTAATGAAATTTTCCTGTATTAGAACATCACCTTTTATTATTTCCCTGTTCCTGTTCTGCGTGACAACAAATCCACTCTTTATCAATATATCCATGATGTTTTGAATAAAATTAAACAATATATTCATTTCGATTGAAGCTTAATTAATCACAAAAATTTTAAATAAAAATAGTGAATAGATTATATAAGGTGAGAATATGGTTGAAAATTTCTTCAGGTTTATGTCCGAGGATCTAAAAAGTGATCTGGAAAAAATCCTTGCAGAGAGAAGAAAAAGTTTCTACGAAACAGTACTGCCATCAGTTGACATTTATGAGAACGATAATAATCTCTATATCGTTCTTGACCTTCCTGGTGTGAAAAAGGAAAATATACAGGTGGAAATAACGAGCAGTTATGTTACAGTTTCAGCAAGGAGGGAAAGTGAAATTGCAGAGAAAGCTATGGTTCATGTGAACCAGAGACCGGAAAGATTTTTCAAGAGAATACTTTTACCAACAACTGTTGATAAGGATAAGGCATTTTCAAAGTATGAGAACGGTGTTTTAACCATTACAATATCTCTTGGAAAGAGCACAAAGGTGCCTGTTGAATAAATTTTTTATTTATTTTTTAAAGTAAAAATAAAGGAAGAGAGCACCGGATAACAAAAACCCTATTGCACCAAAATCAATATACTTTAATGAAATAACGGCACTTGCAACAATTATTGATGCAGGTATCCAGTAATTTTCCTTTTCTGTCTCTTTTCTTTTAATGTTTGATACCTGCAGGTCAATGTAATTGTCAAGCTTTGAAACAACACTCAAGGATTTTCTGTAGAAGTTTTCAATGTTCTCTATTTCACCATCAATCATATGCATGTAAAGTTCATACCTCATTTCCCTTCTGTTTAAAAGATCACCAACCACCTCAAGCATGTTGAATTCAGGATCAAGTGTTAGGGCAACGCCCTCCATTAAAAGGTACATTCTCATGAAAAGTGTAAGTGTATCAGGTAATCTGAAAGGAAATTCAAAGAATATTCTGTTTGCAAGCCTAACAAGTTCATTTATTTCATATTCTGTTATTTTTTCACCCTCAAGGGACCTTAATGCAAGCATTATTCCCTGTTTAATAACATACCTGTCAGCATAGGGATCTAGGGCATCAAGTTTTATCATTGCATCAATTATTCTTTCAGCATCCTTTGAAATGAGAGCATCATAGAGTAAAAAGAGATTCCTTCTTGTTTTTCTATCAAGAACACCAACCATTCCGTAATCGTAGAGGATTAGATTACCATCATCATCCACGTAAATGTTACCTGGATGGGGATCTGCATGGAATTTGTTATCCTTTATTACCATTGTTGTGAAAACTTCCACAACCCTTCTGGCAAGCATTTTAAGATCATGGCCTTTTTCTTTTAGTTTTTCCACATCAGTTATTTTTATCCCTGGAATGTATTCCATTGGCAGAACCTTTTCTGTAACATATTCCACATAAACTTTGGGTATCCTAAGATCTCTTTCTCTTGAAAGTAAATTGTTTGATATATCAATTAAATTTTTTGCCTCCTTTCTGTAATCCATTTCATCATAGATTGTTTTTTCAAAGCTGCTTATTATTTTCTGAGCCATAAAAGCAAAATCATCACCCATGATCATTCTGAACATTCTTTCCATGGTCTTGAGTGCAGATAAATCAAGCTCCACCCTTTTCCTAACTCCAGGTCTTAAAACTTTGACAACAAGCTTTTCTCCTTTGATCGATGCAATATGAACCTGTCCAAGGCTTGCTGAAAATATTGGTTCTTTTTCAAAAATATCAAACATTTCATTCATTGGTTTTTTGTATTCTTCCTCTATTTCTCTCTTTATTTCATCAAATGGTGCAGGTGGGACTATGTCCTGGAGACCTGACATAACATCTATGTATTCCTGTGGGAACATATCACCCCTTGATGAAAGCAACTGCCCGAATTTTATAAAAGTAGGACCAAGTTCATAAAACAATTTTTTATTCTCCTCCGCAAGTTCCCTTATCTTTTCCCTATTTTTGGATTTTGATAATTTATATACCTTCCTAATTATTAAAAGAAATCTAAGAACTGAAAAATATATCTCTCTTTTGTGTTTCCTGATTTCCCTTGCCGTAGGTGACATAATTGTAAAAATTTATTGGAATATTTAAGTTTCATGTATACTTTGAGAATATTGGATCTAACAAAAAATATCCAAGCGAATGTTTAAATATTAGAAATTTATAAATTATTAGTATGAAAGTGATTTATAAGGAAAAGGGTGTTGCTTCCGTTATTGGCACACTTTTCGCATTACTTTTAGGTGTTACTTTATTGTCATTGTTTATGACACAATACGTACCAACGTACATGCATACATCAGAGGCACAAAGGGACATGACTTTACTTTCCCAGTACTCACAGATCAAAACAGATGTGGATGTTCTTATATCCACATCACAGTTGAATTACACAATATACTCATCATTAACACTTGGTGCCAATGGCATTCCAATTTTTGGAGTTTCAACTCCAAGTTCCCTCAGGATAGAACCGGTTAGATCACCCAATTCTCCCATGTTATATGTGAATTTCACAACTGGAAATGTTTCTTTCCAATCTGGTGGTATGATAGATTCCTACATGTACAACGCCTATTATGTTCAGGAAAAGATTGCATTTGTTGACGGATTTGTAATCAGAGAAAATGTGGACCAGAACAATTCCACTGTTTATGTTGGTACAGGCTTCACAATCGCAAATGTTTCAGGAAAATATTATAATATCTTCCTTACAATCTACAACATAATAGGTTCAAATTATTATTATGTTGGA
This sequence comes from Thermoplasmatota archaeon, assembly GCA_031961605.1. GTDB lineage: Archaea > Thermoplasmatota > Thermoplasmata > Thermoplasmatales > ARK-15 > JAVRLH01. The sequence continues at coordinate 12,304 of JAVRLH010000014.1, forward strand.
ACTGATTCTAAAAACGTTGGTGTATCATTGCTTGCCATTGTAAAGAACACCTATGTTACAAACACTTTATACCTTAACGCAACTGGTGACTTCAGCAATGTGATTTTAAACTGGTTTTATAATCAGGGGCATTCATTTTTCAACGATCCCTATATAAATATAACTCAAAATGGAAATTCATTAATGTTCCAACATGTTGGGCAGATAAATTTGAATGTTGCGTACGTATATGTCCAGGTTCCAACATGAGGTGATCTATATGACGAATGATATTTTAGATGGAATTAACGTGCGCTTAAACAACATTTATGCAAAAATAATAAAACATAACGGCCCATACAAAGTGAAAACTGTTCAGGGAGCAACAGAATTAAGTGCACTTACTCCCATTCCAAAGGTAGAGAATCCGGATTTCAAAATAGAAAAGATTTATAAAATAAAATATCCCTACACGTTTGCAAGAATATTGTTTAACACAAAAGAATATGATTATTTTTATGAGGCTATTGAACCACCTTTAAGTGATTTTCTTTCAAAACTTTTAAATGAAATATACACATCATTCTATCAGACACTAAAATATGAATGGTACTTTAGAAGTGAGATGGAGAAAGAGGCTTACTTGATAGAATCTGTTAGAAATTTTCTTAGTTCTAGAGAAATAAACATTTCTCCAATGGATTTTGATAGGATATCTTACTACATAAAAAGAGACTTTATAAAATATCAGAAAATAGATCCAATGATAAATGATGAAAACGTAGAGGATATATCATGTGACGGTGTGAATGTTCCAATATATATATATCACAGAGAATACGGTTCAATTAAAACAAATATAGTATTCCATGATGAAAATGAACTCAACAGTTTCATAGTTTATCTTGGCCAGAAATGCCTGAAACAAATTTCAGTTTCAGATCCAATACTTGATGGCACAACACCTGAAGGACACAGGGTTCAGGCAACATACAGTAGTGAAGTTACAACAAGGGGTGGGACTTTCACAATAAGAAGATTCAAAGAAAGACCATTCACACCTGTTGATCTTATTAACTTTAAAACAGCCAGCCCTGAAATGGTTGCCTATTTCTGGTTAGGTGTAGAAATGGGTGAATCCATGATTGTCGTTGGTGGTCCTGCCAGCGGTAAAACATCAACATTGAACAGTATTGCAATATTCATTCCTCCTGCTGCTAAGATTATATCAATAGAGGATACAAGGGAGATTAATCTACCACACCAGAACTGGATCCCGGGTACAACAAGAAGCGGAATTGGGGAGAAATCTGCAACCGGAAAAGCAGCAGGTGAAATTGATATGTACGATCTGGTGAGGGCAGCTTTGAGACAGAGGCCAAGATACATAATTGTTGGTGAAGTGAGAGGTAAGGAAACATACACAATGTTCCAGGCCATGGCAACAGGTCATACTACATATTCAACTATGCACTCCGAATCAGTAAAGGCAATGGTGAACAGACTTGAAAATCCTCCAATAAGTGTGTCAAGGATCCTTATGACAGCGCTCAACAATGTAATAGTACAGACACAGGTAAAGGTCAGAGATGAGTATGTGAGAAGAATAAAAGAAGTCGTAGAGGTTGTAGGTTTTGAGCCTGAGACAAATGAACTTATAACAAACACGGTTTTTGAATGGGATCCTAAAAGAGATGTTTTTGTTTTCAGGGGGCACAGCTACCTTTTCGATAAGCTAATGAACATTAAAAACTGGACGCATGAAGAAATGGATACAGAATTCGAAAGAAGAAATACGGTGATAAAATATCTTGTTAAAAACAACATAACAGATTTCAGAGAGATTTGGAAGGTTATTACTGATTACTATAAGGATCCAAAGGGTACGGCAGAGAGAATAATAAAAGAAATGGGTGAGGAAAAATGAATCTAAATTTGTTTAAAAGGCAGGTTCAATTGCCAAAGGAGGGTGAAGTATACAAAATTAAACTTCCAAAGGGCGTTCTACCATCATATATTTCTTTATCACCCTACAAAAGATTTGCATTCAGAATATTTAAAAAACTTGCAGAAAAAAACAGGAATCTTGGAAAGCTGGAGGATGATCTCCTAAAGGCACATGTGTTAATAAGACCAATAGAATACGTATCCTACGTTTATTTAACAACATCCCTTATGTTCCTCCCATTTATCCTACTTTTTCTCATAACACTTTTTGTTGGAAATTTCATACTTACTTTTCTCTCAATAATAGGTTTAATTCTTGCACCAACACTGACCTATATCCTCCTTATGAATAATCCATCTTCAGTTGCAAAAACAAGGGGAAAAAAGATAGATGGAAAACTCCCACCAACAATGAACTTCATAGCTGCCCTTTCATCCGCTGATGTTAATGTTGATGTAATATTCAAAGAACTGGCATTAAGACAGGAATACGGTGAAGTGGCAAAGGAGGCAGAATGGATAACAAGGGATACTGAACTGCTGGGTAAGGATATACTTACAGCACTAAAAGATGCTGCAAAAAGATCACCAAGTTCAAAATGGAGCGATTTCCTTCAGGGTGTTGTTACAACATCCACATCAGGAGGAAGGCTAAAACCTTACTTTATTGCAAAGGGTGAGGAGTATGAAAATGAACTGAAGCTTCAGATGAAAAGAACTATGGAAACGTTATCAGTATTTGCAGAAAGCTTTGTTACTGTTGGTGTTGCATTCCCGTTATTCCTTATAATTATAGTGGGGATCATGGGATTAATCACTCCTAGTGCATCAATGTCAATTATCCTGCTTTATTTTGTTGTATATTTGATGCTTCCCATTCTTATTGGAGTTTTTGCTTGGATCATAAAATCAACAAGTGAGGTGGTTTCATGAAGAAAATTTATGTTATAATTTTATCAATAGTACTTTTCCTTGTGTTCATAATACTTGGACTATTATCTCTACAGGGAAAAATAATAATACCTAAAACTGAACCTATGGATTATATTGTTGTCGGTGTGACAGCCCTATTCTTACCTTACGGTATTTATTATAACATTGAAACAAGAAGAATAAAGAAAATAGAGGAAAGACTGCCTGACTTTCTAAGGGATGTTGCTGAGGCTGGAAGATTTGGCATGACACTATCTGATAGCATCCTTGTTGCATCAACTGGAAAATATGGTGCACTAACGGATGAAATAAAGAAAATTGCTGCACAGATAAGGTTAAATGTACCTGTAAATGATGCACTTGAGAGCTTTAAGGAAAGAGTAAAATCTCCACTTGTTGAAAGAATGGTAACAATAATTATAAAAGCAAACGAAGCAGGTGGAAATGTTGCAGATGTTCTGAATATGGTTTCGCATGCAGCACTGGAAACACAGTTGGTTGAAAAAGAAAGATCCATTGAAATGCAAACTTATGTGTTTGTAATGCTCATTGCCTTTGGTGTTTTTCTTGCAACAATTCTTATTCTGAGCGCATCATTCTTCCCAGAAATGTACCAGGCAGGTAAGGCAGTCTCCAGTATAGGTGCAGGAACAGCAGGCGCGGTTGCTATACATTATCAACTTATTCCACAGGTAGAATTTCTATTTGTTGTTGCAACACTTATAAACGGTTTTGGAGATGGAATTCTTGCTGGCGTTCTTTCACAGGGCAAATATGAAGCTGGATATATGCTTGGAACTGTTCTCATGCTTTCAGGATACATATTCCTAAGAGCACTTGGTATAGCGTAGGTGATTGAAAATGGTTGAAAAATATAGAGAACCATTATTTTTGAAAGTTGTGAAACCTTTCGTAAAGGAGGATCTGGAAAACAGAAATTTCAAGGTAAAGGTGCCTGGAGGGGAAGGTGAAAAAATTAATTATGAAACACCCATTCCTGAAATCACAGATCCTGATCTAAAGCAGATAGAGATCCAGAAGATAGAAGAACCATACTCATATGTAAGAATACTTTTCAGCAATTTTAGAAACGAATACTACTATGAGGTTATAGAACCTCCATTGACAATTACCGATGAAAAACTTTACAAAAAATTGAAGGATGATATTGTTGATCTTGTACAATTCCAGATTTATGAAACAAAAAAGGAGAGGGAAGAATATCTCATAAAATTAATGAAAGAATCACTAGAAAAAGAGAACGTTTCAATTTCAGATGAAACATATGCAAAATTTATTTATTACATAAAGAGAGACTTTGAGGGCTATGGAGTAATTCAGGTACCCATGATAGATCCTGAGGTTGAGGATATATCCTGCGATGGTGTAAATATACCTTTGTACATTTACCATAGAAAATATGAAAGTGTAAGGTCAAACCTTAAGTTTGAAAGTGAAGGGGAACTTGATAAATTTGTTATCTGGATTGTTCAGAAATCCGGAAAACATATATCAATTTCAACACCAATGGTTGATGCAACATTGCCAGATGGATCCAGGTTGCAGGCAACACTTGGTAAGTATGTGACGAAAAAAGGATCTTCATTCACAGTAAGAAGGTTCAAGCCTAATCCTTTCACACCACTCGATCTCATAAAATTTAAAACCATGTCAAGGGAAATGACTGCATACCTATGGCTCGCTGTTGAAAATGGAATAAGCATGATTATAGCGGGAGGAACTGCATCTGGTAAAACAACAACACTCAACGCAACACTCCTTTTCATTCCTCCAAACGCAAAGATTGTTAGCATTGAGGATACAAGGGAATTGAACCTACCACATGAAAACTGGATACCAAGCCTTGTGAGGGAGGGTTATGGTGAATACAACCCTGTTACTGGAAAAAGAGCTGGAGAAATCGATATGTTTGATCTTTTAACAGCTGCATTAAGACAGAGACCTCAGTACATAATAGTTGGGGAGGTAAGGGGTAAGGAAGCGTACACAGTTTTCCAGGCAATGGCAACTGGAAAAACATGCTACACAACCTTCCATGCGGACGATGTAAAGTCACTTGTGCACAGACTTGAAAATGAACCAATTAACCTTCCAAGGGCATTGCTAACGTCCCTTGACCTTATCCTATTACAGGGACAGGTGAAGGTTGGTACAAAAATGACAAGAAGGGTGAAAAGTTTAACGGAAATTGTTGCTATTGACCCAGAAAGTGGTGAACTTGTAACAAACAATGCATATACATGGAATCCTAGTAATGATACATTTAACTTTTCAGGACATAGCTATGTTTATGAAAAAATCAGCACAATAAAAAACTGGTCACCGAGAAGAATGGAAATAGAGGTAAAAAGAAGGGAAATGGTTCTAGAATACATGGAAAATATTGGAGTCACCAACTATAGGGAAGTGTCGAGAATAATAGCTGAATACTTCAAAGATTCCGATAGATTCATTGAAAAAATTCAGGAAGTTTTGAAAAAATAAAAAAATTATTTTTTATCCTCAGATTCAGGCAATGGTGAACCACATACCTTGCAGAACTTAGCTCCCTTTGGGTTAAGAGTATGGCACACAGGGCACTCAACTGTTGGCCTTTTCTCTTCTTCCTTCTTTTCAAGCCATTTTTCAAATGTCATGAATTCTGGCTTGTTTGCCCACCATGTGTAAAATTCCTGATCGTTAAACTTATGCCCAAGATCCCTTTCAGCCTCATCCTTGTATTTCTGTATATCAAGCAAATATTCATTCCTTAAAGAAACATATTTTGAATAATCAGGATCTTCCTTATCGAGATAAACTGTACCGCAGACTGGGCAATATTTTGCATCCTTCTTTATCCATGACCCACAGTTTCCGCATTTTACATTTTCCTTTTCAAAGACAACACCGCATACAGGGCATTTCTCAGAATCTTCGGGTATTAAACTTCCGCAGTTTCCGCAAACCATGAGATGCTTTGATTGTTTTTTATATTTCAACAATGAATAACCGAAGAAACCACCAACCAAAACAACAACAACAATTATTACAATGAGCCATATGGGTAAAGAAAATGGTTTTGGATTGACAACCAATTGCCCTGGTTCTGGAATATTATATGCGTTACCATAAAGATTGAATGCTACATAAACTTTATAATTGCCAGACTGTGTTATTGTAACGGTAATTGTCCCCATGTCGTTCTGGCCTATTGGTACATAATATGTTTTTCCAGCAACAGTTACAGATAGCGTAATATTGTTTATATAAACATTCCTCCCCTGCTGTTGTGTAGCATTTAAATTTATAACGTAGAAAGTTAATGTTGTATTACCACCTGCATAAAATGATTGGTATGTAGAATACATGTACACATTTATTTCCGGTGGTACAGATGTGTATGTTAAATACTGAACCTTTTGGCCTGGTACAACCTGTGGTAAAGAATTGTAAACTGCCATTATTGTTACGTTATGTGTTCCAATATTTCCTGCTGTTATGTTAATGTTTGTCCTATATGAATTTCCAGCGGAAAGGTTTGTTACATTCTGAATTCCTATTAAACTATTGTTATCATAAACATAAATTGTTGTGTTTCCATATGCTGTCCATCCACCTGTATTTTTAACATCTATCTGAACTGTAAAAATTGTATCTATTGGAACTCTGCTGAGTGAAGGAACATATTGATTTGGTTTGAAGGAATATGATACCTGAATGTTCGGTTTCTGCTTTACAACAATTGTTCCTTGCTGCAATATTACAAAGTATGGATAAAT
>JAVRLH010000015.1:0-16973 GCA_031961605.1 Thermoplasmatota archaeon
ACTTACGGCAACAATAGAGCACAATAATAATGATTTATGAGCTATATTTTGAGGTAAAAAATAAGAAAGAGAAAAGGGGGTCCTAACGGTTAATCGGCACAATAGGAATCGCCGAAATGTTTATTAAGGAGTTTTGTATATTTCAGTTCAGAGCGTAAAGCTCTCTCGTCGGGACACGGCGAGTATAGGGGTGAAATGGTTGTGATAGCCCAAAACAACCTATACCCTGAACCTTCGCATTTGAATGCGGAGAGTATGTCAGATTGTATTGACAATCTTAATTTCCTTACCCATGCATACATCCGTCAGCTCCTTCACCATTGAAAATATAACAATTATGTAAAAGCTATGTATAAAAATAACGGCTATCGTTCTCTCCCCTTTGGAATGGAATTATAGTTAAATGAATTAAAGTTTTGCTGAAGAAAATCACAAAATTTTTTATGTGGAAATTGATACAAAAATTATGGGAGATATGAATGTTCTCGTGATTTATTATGAAAAGGATGATGATGTTATAATTAACTATGTTAAGGATTTTACCAATAACTTTCAAGTTTTTGCATATGAGAAAAACAGTTCCCTTGAAGGCCTAAATGTTATAACAGGTAACATTTTAAATATACTTGATGATCTAAAAGGAAAAGTAAATGTTGTCGCATTAAAAAAGAAGAAATTTTACGGTAATGGGGATTTTAAGTTCATAGATCTTGTAAGGGAAATAAAAAGCAGAGGTTACAAAATATTGCTTGTTGATTGAGAAATATCAGTCTTCAAAGAATTTCTCAACAAGCATTTTTATCATATAAACAGGAATATCTGTTTCCTCCGCCACCTTTTCAACGTCAAAAGAGCCTATATAAGACATTAAAACAATTCTTTCCAGTTCATTATTTATATTCTTCCCAATAATTTCATTTATTTTTGATACAATGCTGTCCTTTAATGTAACCATTTCAACAAGCTCACTTTCAATTTTCTTTATTTTAATTTCAGTTTCCTTCAACTTCTTGAGTAAATAATCCAAACTCTCCCTCTCAATTTTATTCTTACTCTCTTCAACATCAATTTTTCTTATTTCAAAAAAATTTGGTGTAAGTGAGATTGTCAAAAGAAAAGACTGATTGATTTCATAGATCTTTCTCTGTGGTCCCTGCGCACTTTTTTCTCTTCCCTTCATCTTTACTATGTTTGATTTTTCAAGAATTTCCAGATGCTTCATTATTGCTTGCTGTGAAACTCTGAGATCCTTAGCAAGCTGGAGTGGATACTGGTCACTGAATATGAGCCTTTTCAGTATTTCCCTTCTTGTTCTGTTTTCGATAGCTTCCAGAATTGTATCTATGTTATTTTCCATAGTTTAATCTATATTGATTTTTGTTCCACCTGTCTTCTTTGTCTGTTTCTTTTCAATTGTTACATCAAGAAGACCATTTTTGTATGTTGCTTTTGCTGTTTCAGGCTTGACAGGCTCTGGAAGATCTATAACTTTGTAATACTTTCTTTCCGGTACATCAACCCTGATTGTTATGTTTTCATCGTTTACCTGAAGATCTATCTGTTCCTTTTCAACGCCAGGTATCTCTGCTGTTACATAGACATTTTTATCATCCTCTGAAACATCAACAAGCGGTTCCCTGTATCCCTCAAGTTCCCTGAATCCCATCTTTGGAACATTTCCGAATTCCTCTATTTTCGGTTTACCATCCGGCCCTATTCTCATTGTAAACCCGTAAACGAATGGTGATGGACTTTCCTCCATATGCTTGTAAAGTTCATTGAGTATTCTTGTGATCCTTTCATTCATTCTTCTGAATTCTTCGTCGAAGTCATCAAATATATCATCGAAATCGAATTCATCATCCTTCTTTTTCTTAAACACCATATTTACCACCTCTTGTAAACTTTCAGTTGAACAATTAAGGTTAATAACCTTATTGTATATAAATATTTCCATACATGAACACCATCTGTTTTATAATTTTAAAAATCAGAAATTCTGGAGTTTTAAAAGTGAAAGTGCTAGAGAATATCCCTTACTCTGTTTTATGGAACTTAAAATTGGTAATAGGGTAAGGAGTGATGATAGAAGTTCTTTTGTTGCAAAATTTTCAATAAAAAATGATAGAATTATGGAAATCATGGCAAAAAACAAGATAATAGCGAAAATTACCATCCTTGTTGAAAATGGCGAAAATTCATAAATTCTAACAAACAATGACCCATCTTTATATATTTCAACAACCAGGTTTCTGGAATTTATAATAAAAACATTTCCATGATTTTTTATTTCAATATTTTTTTCCTCAGGAAATTTTTAACGTTTTCTTCAACAAGATCCAAACCTGTGTTCAGATTTAAAGTATATAAGTTCATAGGTTCTGTTCTAAATCTTCTTCTCAATGTAAGCTTCAAAATTTTTAAAAATTTTTTATCAAAAACAAAAATTGATGTGTAAATTCCATCTGGAATTATGGTGCAAACTTCCCTATTATTTTCCTTAACACGAAAAATAGGAATTTTTTCAAGAATATAACCTGGATTTTTCATTAATACTGTTTCAAGGTAAAAACTTAAATTTTCAATTAAATCATCATACTTTATGTACCAACCGCGTTTCCTTAAAATCTTACCATGATAAAATTTTAATTTCATTTATGGGATTAAAAAAGATGGAACATTAAAAAATTTTACGTGTCTAAAATTTTCACTTTAGAAACACTTATATAGAAGAGATAAAATACGCGTGAAGGTGTAACCATGGCTAAAAATATAACAAAGAAAGAACTCCAGGAAATGTACGATAAGCTTAAGGAACAGTATGAGAATGAAAAAAGGATCATGGAGGAAAAATTAAAGGATCTTGAAGAAAAAAATAAAACTTACTGGGACAGAATAATAAGAATGCAGGCGGATTTTGAAAATTTTCAGAAGAATATGGACAGGGAAAGGGAGAATTTTGCAAGGATTGCGTCTGAAAAAATCATACTTGAACTTGTTGAGGATCTTGAAAACATGGAACTTTTGCTCAAAGATCTAAAGGATAAAAACACGGATCTCTACAATTCATTCAAAGTTGTTTATGACCATTTCCTTTCAACGTTAGAAAAAAATGGGTTGAAGATGATTGAATCAGTTGGAAAAAAATTTGATCCCTATTACCATGAAGCAATAATGATTGAAGAAACAGTTAATAATGATGATGGAATTGTGGTTGAAGAGTTCAAAAAAGGATACATGCTCAATGGAAAGGTAATAAGGCCATCAAGGGTCAAGGTATTGAAAAAGAGGTGATTGAAATGGAAAAGATAATTGGTATTGATTTGGGAACAAGCAATTCGGCTGCAGCTGCTGTTATATCAGGTAAACCTGTTGTTATACCAAGCGCAGAAGGAACAACACTTGGCGGAAAAGCATTTCCAAGTTATGTTGCATTTACAAAAGATGGACAACTGCTTGTTGGTGAACCAGCAAGAAGACAGGCGCTCCTGAATCCTGAAGGTACTGTTTATGCTGCAAAAAGAAAAATGGGAACTGATTACAGATACAAAATCTATGGGAAAGAATACACACCCCAGCAGATTTCAGCCTTTATTCTGCAAAAAATAAAAAGGGATGCTGAGGCATTCCTTGGTGAAAAGATAACAAAGGCTGTAATAACTGTTCCAGCTTACTTCAACGATAACCAGAGACAGGCAACAAAGGATGCGGGTGCCATAGCAGGTCTTGATGTTGTCAGGATAATAAATGAACCAACTGCCGCATCCCTAGCCTATGGTATTGACAAATCTGAGAAGGAGCAGAAAATCCTTGTTTATGATTTTGGTGGTGGAACGCTTGATGTGACAGTAATGGATTTCGGCAATGGTGTCTTTCAGGTTCTTTCAACATCAGGTGATACACAGTTGGGCGGGACTGATATGGACAATGCACTCGTTGATTACATAGCTGAAGAATTCATGAGAAAAGAGGGAATTGATCTCAGAAAGGATAAAAATGCATACATAAGGCTCAAGGATGCAGCGGAAAAGGCAAAGATTGAACTATCATCATCACTTCAGACAGAGGTAAATCTACCATACATAACTTCAACACAGGAAGGACCAAAACATCTTGTAATGACAATAACAAGGGCAAAGCTTGAGGAACTTGTAACACCTCTTGTCGAAAGAACAGGCGAGTCTATTAAAAAAGCGCTTGAAGCTGCAAAGTTAACAAAGGATGATATTGATAGGGTAATACTTGTTGGAGGACCCACAAGAATGCCTATAGTACAGAGATTTGTTGAAAATTATCTGGGTAAGAAGATAGAGAGGGGTGTTGATCCAATGGAGTGTGTGGCCATAGGAGCAGCAATAGAAGGTGCAGTTCTTGCTGGTGAAATAAAGGATATTGTTCTCCTTGATGTCACTCCATTAACCTTGAGCGTTGAAACACTCGGTGGTATTGCAACACCAATCATTCCTGCAAACACAACAATACCAACAAGGAAATCCCAGATATTCACAACAGCATCAGACTTTCAGACTGTTGTAACAATACACATAGTGCAGGGCGAGAGACCTTTTGCAAAGGATAATGTTTCACTCGGCATGTTCAACCTTGAGGGTATTCCTCCTGCTCCCAGGGGTGTTCCACAGATAGAGGTTACTTTCGATATTGATGCTAACGGTATTTTAAATGTTACAGCAAAGGATCTTGCAACGGGAAAGCAGAACAGTATAACAATAACTTCATCAACAAAGCTAACAAAGGAACAGATAGATAAGATGAAGAAAGAGGCAGAACAGTTTGCCGAACAGGACAGAAAGAAAAAGGAGGAGATTGAAACAGTTAACAATGCGGAAACACTTGTATACACATCTGAAAAATTCCTTAATGAATACAGGGATAAAATTGGAGAAGAAAAAGTAAAGAATGCACAGGAAAAAATCAAGGAACTCAAGGATGCAATATCATCAAAAGATATTGAAAAAATAAGATCAAAGATGAAGGAAGTTGAGGATGAGGTACAGAAAATCGGTGCATCCATGTATCAGGGATCACAGAAAAAAGAGGATTATGTTGACACAGAAGGAAAAAAGGAGTAAAATAAAAAATGGAAAAGGATTATTATAAAATATTGGGTGTTGACAGAAATGCTTCAAAGGATGAGATAAAGCGTGCATACAGGGAGTTGGCAAAGAAATATCATCCAGATCTTCATCCTGAAAACAAAAAGGAGTATGAGGAAAAATTCAAGGAAATCAGTGAGGCATATGAAGTTCTTATGGACGATGAAAAAAGAAGGATCTATGATCAGTATGGTGCAGATGGTGTAAAATTCGGTCCACAGGGATTTGACTGGAACAACTTCACACACTTTGATGATATAAGTGATCTCTTCAACCAATTTTTCAGGGACTTTGGTTTTGGATCCATATTTGAGGAAAGTAAGAACATTCAGACCTTCGTTGACATTGATCTAAAAGATGCTTATCTTGGAACAGAAAAAACAATAGCATATGAAAGGGAAATAAAATGCCCTGATTGCAACGGAACAGGGGCAAAGAATGGAAAAACAAGGAAATGCCCCACATGCAACGGAACAGGACAGGTAAGGGACGTAAAGAATATGGGTTTTATGCAGTACGTTTCTGTTCATCCCTGTCCTACATGTAAGGGAAAGGGTTACATAATTGAAGAAAAATGCCCCAGATGTAAGGGGAAAGGCCTTATTACAGTTCAGGAAAAAATCAAGGTAACAATACCAAAGGGTGTGGAAAATGGAACAAGGCTGAGGGTAAAAGGGATGGGAAATGGAAAAAGTGAGGGGTATCTAATTGTAATTGTTAGAATTAAACAACATCCCTTGTTTAAAAGGGATGGTGATGATCTCATAGCTGAATTGGAAATTCCATTCACAAAGGCCGCATTGGGTGGAGAATTTTCCATTGAAAATTTATCAGGTGAAAATTTGAATGTAAAGATACCACCTGGAACACAGCCAGGGGAGGTAATAAAATTCAGGGGAAAGGGCATGCCAAGGCTGAATTCCCATGGATACGGTGATCTTTATGTGAAAATTAATGTAACAATACCCAAGCATTTAACACAGAGACAGCGTGAATTATTAATGGAATTTGAAAATGAACCTGAGAAAAAAGGTTTCTTTCACAGCAGGTTCAAATAGATCCTTTTGTTGTTTTTACCCTTGTTTTCATACTTAGATATTACAATTTTTCCAACCTCACCAGTCTTTTTAACATGTGTGCCTCCATCTGCCTGCATGTCAAAGCCCTCTATCTCTATTACCCTTATCCTATCAACATCCGGAATTAAATCCTCTTTTACCCTAACAAGATCGGCGGTTAGAGCATTTCTTTCAATGTACTTTATGTTCACATTCAGATTTCTTTCAACTATATCATTTGCTTCTTTTTCAACATTGGATAGATCTTCTTTTTTTAGATCGTAGTTAACATCCATCCTTGCCTTATCGGAATAGATCTGCGATCCTGTTATTCTTGCATTGTATTTTTTGAAAAGAACACCGCTCATAATGTGTACAGCGGTATGGTGTCTCATATGTCCATATCTCCTATTCCAGTCTATCTCACCTTTAACCTGCAGGGATCCTGTGAAATTTCTGTCAAGTTTGTGTATAACAAATTCACCTTCCTTTTTCACGTCAATTACGTTGAACTCAATTTCATTTATTATTTTTCCAGTATCGGATGGCTGTCCTCCACCCTCCGGGTAGAATGCTGTTCTGTCAAGTACAATTTCATTATTCATGGCGGATATTACACTCGCCTGAAATTCCTTAAGGTAAGGTTCATCAAGATACAGTTTCTTTGTTTCCATGTATAATTGTATCTAAAAACTTGTTCATATCTTTTTCCATGGACAAAAAATTAATAGAATCTGTAGAACATGATCAAATATGAAGGTAAAATTCAAAATATGGTTTGAGGATGAAGAGGGAAATTATCTTTTCGGTGAAGGTCTGTACGAACTACTGAGCAGAATTTACAAACACGGGGATCTGATGAATGCTGTTAAGGAAATGAACATGTCCTACAGGTATGGCTGGGGTAAAATTAAGAATCTTGAGAAAATTCATAAAGAAAAGATAATAGAGACAAAAAGAGGAGGGAAAATGAAGGGGAGTGCAAAACTTACAGATTACGGTATGTATCTCATAAAGGAATACGAAAGGTATTTTGATCTTTTCAGTTATTACATTAAAAGGCCATACAAGGTACCATCGCTTGCCGTTGATGGTATAGTAATCAGGGATAACAGGATTCTTTTGATAAAAAGGAAGAATGACCCATTTGCAGGTATGTATGCTCTGCCGGGAGGATTTGTGGAGTATGGTGAAACGGTTGAAAATTCTGTAGAAAGGGAAATTTATGAAGAAACAGGCATTGTTACAAAGGCTGAAAAAATTGTTGGTGTTTATTCCTCACCGGGAAGGGATCCAAGAGGGCATACAATATCCATAGCATATATTATGAAAGTAATTGAGGGAAAAGCAAAAGCTGGAGATGATGCAAGGGAAGTTCAGTTTGTATCACTGGATAAAATACCTGTACTTGCCTTCGACCATAACATTATTGTGAATGATGCAATCAAACTACTTAACAAGAAGGCTTGAAACATTGAAATGTCTCTTGAGAAGATCCCTCGTTAACCTTAGGTTCCTTCCCTCCTTTCCTATTGCCCTTGCCTTCTGTGCGGGATCAACCTTCACAGCTATGCTGTAAGATCCTTCAATTTCGTTCATCTCAATCTCCTTTACACCAAACCTGTAAAAAAGATTATAGACAAATCTTTTGAGGTCAGGACTGAACTCAACTATTATTATATTTTTGTTTAACTTTTCCTTCACCCTTTTCACATTTTCACCATTGTGCATAATGGCTTTTCTAAGCGTTCCTGGATAGATCACAAATATTATGTTTTCTTCATCCTCCCCAATATCAAAGACATCAACCCTTGTTATTGACTGAAATGTCATCATGTTCCTGAGACTTTTTTCATCAAGCTTTATTGTTCCCATATCTTTCACTCTTTTTTAATTAACGCAGATTCTCCCGGATCTATGATTGTTATTATTGAAACATCGAACATCTTTCCGCATACCGAACCAAGTTCAGAGGATGTGCCCTGGAAAATTATTGTTGGAACATTATCCACACTTTCTTTCAGAAAATATGGATCAGGACAGTTCTTTGCAACAACGAAAAGTTTTGCATTTTTGTTACCAAGAGATTTTCTTGCCTGATCAAGACCGAAGTAAACTTTCCCAGTCTCTATGGCTCTCTTAATTTCCCTAACAAGATCCATTCAATTCACCTCTTTTTTTCAGGATACTTGTATATCAGATTCACAGCACCTGTACCAAGGGTTATGGGCTGACCCACTATAATGTTTTCGGCAACACCCCTGAGCTCATCACCCTCACCCATAAGGCCAGCCTGTAAAAGATGTTTTGCCGTAATTTCAAATGCTGCTCTTGCAAGGACACTTGATTTCTTTCCGGCAACTCCATGCCTGCCTATTGCCTCAACAGTTCCCTCAAATGTCATCATATCTGCAACAAGCATAAGATGCCTTATATCAACGTTTAAACCCTGTTCCTCAAGCGTCTTTGTGCTTTCATCCATAATGGCATTTCTTGCTGCCTCCACACCAAGTACTTCATATATTTCCATAATATCGTTTGTTTTTGTTTTCCTTGAATCAACACCATCCATTTCAAGCACGGACTTGAGGTTTGAACCCTGTGTATAGATCTTATATTCACCCAGAGATTCCTCATATTTAACAATTGCCCTTTCAATACCCTTTATACCCGATATCATAAGATTTTTTATTTCCTCTGAAAGAAGGTATATTTTTTTGTATGATGGTTCATCAAGCTCAAGTATTATTTTATCATCTTCTTCCTTTATGGAAATGGATTGGTGCCTGAGCTTTTTTATTCCATCAAGAACCTGGGACTTTTTGAGCATCCTTTTTTCCATCTTTGCCCTATCAAGTATTATGGATATTGTCATGGCAACAAGATCTATTTCAACATCAGCAATATCAATCACTTTTACACTCTCTATTTTTTTCGCCAGCGCTTCAACCTTTTCCTGATCTTTCTTAATTTTATCCTCAAGGAATATTTCCATTGTAGGCGTGCTTGGTTTAGATCTTGCATCCACTATTTCTATGAGCCTTGGAAGACCCTTGGTTATGTTAACCTCTGCAACTCCTGCAAAGTGGAATGTTCTAAGTGTAAGCTGTGTGCCCGGCTCTCCTATTGATTGTGCGGCAACAATACCAACAGCCTCATGCGGATCTACAACCGATCTTTCATAATCTCCTATTGCCTCTTCAACTATTTTTTCAAGATATTTTTCTGCTGAATATTTCTCAACATATTTTGCAATTTCAATCACTACCCTCTCAGGAAGATATGCTTTCCTTTTCTCAACAATTGATAAAATCTTCCTCTCAATCTCCGACAATTCTCTGAATTTCACTGGAAGTGTTGGTTTAACTTCCTCTATGTTTACTAAAACAAACTTCTGCACTTTTTTCACGTTTTTTCCAATGATTTCAAAATCCTCAACGGGAATGTTTACCTTTTCGTAGGATTTTATTAAAAGAACGTTTTCAATGTTCTTTTTTGATCTTGCAAGATCATATTTTTCATCCTTTTTAAATATTTTTTCTATTAAAACTGAAAACTCAACCTTTTTACCATCAAGTGTAACAAATGCCTTTGTTGGAAGTGCAATATCCTCAGGTAACTGAAAATCCACAGCATAACTAACAGGTAATTTCTGAATTATCCTGTTCCATCTTTCCTGGTTCTCTAACCATATGAAGGAAATCATTTTGTCTCACTCCTCTTCTTTTCAAGGAACTCCTCACCCATAACTTTTGTAAAAATACCGTCAAGGTCAACAGTTTTCCCTCCGATGGACCTTGTTGGATCTGCATAATCCTCACCATAGTTGAACTGCACAACATTATCAGTTGTGTCCACAACCCTTCTATCCTCCTCAAGAACCTTTAGATCCTCAAGTGCATTAATAAGCCTTCTCTGCATATAACCGCTTCTTGATGTTCTAACAGCAGTATCAACAAGACCCTCCCTTCCACCCATTGCATGGAAGAAGTATTCAAGAGGTGTAAGACCTTTTTTGTATGATGATCTCACATAACCATGAGCATAGGCACCCAGATCGCCTCTCTTAAAGTGAGGTAATGTTCTGCCAACATAACCCCTGTTGATCCTTCTACCCCTTACAGCCTGCTGCCCTATGGTTGCTGCAACCTGTGAAAGGTTAAGCATGGATGCCCTTGCACCAGACCTTGCCATTATAACAGATGGATTCTCCATACCAAGATGCTTGCTTGCAATATCTCCAGCCTTCTTCTGCGCATCGGATAGAACTTTCATGATGTTGTCCTCAAGGGTTTCTTCCAGCGATTTACCAGGCGAGGGCTGTAATATTCCCTTCTGATATGCATCTATATGCTGGTTAACCTTATCAATCGCCTGATTTATTATTTCATCAACCTGTATTTTTGTCTCTTCCGGTATGTCAGTATCATCTATACCTGTTGTGAATCCAAGGAATGAAATAACACCAACACTGAGCCTTGTAAAATCGTCTATGAATTTTGCTGAAATCGAGGGATCATAATTCCTTGATACCTTATCAAGTAAAATGCCCTTGAATGCACCTATGGATCTTTCATCTATTGTCCCTGCAAGCAATTTTCCATTTTTGATTATTACATAAGCATCATGTGGGCATTTTTCAGGAGTACATACTTTACAGCCCATTCCATCACAGATCTTAGATTTATACTCTACATTTAGATCCTTTGGGAGAATCAGGCTGAATATATCCTTACCATAATAGTATTCCTTTCCATCCTCAATATGCGGATCAGGAAGTTTATCGTAATTCACATAAGATAGTATATGAAGTGCCTCCTCCTTTGTGAACTTTGGATTTTTGTAGGTGAGCATAAAAAGACCTGTTATGTGATCATGAACACCACCAATAATTGGGCCACCAAACCTTGGAGACCTTATATGTTCCTGAACTGACATCAAAATTCTAGCCTCAGCCTTTGCTTCTTCACTCTGTAAAACATGAAGATTCATTTCATCACCATCAAAGTCAGCGTTGTAGGGGGGACATACTGCAAGGTTGAACCTGAATGTTCTGTACTTCATTACCCTTACCCTGTGTGCCATCATTGACATTCTGTGTAAACTTGGCTGCCTGTTGAATAGAACCACATCACCATCCATAAGCTGCCTTTCAACAACCCAACCTGTTTCAAGTTTGTTTGCTATGTCCTCTGCATTCTTTTCCGTCACCTTGATCCTTCTTCCATCCGATCTTATGATGTAATTTGCACCTGGCAAATATTTATCGCCAGAAGGATTAGGTCCCCTTTTAACTATTTCCCTTATTTTCTCGAGGTTGTAGGGTGTGACAGGTATTGGAACAGTAAGCTCCCTTGCAGCTGCTTCAGGAACACCAACATCATTTATTGAAAGGAATGGTTCCGGAGATATCACCGTTCTTGATGAAAAGTTAACCCTTTTTCCTGAAAGGTTTGATCTGAACCTCCCCTCTTTACCCTTTAACCTCTGCACAAGAGTTTTTAAAGGTCTACCTGACCTGTGCCTTGCAGGGGGAAGACCTGAAGTTTGATTGTCAAAATATGTTGTAATATGGTACTGTAAAAGTTCCCAGAGATCTTCTATTATGAGCTGAGGTGCACCACTATCTTTGCTGTCCCTGAGCCTCTGGTTTATTCTTATTATATCAACAAGTTTGTGTGTTAGATCATCTTCACTCCTTTCACCTGTTTCAAGCGTGATTGTTGGCCTAACATTCACAGGAGGGACGGGAAGAACGGTTAGAATCATCCATTCCGGTCTTGCTGTTTTTGAATTCAAACCTAAAAAGATTAAATCCTTATCAGGTATTCTTTCAAACCTTTCCCTTATTTCCTTGGCTGATAACTTCCTTCCATTTTCCCTGAATGTTGTTGGTTTATCCAGTGTGATCTTGTACTGTTCGGCACCACAGTGAGGGCAAACGGTTCTTTGTGATGCTTCATTCTTTATTTTATCCGTCAATGATAAAAATTCAAAGGTATTGCCTTCCTCAAGGTATTTTTCGAGTGTGGGCCTGAAATTCTCCAGTTCCTCCTCCTTCATTTTTATTCTTCCACAGGTGTTACATGTTGCTTCCAGCGTATCCTTTATCTCCTTCACAAATCCAACATGAATCACAGGCATGGCAAGTTCAATGTGTCCAAAATGACCTGGACATTCATCAACCTTACCGTTGCATGTTTTGCATCTTAATCCAGGTTCTATGACGCCCATGTGAAGATCCATTAAACCCCTATCAAGAGGAAAACCGTCATCGTCGTATGTGTCTGCTGTTGTTACCTTTATTGCGCTCATCTTTCTTATTTCATCCGGTGAAAGAAGAGCGAACTTCAGATTGTTTATTCTTTTATGAATCTCAACACCAATCATTTAAGATCACCCAGCTGTATTCTCATAATAACACCAAGACTTATCAGCTCATCCCTCATAAGCTTAAATGCATAACTTGTTTCAATAGGATAGATGTTTGTTGTATTTCCACAAACAGGACATCTTAATGTTCCTTTCTTTCTATCAAATATTGCTATATGACCGCAATCAGGATTGCCGCATACATAAAGAACAGTGCCATCGGATTGGTCAAGAAGCCTGTCCTTTATGACAAGTGCGGCCCCATGGCCTATAAGCGTATCCCTTTCCATCTCACCGAACCTCAATCCACCGAGCCTTGATCTACCTTCAGTTGGCTGTCTTGTTAAAATCTGAACAGGGCCCCTTGACCTTGCATGGAATTTACCACCAACCATATGGTGCAGTTTCTGATAATAAATCACACCAATGTATATATCCGCCTCAAACTTTTTACCTGTTATGCCATCGTACATCGTTTCCCTGCCTGTGTACTTGAAACCGTTTCTAAGAAGTGCATTTCTGAGAGATTCTTCAGGTTCACCTGAGAAAACTGTAGAATCTATGAACCTACCTTCAAGAGACCCAACCTTGCCACCTATCATTTCAAGCAAATGTCCTATGGTTAGCCTTGAAGGTATGGAGTGTGGATTTATAATTAAATCAGGAATGATTCCATCTTCTGTGAATGGCATATCCTCCTGGGGTACAATTGCACCAAGAACACCCTTCTGGCCATGCCTGGATGCAAACTTATCACCCAGCTCAGGAATTCTCTGATCCCTTACCTTTATTTTAACAAGCCTGTTATTGTTTTCAGATGTTGTAAGTAAAACGCTGTCAACTATACCTGTTTCTTCTGGTCTCATACCTATGGATGATTCCCTCCTTTTCTGTGGTCCAAGAATTCCTGGCTGTTCCTCAAGGAACCTTGGAGGAGATGTTTTACCAATAAGAACATCACCACCCTGAACAAATGTTTCTGGAGGAATTAAACCATCATCCTCCAGGTATCTGTATGCTTCTTCACTCCTTGCACCTCTAACATCAGGGCTTGGTATTTCAATTCTATCCTCTTCACCACCTGGATATCTTCTCTCTTCTGTTGTATATGTCCTGAAGAATGTGGATCTACCAAGACCCCTTTCAATTGATGCCTTGTTCATAACAAGAGCATCCTGTATATTGTAACCATGATAGGAGATTATTGCAACAACCATATTCTGTCCAGCAGGTCTCACATTGTATCCTGCAAAATCAATACTTCTTGTCTTTACCAGTGGAACCTGTGGATAGTGCAAAAGATGCTGTCTTGTGTCCGGTCTCCTTCTATAGTTTGACATTGGTAAACCAAGGGATTGCTTCATCATTGCAGCACCCATGGTTATTCTGCTTGATGAATTGTGATCCGGATAGGGTATGGAACCGGCTATTGGTCCAAGTATCATACTTGGATCTATTTCCATATGGGTATGCTCGTTGTTCAACAATTTTTCTACCCTGAATGTATGGTTACAGAACCTGCACTTCAATTCAACGTATGAATCGCTCCTCTCAAGGTTTGTCCATGTTACATCATCCCTTCCAAGAATTGAACCACAAACAGGGCATTTTTCAGGTACATTATAAGCGTATACTGCAATATACGCATTCTCCTCTTCATCAGCATCAAGCCATTCTATCACACCATTAAGTATTAGATCATCAACCCTCATTGTACCGTTTTTAATCGCATCCCTCATCTTGTTTGAATACTTTATGTTACCATTTTCAACTATTAAAAGAGGTCTCCTCAGTCTGCCCCTGTCTGAATTTATAATTACTTCATTTGTCGTATCATCATACTTAACATTAACGTTGTGATCAATTTCACCCCTCCTTCTCTTCTCCCTTATTTGTTTGGCAAGTTCAACACCATTTGGATAAAAACCAACAAGATCACCGTTCAAATATACCCTGCTCATCTCACCAGTATCGTATTCAAGGTGCTTCAGTCCCATTTTGATTAAATCCTTCATGATCTGCGAAGATGGAACATCCTCGGAAACATCTATGATAAGAGCAGCATTCTTTACCAGACCACAGTTCTGACCCTCGGGTGTTTCATTTGGACACATTCTTCCCCATTGAGTGGGATGGAGATCCCTTGCTTCGAAATGGGGCTGGGATCTTGTAAGAGGGGATGAAATCCTTCTCAAATGGCTTAGCATGCTCATATGTGATGTTCTATCAAGTAACTGTGAAACACCTGTTCTACCACCCACCCAGTTACCTGTTGACATTGCATGGAGAATTTTTTGGGTGAGCACATCCTGTCTTACAGCAGCCCTTAACTTTATTCCTTTCTTCCTGTTGTATGTTCTTTCAAGATGATATTTAAGATCCTTCAATAGTGCTTCAAAAGATTGTCTGAAAAGTTCTTCAAGCAAATCACCTGCAAGCTTCATCCTTTTGTTTGCAAGGTGATCCTTGTCATCCTCCTTTCTTATTCCAAATTGGAGTTCAAGAACAGATTTTGCCATTCTTGAAAGATAAAGGGCCTTTTTCAACCTGTCTTCAGGTTTATCTCCGAGATGGGGCAAAAGGTTCTTGTCAAGAATCTGGGATAACCTCTTTTCCCTATACTCTTTTGCCTGTCCAGCTGCAAACCTTTTCTCAAGATACTGTATTGCATCGTCAGTTGTCTTAACACCTTCTTCACTGTAATTTTTTTCTTTTTCACAGTCCTCAATGTTGGCAAGAACTATGGGCTCCATCCTTTTGTCGCTTACAATGCTTCTGAATATATCCTCATCCTTTTCAAGACCAAGTGCTTTCAAAAGTATAACAAGTGGAATCGTTCCATTTATTATGGGAATTGAAACAGCAAGAATACCATCAAGTTTCTTCTCAACAGTAATTAGTGCCCTGTAACCGGAATTTTCAGAAAAAACCTTTGCTGTTTCAACCTTTGTATCATACTTTTCTTCATACTCAACAAGAACCCTGTTGGGTGCAAGATCCTCAAGAGTAATGAGAACCCTTTCTGTTCCTGATACAATGAAGTATCCACCAGGATCATTCGGATCTTCACCAACAAAATTGAGCTTTTTTTCGTATGTGTCATTCTTACCCGGTATCTTCATATTTTTGCCTGTGTTTTCTTCAATATATTCATCTATGTTTTCTGGATGCAGAACACAGATCTTGCTTTTTAACATTATAGGTATATCACCTATTTTAACCTCTTCAGGTTCATGCTCAACGCACCTTTCACCATTCTCATCACATTCAACAACCGTAAACCTCAGTCCCAGTTCTGCAGAATATGTAAAATCCTTCAACCTTGCCTCCATGGGTGTGTTAATTTTGTTTGCTTCAGATCCACCCCTTCCTCTTGCAACAGAAACATAAACAGTGGGTGGACTGAACTGCCCATCCCTCTTTACCCTTCCATACCTTATTTTTATTATTCTTCCACCTGTTTTAGATCTGTCAAGTGTCATTTCACCTGGTTCATCCGTATCCGTTACCCTTGTTGAATCAACAATCTGTTGTAATATGCTGTTTGGATTATCAGGTGTTGGTATGAATGCATTATAACTTGCGATATGGTGGCCAACTATACTTTTTTGTTTGAAAAACGCATCAATAATCTCATTCATGTTATCCACATCCTTAATATTCCACAGATAAAAATTTTTTCATTCTTCAACAACAACCCTATACGCTACAGTTTTACCTGAAGTAGGACTTTTTCGTACAATTTTAATAACCCTTCCAGGCTTAACAGGACCACTTATTTTTTCAAGCATTTTTATAACAGGATCGCTCCTTTTTATTTTTGGTAATGAATCTTTTGAAACCTGCAATTTTTCAAGAACATCCCTCTCTTCTTCCTCTGAAAGAAGATAATGTTCTGGCACCAGTTCATGTTCCAACACATTTAGCTTCTTCATACTAAGCACCTTCTAATCAGCGGGCCCGAGGGGATTCGAACCCCCGGCCACCTGGTTAAAAGCCAGATGCTCTACCTAGCTGAGCTACGGGCCCGAGCCTTTAACCTAAATCACACTTCAAATATAAAGGTTATGTTCATGAGTAGTGTGTTAACTAAATCTTAGGTTAATCATTTTTAGCTCACCACCGTGTATTTTCTTAAGATAAAGTAACAAAAGATCTTCATTACTGCTTCCTGGAATTGATATATTGTCTTTTTTGCTCTTATTACCTCTCCCATAACCCTTTTCAGGGCTGAAAAGAATATTTCAACCCTCCATCTTACACAGTATTCAACAGATTCTTTCCAATTCTCTAAACCCATTTTATGGATTTCTCTCACCACCTTTGCTCTCGCTGGTGATCCTCTTGCTCTTGTTCTTGCATTCTTTCTTGGCAATATTATTGGTGTTACATTGTTATTTGCAAGATAATTGAAATTCTCTCTGCTATC
>JAVRLH010000016.1:0-16677 GCA_031961605.1 Thermoplasmatota archaeon
CCATAAGCTGTTCCCTACCCATCGCCTCATAAAACTGTATAAGTATACCAACAGTGAGCAAAACGCCGGTACCTGTTGTATTTCCAACCGTTCCAATGAGACCTGCAAATGCTGCAAGTGCACCAACAGCTGCACCACTGAATATTGTTATTGGTGGTATGTATTTGTTAAGAACACTCTCAATCACCTTAGGTTCCCTTCTGAAACCGGGTATCTGCATACCACTGCTTATTATTTGCTTTGCAACTGCCTCTGCGTTCATGTTTGTTGTATCTATCCAGAATTTTGCAAAGAGTACACTCATTCCGATCATGAAGAATGTATATGCTAAAACATGAATAATATTCTGAAGAATTGTATGCCCTAAAAGTGCCGCGCCGTATATGGATGGCTCCATGATTGGCAGAAGCCATTCACTAAGGCCATTAATGTTGTTTAAGTAAAAAGCAAGACCGCCAATTGGGGTGGTTTGCTCTATTCCATAGATCTGTGCCTGCTGAGCTGTTGGATATACACCCAGCCAAGGATTATGCCCAAGCAGGGGGATATGGGAAAGTGCAGGATTGGTCCAGAAGATAAGTGTCCACATGGTAACATTTGCAAGCAATGCCGATGTTAATATAACAGGTATGTTTGATGCATAAAGAAGCTTTATTGGATACCTTCCCCTTGCACCCCTCACCCTTTCATGAGCAAGGGGCAGTTCAATCTTTGTGCTTTCAGTCCATGCAACAAGGAAGAATATTATTGTTGTTCCAATAAGAGCTATTATTGGATTTGGCTGTCCAAAAATGAGTGTTTCAATCCTTCCATTGTAAAGATCACTTGCCGAAAACTGTGAAAGTAAATATACTGTTTTTGGAATAACACCACTTGGTGGATTCATTACGGAAATTGCCTGACCTGGATGTGGAGGGATCCAGTTTATTGTTCCTGTTATTAAAGCCTGTGAAACACCAGCTGCTATGAAAAGTGATATACCTGACCCTATACCCCATTTGCTCACAAGTTCATCCATAAGGAAAACAACGTACGAACCGAAGAAAAGCTGCAGAACAATGAATGTCTGTGCTAGAAACATACCATGGTTTGGCCAGATACCATTTAGCATGGAAACAAATGAATTATCAGGTGTTAAATATCCAAAAACCTGCGGTATTGCTTCAACAAAGATCATGATGATAACAAGAAGCTTCTGGACACCCTGGTACATTGCCCTGTCCTCTTCCTCACCAAGGTCAAGGTTTATTAATTTTGCACCAACAAAAAGCTGCATTATTATGCTTGCTGTAACGATAGGACCAATACCAAGGTGCATGAGTGTTCCAGATGCACCTGCCATTATGGCCCTGAAGGATGAGAAAACATCAAGCATTGTGCTTGTGTTTAGGCCATAAATGTAAATGTTTGTCATTACAAAATAAATTACAAGAACAACACCTGTCCAGAAAAGTTTCTCCCTGAATCTAACATGCCTCTGCGGTTTCTTTATTATTGGTAGCCTTTCAACAAGAGGTTTTAAACCATAAAGTTTGCTCTTCTTTTCACCCTTGTAGGACGCAACAAGGTAGGATAGATAATAAAGAGGACCAACAAGTATGGTAAAAATTAAAGGATCAATCCAGTCCTTTTCAAAATATGAGAAAAATGAATTGATACCCAGAACCTTTCCTGCCAGGTAATCAACATAGAAATAGAGCGTTAAGATAAAAATTAAGATGATAACAATTCCTATTACCCTGTTCCTTGGTATTTTTTCCGATTCAGGCATTGAGTTCTACACCACCGCCTGCTTCCTCAAGTTTCTTTCTTGCATTCTTGCTTGCCTTCAGTGTCTTTATTTTCATTTTTTCTTTAACATCCCCTGATCCAAGAAGTTTTGTGTAACCTGCTGAACTTAAATCAACGTTCCAAACACCATTTTCAAGCTTTGCATACCCAAGGTCTGAAAAAAGTTGCAATTTTTCCTGAAGATCCTTCAGGTTTATTGTAACATCATCTCTTGATGGATGATGGCTTGTGAAACCATGCCTTCCCCAGTGTTCAATGAAATATTTGTTGAGCCAGATCCATCTGTGTTTTCCCAGACCCGATAAACCTTTACCACCCTTAAGGCCATGGCCCCTTCTTCCCTTCCAGCCATGACCATGTTTTCTGTAACCTCTAAATTTTCTTCCTCTGCTGTATGACATTTACACCACCATCATTTTCTTAATCAACTCATTTATTCCCTTTCCCCTGTACCCGAGATCACCCATTTCCTTTACGGCTCTCTTTGTGTTTCTGAATCCACCCCTTGGAGGGTTGAGCCTGAAAACTGGCTTTATGTCCGGAAGATCGTTGTATTTTATTTTCTTTTCAATTATTGCATCTGCAAGTTCTTCAAAACTCTTAAAATTTATTGATTCAAGATATTTCTGATCTATTGGTTTATTCCCAGCAGTTCTTCCTCTTTTAACAATAAGCTCCTCAAGTGTTTTTTTATCAATATCACCCCATGTTATGTAATCCTTTGCCTTTTCAAGCATGCCGATGATTGAAGGTGTTTTTGGTAATATTACAAGATGATTTACCCTTGTTAACCTCAAGTATTTTAAAGTTTTTTCAACATCCTTGTTGATACCTGCCCTACCTCTTATCCTGATCGCTGCCAACATTGAATCCACCTCCCTTGTAAATGGCAAGGTTCATGGTTATTTTTTCATTAAGTTTCATTACAGCTGTTTGTTTGAGAGCATTGAATGTTGCTATAGCATAATTTACTGTTGTTTTTGTGTGGCCATCGGTAAAACCCCATGCATCCTGTATTCCTGCCAGTCTTAAAACATCCTTTGCAACATCACCAACTGCAAGACCAACACCGCGCGGTGCTGGTTTTAAAATAACACGTACGGATCCTGCAGAGCCCTCAACTTTGAAAGGGAGGGAATGGGGCCTGTTGCATCCGCATTCCCAGGATCCACATCCTCTCTTTATTTCAATGATGTTCAGTTTTGCATTGTCCACTGCCTTCTTTATTACAGGTCCAACTTCCTTTCCCTTTGCCCTTCCAATTCCAACAAAACCATCCCTGTTTCCAACAACAACAGTAACGGAGAATTTTGTTCTTCTTCCAGAATCCGTCATTCTCTGAACCATTTTTATATCCACAACCTTTTCCTCAAGGTTTGGAAGAAGAACGTTTACTATTTCAGGTTCTTTCAA
Organism: Thermoplasmatota archaeon; assembly: GCA_031961605.1. Taxonomy (GTDB): domain Archaea; phylum Thermoplasmatota; class Thermoplasmata; order Thermoplasmatales; family ARK-15; genus JAVRLH01. The sequence goes on from JAVRLH010000016.1 coordinate 3,205, forward strand.
AGGTAGTCTTGTTCTTAATGCTTCAGAGATTGATGTAATTTTACCTTCAGCAACAAGCTTTCCAAGCTTTGTCTTTGGATACCAGTTTTCATCAGCCATCAGACCACCATCCTTGATTTTATTTCCTCAATTTTATTCTTTATATCAGGGTTCAAATGTTCACCATTTAACCGCTCTTCAGATGGAAGAATGTCCTTATCATGGGGAATTTCAACTCCAGCATCTACAATACCCTTGAGCGCTGCAAATACCCTTCCTCCTTTTGTTGGTGTATATCTTCCTATATCAGGAACAGCAGCCTCAATGTTTTCTTTTTTTGCCCTCAAACCTGCAAGATAACCTGTAAGATAAGCTGCAGGAACGGACTTTGTTGAAAAATTCCATCCCATTTTAACAAGTTCCTTTGAGTTCGCTGATGCAGCTATCCTATCGCCCTTAGGGTCATAAAACGCCAGCTGTACAATTGTATTTTTTAAAGTTTTTCTCACTATTGCCCTTGGTAACCTTGATTTCAAAAGGTTCAGCCTTTTTCTGTAATCCGTTATGTTCTCTCTTCTTCTTCTGAATTTTACCTTATATGTTGGCCCTTTGCTCATTTTGCCTCACTTCCTTTCAAATGAATCAATAAATGTGACCTGCTTTTGAACATTCCCGCTTTTGAATAAAGGTAATATTTCCTGTAAGTTTTTCTGTCAATTTTTCCCTCTTTTTTCAATTTCCTCAGCTCATCCCTCAATGCCCTTATTGTTTTTATCCACCTTTTCTTCCTTGAAAACCTTGCATACTTTGTACCTTTTCTTGAACCGGGTCCGTTTCTGAGACCTTTCTTCAACTGTTCATTCCTCTTTTTTATTCTACCCCTTGAATTACCTTTCTTTGGTAATTTTTTTATCAGTCCCCTCTTAATGAGCATTCTAACATCCTCTCTTGTAATTGCTTCCTCAACCTCAGACTGACCCTTCGGGTCAATGTATACCCTGGAAATACCGCATTTAAACAAATCTGCTGCCAATCTTTTTTGAAAAGTAAGATCCATTTACCTCACCACCTTCGGGTTCAGGATCTTAAAACCGAGTTCCCTGGCCCTCTTTTCTATAATTTCCCTTTTTCTCATTCCAACTGATGATCCAATTCTTACGGCATCCATTGAAGGGTCAAGTTTTTCAAGTTCCTTTTCGTTGTGTACAAGAACATCCCTGTACCCTGATGGATGTAAATATCTCACTGCCCTAGGTCCCCTGAAACCTGAATCAACAACAGGTGGTCTGTATTTTTTGTGTTCCCTTAACTTTGAATGCTTTCCCTTCGGCTTTCTCCATGCATCGCCCAGCTTTTTGTACCTGAACCATTCCTGTCTTCTGAACAGTGGCCTTCTCCTTGCCATATCAAGCTTGAACATGAACAACCTTTTCACATTTTTGTCCATTTTTTTCATCAATCCTCACCCTTGCTCACAATGTATATTCCATCCTGGAATACCCTTGGATCGTAATCCTTAATCCTCGTTGCCCTTTCAATGTTTGCTGCTGTCTGACCAACATCCTCAATGTTTATTCCTGTAACAGTTACAGTATCACCTTTCACATCAACCTTAACTTCACCCTTTATGTAAGCCTTTCTTGGTGATTTCTCACCCATAAAATTTTCAATTAAAATTTCCTTGCCTTTAACACTTACCTTCATGGGGAAATGTGCATACACAATTTTAAGTCTGTAGGTAAAGCCTTCAATTACACCTCTAATTATATTTTTCACATGCGCCTCCCAGGTTCCTGCAAGGGCTGAATCTTTTTTCTTTGGAAGATCACATCTTATTGTTATTGTTTTGTTCTCAACTTCCATTATTATTTTGTCATCTCTGAACTCCCTCAATATCTTACCCTTCGGCCCACTGACTTCAAGTATCCCATTCTCATACCTAACGTTCACATTTTCGGGCACGTTTACCTTAATATTTATAAATTCACTTACAGGCATATTTCTGCACCTTCAGTACACATAGGCTATAAGTTTACCACCCATACCGCTCTTCTTTGCCTCCGCATGCGTCATCAGACCTTTGTTTGTTGAAATTATTAGAATACCGAAATCCTGTGCAGGCAGATATCTTGCCTCAAACTTTTCAATGTCTTGCCTTTTAACCGAAAACCTTGGTTTTATTGCACCGCAGCCGTTTATGGATGGCTGCAGTTTAACTCTGAAAACTCCACCCCTGCCGTTGTCAATGTACTCGAATTCCTTTATGTAATTGTAATCCTGCATGATCTTGAGTACCCTGCCTATGAGCTTTGAGGCAGGTTTAATTTCAACATCCATCTTCCCAATGTTTATGGAATTTTTTATTTTGCTTAAAGCATCATTCAATGGATCTGTTTGCAAGTGTAACCACCTCACGAATATTTTTTGAAACCCAGATCCTCTGCAACTTCCCTGAAGCATTGCCTGCATAGGTGTAAGCCGTATCTCCTAACAATACCTCTTTTCCTTCCACACCTATCGCATCCCTGTTCCCTGCCGTACTTCTTTTTTGGTCTCAATTTTGGCTGTGCCATTTTCATTTCACCCCAACAATTTCAATATTGAACCTTTTCTTCATAAATTCCATTGCCTCCTCCCTTTTAACCCTGTGCCTTTTTGGTAGATCCTTTCTGTTCACCCTTCTGTACTTAACCCTGGATCCACCCCTTCTTTCGAATGTAACATTGATATCCATACCAAATATACCTATTTCAGGATCATACTTTATTCCCTGAAAGCCTGTATAATCCTTTATACCGAAGCTCATGGAACCTGTGGAATCAAAGGAATATTCCGGGAGTTTGTAGTTTTTCACCCAGAGTGCCCTGTTCAGGAAATCCTCTGCATCCTTCTTTCTCAATGTTACCTTTGTACCTATGGGCTGCTTTTTCCTTATGTTGAAATCCCTTATCGTCTGCCTAGCTTTTGTTTCAACAGGCTTTTTTCCTGTAAGGATTTCAATTACCCTTTCAGCCTTCTTCAGCTTTTCTCCGCCTTCTCCAACACCAATGTTGATTACAACCTTTTCAATAACAACTTCCCTCATTGTATTTTCATTGTTCATTCAAGTTCACCTCTGGAACCTGGATTAAAGGTCTTGATGATCCAACAACAAAAGTGTAATATTTTGTTGTTTCAAAACCCTCTTTGAACTTAACCATATTGGGTGTGATTGCATTCACAACTTTGTAATCCTCAATCTTTGCAATTTTTCCAACATTTTTTCCACCTATTATGTATGCATAGTATCCTTCAGAGAATGGCAGATGCTCAATTATTTCACCTGTTTTTAGATCAATCCTGAGAACATCACCTGTTTTGTATTTTTTCTCATCAACAAGAATGTTCCTGCCGTCATGGAGAGAAATCTGGAATTTTCCACCCTTCACAGTGCTTATTTTTTCTATCCTTGAAAGTTTCCAGGTTGCATCATTTGCGCTTATTTCAACGAGCCTTAGTTTTCCCTTTGTATCAAAAAGAACTCTGTAATGTTTGTTTAATGATGGAATTGAAACTACATCCATTATTCCTACCGGGTACTTGTGATCCTTTATTACTTTTCCATCAACAGTCACAGACCAAGAGGCAACAATTCTTTTTGCCTCCCTTCCTGTTTTTGCCAGATTTAGGTAATCTCTCAGTATTGTTGCAAGTGAAATACTCTTATCTTTGCTGTGTGGGCCGCTTCTCGGCCTGAACGTGAATCTGTACTCCTTTCTTGGTACCTGAACAGCCTTACTGAGGTTTAACCTCTTGAGGTGTTTGCTCAACTTTCTCACCTTCCTCTATAACTTTATTTTTCAACTTTGCAAGATTTTTCAATTTCTCAAACCTTATTTTATCAGAAAGATCAAGCTTTGTGATTATAACGTTTGAAGGATGGATCCATTTTGGGACCTGTTTCTTATCAGCCTTATTTATTAAAACACCTTCAACACTTATTTCCATCTTATTAACATCAACGCCCGATACCTTTCCCTCAGTACCCTTCCATAAACCGCGAACGATCTTTACAGTATCTCCCTTTCTCACGGGAATGGATCTCAAACCGTATTTTTCAATTAATTCATTACTCAAATGTGATGAAGTCATTGCTTTCCTTTTATGCTTTGGAGATTTGTAAATTTCCTTTCTTACTTTTCTTGCTTTAACCATTCATACCACCTTAAACAATTGAAGATGCAATTGCAGCTATTCTAGGCCACCTTTCGGCTGCCTCCCTTGCAACAGGGCCCTTTATTTCCGTTCCCTTTGTTTCCCCTGTCTCTGTTACAATTACTGCCGCATTATCCTCAAACCTTACAGATGTCCCATCAGATCTCCTGAATGGTCTCCTCTGCCTTATTATCACTGCCCTCATAACCTTTTTCCTTGTTTCTGGTGTTCCCTTTTTCACACTCACAACAACCATGTCACCTATACCTGCAGCAGGCTGTCTTCTCTTTGTACTATGGTAGGCAATAACAGTTATTATTTCAATAACTTTTGCGCCAGTGTTATCAGCACAATCTATTTCGGCACCTGTTGGAAGACCCCTTGTCTGTCTCCCCGCTAGGCCCTTCATTTCTTTTCACCCCCAAGGTTTTCAATTGCAACAAATGTAACAGTTTTTGATAACGGCCTGCACTCCATGAACCTTATCCTGTCTCCTTCCTTTATATCAAGACATTCCGGAGCATGAACATGGTATTTGCTCATTCTCTTTTCATACCTTTCATACTTTATATTGTAATGGAGATAATCCCTTCTCACAACAACTGTTCTTTGCATTTTTGCGCTTACAACAACACCTTCAATAATCTGTCCCCTTACCTTCAGATTTCCATGGAAAGGACAGTTTGGATCGCTGCATTCTTTTTCCGGATGTTTTACCTCAATACCAATGTTTTTCAAACCAATCACCTTCTTGAAATCCTATCAATGGGTCTGAAATTTATGGCCCTACCATCAATTATTCTGTTGTTTAATGAAATCTTAACAATATCCTTTGGTATTCTTTTTTGACCTTTTGGTGTTTTTATAACAAGCATATTTTTACTTTCAATTATCACTTTTCCTGTAAGATTTTTCATATCCGGGTTCTTTGATTCAATTACCTTTACATCCTTACCCATGATATTTAACCATGTCATACCCTTACCCCCTTTTCTTTCAGCACGGTCTTGATCCTTGAAATCTGTCTCCTCAGTGATTTCACTTTACCTGGATTGTGTGGTGCACCGCCAAGTGAAGATGATCCTCTTTCAATCAATAGCTCATTCTGCATATCCTTGAGCTTTTTTACAATTTCTTCATTGCTCATTTCCCTGAGCTGTTTCGCCTTTATTTCCTTCATCCTTTATCTCCTCCTTTTTTTCAACTATGGAAATTTCATCAGGTAACTTTGCATCAGGGGGAAGGATCTTTACGGTCACGCCTATGATCCCTGGCTTTGTTTTTGCAACAGCATACCCGACCCTTACAAGTTCCTTTGGCTTGCCTGAATACTTTATTTTTCCTGAAGTTATCTTTTCTCTCCTTGCCCTGTCACCTCCAAGCTTTCCACCTACTATTATCTGCGCACCCTTTGCACCTGCGTCCATTATTCTCTTTAGTGTTGAATGCGCTGCCCTTCTGTAATGCCAGCCTGCCTCAAGGGCCATGGCAAGTTTCTTTGCCATGATCTGTGCATTCAGATTTGGGTTTGGATCATCCCTTACCTCAATCTGTGGATTCTCCAATCCGAACTTTGTTACCATTGTATCTGTGAGATCCTTTATCTTTGTACCCTTTTTTCCAATTATGAGACCTGGTTTTTCAACCTGTAATACTATCCTTGTTCCCATTGGTGTTCTCTGTATATCCAGACCACCAAATCCAGCGTTGTCCGCAAACTGTTTAATGTATTCTCTAAGCAATAACCTTTTAACGTTTTCCTGAACAAACTTTTTCTCATCCATTTTCATTCAACCTCCTTCACTATGATTTCAAAATGAAGTGTTTCCTTGTAGAAATCCGTTGCCCTTCCCTGTGCCCTTGGCATGTATTTTTTTATTGTTCTCCCCTTCTTTGCAAGTATTGAATGTATAACAAGATTATCAACATCAAGATCCTGATTTTCAGCGTTTGCCTCAACATTCTCCAGCAATTTTAAAAGATACTTTGATACCTTTACAGGATACCTTCCCGGACCAATACCCTTTCTGTGTGAAACGGAACCAAGATGCCTTCTGAACGGAACTGCTCTTTTTTTATCAATTACATCCTGAAGGAACTGTTCAGCATCCTTGAGTTTCATTCCGCGCAGTGCCCTGCACACTTCATATGAATCTTTAACAGAAACTGGAACATCCACAAGCCTTGCACGAGCGGATTTTTCTGGAATTTCATCAACTGTGTATTTCATCATTTTCATCACTTCAGTGGAACGTATTTTGATGATCTTGTTGCACCAACACCGGGTGCTGAGTGCCTTACCTCTTTCCTTGTAAGGGCAAATTCACCAAGATAGTGACCAATCATCTCCGGTTTAATTTCAAATTCAAGGAAATCCTTTCCATTGTGTAATTGGACCCTTTTTCCAACAAATTGGGGGAGTATAACCATATCCCTCACATGTGTTTTAACTATCTCAACCTCTGGATCTGAAAGTTTTTCAAAAGCCTTGAGCTGTTCACTGTTCCATCCCTTTTTCAGTGATCTCCTTACCCTTGCAGGCATGATTGGTATAAGTTCCTCTAGCTTCATGGCATTTAATTGATCTAAAGTGTATCCTCTGTAAGTGAACTCCTTTGCCCTTTCAAGGGCTAGTTTCTGCGATTTCCTCTTTTTCCTTCTTGCACTTTTTTCTGAAGTTACCATACCCTTTGCCATTTTACATCTACCTCTTCAACCTCTTCTTCTTTGGAGCAAATCTACCAACCTTTCTGCCAGGAGGTGCGTTTTTTGAAACAGTGCTTGGTCTTCCAATGTGCTGATGGTTACCCCCACCATGAGGGTGGTTTACAGCGTTCATTGCCACACCTCTAACAGTATAGGGTCTTTCAGCCCTGCTATGAAGGGCATGAATCTTATTTCCAGATTTGAGGAATGGCTTATCCGTTCTTCCTGATCCGGAAACAATGCCAACAACAGCCCTGCAATTAGGATCCAGATATTTGAACTGTCCTGATGGAAGCTGAACTGTTGTTTTTTCTCCATGTGAAACAACAAGTGCATACGTTCCCGCAGCCCTCACAAGTTTACCTCCATCAAATGGCTTAACCTCAATGTTGTGGATCTGCGTTCCTTCAGGTATGCTCCCCAGAGGAAGTATGTTTCCCTCCTTCAAAGGCACATTTGGACCAACCTCAATTGTCTGTCCTATGTAAATGCCTGAAGGTGCAAGCATATGGTATTCCTTATCAAACTTAACAACAGCCACGGGTGCAGTATGGCTTGGATCGTTTATTATGTTAACAACAACACCCTTACCCTCAGCTATCTTTGGATGAACTATATTTGCATTGTACTTGTGTGAAGGTGCCCTGTACACTGATGTTCCTGATCCACGCCTTCTTGATCTTACTCTTTTTCCCATATTTCACCACCTCAGAACAAACCTATCCTTATTGCAATTTCATCAGCCCTGTACCCGGGCTTAAGTTTCACAATTGCCTTTTTACCCTCTTTCCCAATTGATATATCCACGTTATCAACTTTAACGTTGAATAGCTTTTCCACAGCCCATTTAACCTGTTTCTTTGTTGCATCCATATGAACAATGAATGTGATCTTGTTCTCTTTTTCAACGAGTATCATGGCCTTTTCCGATGCGTACGGTTTTATTACAACATCATATTCATTCATAATGGCCACCCCTTAAGTTCTTCAAATGCACCAAGAGAAAAAACTGTTAACCTTCCAGGCATAGCACCAGGTGCTAATATCTCTGTGTTAATCTCTGATGGCGTAATAATATCAACACCCGGAAGGTTGCTGAAGGATTTCATTACCTTTTCTTTATTTTTCACAACAATAAGAATGGATCTCGGTGTGTAATATCTCCTTCCCCTCATCTTTCCCCTTCCTGCCCTGATCTTTGTTCCCTCCTTTGCTCTATTAATATCATCCATCAACCCAAGTTTTTCAAGTATCTCTATTGCATTCTTTACCCTATCAACATTTTCTATGGAATCATCAACAATAACGGGTAATGTCAGATCATCCTTGAATTTATGCCCTCTTTCCTTAACCATTTCTCTGTTTGCAGTCTGTGATAATGCGGAGAGCTTTGATAGCAATTTTTCCTTTTTATTTATCTTTTTAAACCAGATTCTGTCGGATGTTGGTGCAAAAACGTTCCTTCCACCAACCATGTTGTTTAAGATCACACCCCTGTCACCATCCGCTACCCTGGGAATTCTTGATCTGCCATGGTTTGGACCCCAGTTTTGTCCAACCCTTCTCATGCCTGAGAGTTTGTAATGACCATAGGGTGTTCTGGAATTTGACTGCATTGCATTTACAACCTTTTTAATCAGGTCAGGTCTGAAAGGAAATTCAAAAACCTTCGGAAGTGTGACCTGATCCTTCACTTTACCTTCAAGATCATAAACGTTAACTATCATTCATTTACACCCCCTGCTTTGATGCTCTTGAAACATAGGTCACCTTGATCTCCCTCTCCTCTTTTTCATATGATCTTACAGGATCCCTGAACCTCACAAGCCTTTTTGTTGAACCAGGTATGGATCCATGAACGAGAACATAAGGGTTCCTGATCTTACCGTAATGTAAAAATCCTCCATCCGGTGTAATATCTTCATCCTTAACATCCCCATATTTAAGAATCCTTTTGTTGTACTCAGTTCTTTGCTGAAAACCCATCTGCCCTGCCATTGGAACGGTGAACATAACCCAGTTTGGATGCCAGGGACCAAGTGTACCTATCATCCTCCTATGTTTTCTGTTCTTCCTTGGAAGAATTTTCACACCAAATCTTTTAATATGACCCTGGAAACCCTTCCCTTTTGTTACAGCAACAACATCAACAAGTTTTCCAGGTTTTGTGAAATCCATGAATGTTATTTCCTTCCCCAATTTATCCAGTGCATATTTAATTCTATCATCAATTGTTCCTCCACCAACCCTGATTTCCATAATCTCCGGCTTTTTCTTTGGTACACCTGATACAGGTTTTGGGTTTGTGTAAACAATGAGCCTTACCTCATCAACATTACTTTTATCTATGGAGTTTAATTCAATTTTCTTCTTTGGTATGGAGATCTTTCTTGAAAGCTCTTTTTCAAGATCGTTTGTCCATATTTCCTTTTCAACTCTGAGACCATAAGATGTATTTCTGTAGAATCTCACACCCATTACTTTGATTGGCGGTACTTCCACGACGGTTACAGGAACTGCGATTTCCTGTCCGGCTGTTTCACTTTTCTTTCTGAAATCAACCATCATTATATGCGTCATTCCAACCTTGTATCCTGCAAAACCCTGTATTCTTGGACCTTCATCTATTTCAGGCCAGCTTGAAATTTTTGGAACTATACTGCTGGCTCTCTTCCTCGGATAGTACGCCATAGAGCCATGTCTCGAATGATGCGGAGTTGCCATTTTTTCAATCCTCCATTCCCACCCGTGACACCTTACCTATGCCCAGAATTATGCAATTCGGGCAAAGAGTACGGGAATCCACATGGATTATCCCAGGATGTCTGGGTAGGAGCCTAGGTAAAAACCCTAATGTGCCCCCATATAAAAAATTTTACCTTGTTTAAGCTTTTTATGGATCCTTAATAGTGTATTTATTTAGGGAATTTTTTTATTTTATTGTGTACTTAAATATAACAAAAGATCACAGGAATATTAACTTATAGAAAGGACAATAATTATATCTGAAAGGCTTTTTTCACGATGAGAGAAAAATTTTATACTGAGCTAAATAAAATCAATGCGCGGATCCAGAGAATGTGAATATGAAATTCAGGATAGGTATCCATAACACGTATTACAGTTTTTTATGAAAAAATAAATGTTAATTCAAGAAAAAATAATAATATTGATTATTTTTTTTAATTTGGAAGTGCTTAAAATGGAAGAATCAAAAATTGAAGAAAAAAATAATAAAATATTTGTTGTCGGTATTGGTTCTCCAGCATGCGATGTTTTAAATAAACTTAGTAAATTTAAAGATCTGCTTATTGAGAGAATTGCAATGGGCGATGATCCAGAAAAATTGTTAAAAACCAATTCTGATAGAAGAGTTTTTCTTGACTGGGGACCAAGGGGTATGGGTGTATGTTCAAACCCTGTTATTGGAGAGATTGCGGCAAAAAATGCTTCTGAAAAAATTGAAAAAGTTCTGTATGGTGCTGAAACAATTATATTTGTGGATCTTCTTGGTGGAAGAATTGGTACGGGTGCCCTCCCTGTAATTGCTGAAATTGCAAAGAAAAATGGATCCAGAATAATAAGCATTCTCACCTTTCCAGCATCCTTTGAAGGTAAGATCAGACAAAACAATGCTGTGGAAAGTATTTTAAAGGTAAGGGATCGTTCTGACATAACATTGATAATTCCACTTGATAGAATAAGTGAAATTCTGGAAGGAAAGACAGGGGCTATTGTTTTCAATGTCACAATAGAGCTTGTGAAAATTGTAACAAGAGAGATGGTAAGGTTTCTGGCAAAAAATGAAAACATGGAAATTTTAAATAAATATCCAGGAAAAAGAGAAATAGGAACGGTTGGAATAGGTGAAGGAGAAAATGAAAAAGAAATTAAAAAGGCGCTGGAAATGGCATTTTCATCACCCCTGATCATAATCTCATCAGGTATTCAAAAAATTCTTTCTGAGGAAAATGTTGATTTTTTTGAAAAACATGTGGTTCCGGAAAAAATTGAAACAAGGCTAGCTCTTTTATCAATTATTTCCTCGCATGAAATTGATAATGGATATCTGAAAAATGCTGTGGAATTTGTTCGTAATAGAATTTCCAGGGATGCTGAATTAATTTTTTCAAAATCCATTGACGAATCCCTTGACAATTTCATCCAAATACTATTAATATTCATTGGAATTGAACCATCAAAAGAGTTCTTTGAAAATAAATGAAAAAATTATTTTTTCTTTAGTAGATATATTTTGTTTCCAATTATGGTGTTATTTGGTATTAGAACAATCGTTCCATCATCCTTGAGAACCTTTGTGAATAATGTGTCTATATCCTGAACAACACCCGTTTCACCTGAAAGTGTTACAAGATCATTGATTTTGAACGGTCTTGAAAGAAGAAGGAACATTCCTGCTATTGCCTGACCCATGATCTGCTGTGACCCGAAACCAATGACAAGGGCAATGAAACCGCCAAGGGCAACACCCGCAGCTCCCCCCGCAACTGCACCTGCAATTGCCGCAAGTATTGCACCTATTCCAACGATCTTCATAACGTTTTTGATTGCAGCGCTTGTTTCATGTGTGTATTTCAATCTCAGATTCCAGTATATGACGTTTGCAAAGGCTACAACTATCAGGTATCCAAAGGCAAGGGCAAGTAAAATCTGTACATAGGATGAATAGGAAACTATACCGGGGTATATCTTTGTTATCAATGCGGATATGATGAACTGGACAATCGCCGCAACAAGAACATAGAGAACAATGTAAACAACAAGCCTAACCATGGATTTTCCCAGGTTGGTTTTTATATTTTCTTCCATAAGATGAATATTTAAATAAATGGATATTAAACTTTCCCATACTCTTTAAATACCTTTTTAACATTATTCATTTTTATGAGAATCCTTGTTGCAGGAGGATCGGGATTCATAGGAAAAAATTTAATAAAAAATCTGGTTGAAAAAAATGAAGTTTATTATCTTTCCAGAAAAAGATCACCCGAAATTGATTCAATATCAAAATTTGTATGCGGTGATATAACAAAGGATGAAACGCTAAAAAACCTGCCTAACGTTGATGTTGTTATTGATCTTGTTGCTGTTATTAAGGAAACAAAAGTGCAGGGGCATGAGGATGTGAACGTAAAGGGTGTTAAGAATCTTTTAAATGCCTATAAGGGTAAAAAAATTAAATTTGTTTATTTTTCAGCAATAAATGCGGATGTGGGTAAAACAAAATATTTCCAGACAAAGTTCATGGCAGAAAACATGGTTAAAAATTCAGGTTTTGACTATTTGATCATAAGGCCATCACTTGTCTTTGGAAGGGATGATTATTTCACAAAAATTGTAAAAAAGGTTTCAAAGTATGGATTTTCAATTAAATCCGGTTACCTATGCCCTGTCTATGTTGAAGATCTTGTGAGCATCGTAACAATTTTAATTGAAAAGGAAAATGGAATTTTTGAAATATCTGGACCTGAAAAATTAACACTGAAGGATCTGGTGGATATTGATAGGAAAAATAGAGGAAAAAAGGAATCTAAAATTATTCCCGATGGAATTTTTAAAATTATTTTACCCTTACTCTCCTTCTCAGGAATTATTACGAATGAACAGTATTACATGCTAAAACTTGATTTCTGCAGGGATCAAAAAATATGGGAAGATTTTGGAATAAAACCGAAAAAATTTTCTGAAATTTATGAAAAAATATAAAAGTTTAGTAGTTTCCAGAAAAATTATTCAAAATTTCCTGTGCAACGGCTGGATCCTCAAAGTATGAAATTCCACTGCAGGTTAAATTATCAAGGAAATAGGTGTGAACATCACCAGGAAATGTATAAACATAATTGTAATATACATCCGTGGCCGATGAATAATCTACAACACCATCGTTATCATCATTAAAGAATATGTATCCCCACCATGGGTCGTATGTTCCAATATAAACTATAAAGGTTGTTGAAGGATAATTGTTTATGGCATTGGTCATGTTGTTCTGAAGGTTATTGAGGAAAGAGGATCCTGGAACCATTTCATCCGCCTGGTAACCAACAAAAATATCAAGGCCCAGATATGAAGCGATGGTTGCAAATGGTGAACCATTGAAGGGTGATGCTATGTCAATAACATTCTCGAGGTTAACGTTGGGAATTTTATAATTTTCAAGCATGTAAAGGGTGACAAGTCCTCCCATACTGTGTGCTATAATATCAAGATTCACAGGACCCATGCCTCCAAAAATTTTTGTCAGCGCATATCCAAGTTCACTTGCCACATTTTCTATTGGTGTGTTCTGTGTTCCATAGAAATTTGGATCTGTGAAGTTTAAGCCATTGCTGAATGAAATTGAGAAAACACCGTAATAGGAAACGAGACCAACAATATAGCCATGGTTAACAAGTGTTTGATAAATATTCACTCCTCCCTGCCAATCATTTGCAGCGTATGATCCATTCATGCTGTATCCATGGATCAATAGAACCTTAACTTCTCATTTTTTACGTAACATGTTCAGATCGATCTCAAGTTCGTCCACAAGTTCTCTTGCTTTCTTTGGTATCTCCCCCATTATTGTTCCAT
>JAVRLH010000017.1:0-16294 GCA_031961605.1 Thermoplasmatota archaeon
TTTCTGCTAGCTCCAAAACATTATTTTCTGTTACCTCTGCATTCGTATAGAATGCAAATTCATTCCATTCTACATCCTTTTTGTATCTGATCCTTACATAATTTGTTTCAACAACCATTTTCCCTCTTTTTATTTTATCCTTTATTACAACATAATAACAATGATTCATTTCTGACCATTTTAATTGATATCCTAAGAACATCTTTGTTTTTGGATTTTCTTTTGCCGGTATTATGTATTTTAATCCAAGATCTCCTAATTTTTCCAAAACACCAGCATCAAAGTATCCTCTATCTATTAATACAAAATTTATATTGATTCTAAGTTTAATTGCTTTTCTCAATAAAATATCCACTTCCTTTGCCTTGTCAATTCCATCAATTGGATGTTTTGCAATGTATGCAAGTGTAAACCTTTCATCATTCACTACAACATCAATGGATGCAATTCTTATCACCTTATCAGTTCCTCTGAATTTATTCCTTGAAACATTTATTAGATATTTATTATCCCTTCCATAGTATGGATCATCATGTTCATCAATTGCCACGTTTACTTTACGATTGAACATTCCTATTGATTTTCCAATTTCAACAGAATCTTCAATAAGAGAATCTATTTTTTCAAAATTCAATGATTCGTGAAGCCTTCTATAAATTGTATCATCTGAAGGGACTTTTGAAGAACCTTGATTTCTTACAAATTCTTCAATGTATTCACCATTCCGCATAGCATTTTGCAAAGTTAATGATATTTCTCTAGCATTGTATTGAGATTGTATTTCTATATTTTCTTCAAATATAGAATCCAGAGATTCGTGGAAAAATTTTTTAAGTTCCTTAACATTGTTTATTGAGGGGAGTTCGTTTTGGTTATTCATAAACTACAAAATAACTCCCCTCTATATAGGTTTATCTGACATCAGTCAGACATGCGGAGAGTCTGATTGTTTCTATTGCCTTATTTTTTTATTTCTTCAATTATGCCTTCCAACCTTGGATAATCCACAACAACAAGAACATTCTTTCCCATGTTGTTATCCAAAATTTTTTTTGCCATATATTTTTCCCTTTTTTCTTCAATGTTTTTGAAACCTTTAATTTTATTCAGTTCCATATCCCACATAATGGAAAATTCTTCAGCATCCTTGGCATGGAAATTTTTGTCAAATAATTTGCTCTTTCTCAGGGAATGCCTGAGCAGCTGAAAAGTTGTTATTTCCTCGACAAAAAGATCTGAATATTCCTTCTCATCCATATCTATTGCCTCAACAGGTATGTTATTTTCTAAAGCTATTCTTAAGGCTGACGTGAATGAAGGAACGGGCATTTTAACATCACCATATTCTTTCAATTTCAGGCCATATATAACCTCATAATCTGAAAGATCTACATCAAATGGTTTTTGAATGTATTTTTCCAGACCTTCCAGTTCCTCCTTTGATATTCCAAGCATGAGAAAATCAATACTTTTTTCTTGAAATATTGATTCCATATCAACTTTTTCAGATACCAGGCCTCTTATAGTTCCGTATATGGTGTAGTTTATACCATTCATATCTATTTGAACGATCTTTTCCATTCCAATTCAACAATAATTTCATAATTTTAATTTTATCTTTTATTGGTGAGAAGATCTCTTTCATAAGTTATGGTAGTTATCTCACTATCTAATGCAATAATCTTTCATTGGACATTTTTCACATGATTTTAAATTCTTTTCAAAATTTCCATTTTCAATGCTTTTTATCGTGTTTTTCAAATCTTTTTCAAAATTTAATATTTCACCTTCACTGAATTTGATTTCTTCAAATTCTTCAAGATCCACATAAGCAATAACGCATAAGGGTATTTTACCGAATATTCTTTTATATGCATATGCGTAGGAGAGTAATTGTTCCCTGTATGATTCCTTCCTCTGCCCAGTTTTATAATCTATGACCAAAGGATTTTCGTCCAAAACGATTAAATCAAACCTGCCCCTGAATATTGTTCCGTCAATGTTGATATTGAATGGAAACTCCCTTTTTATTGATTCATAATTCTTTAAAACATTGCCGTATTTGCTAGAAATAAATTTTTCAGCCTTTTCCAATATTTCAACTGAATACTCCCCGGAAAGTTCTTCAGCCTGAAAATCATAATTTTCCATAAGTGAATGGAATTCAATACCCCTTTTCGCACTTTCACTCATTTCAGGTCTAATGGATAACATTTTTGTTAAATAATAATACCTTGGGCAGAGTTTGTAGTTTTCAAGATCAGTTGTACTTATGTATGCAAGTTTTTGCGCCTTTTTTTCAATTATCTTTCTTTCAGAGACAAGGTTTTCATTTTCTCTCTTAATTTCATTTTCCTCATAAAGTTTTATTGTGTTTGTCTTATCCATGAAAGGTTTTAAAAACAAATTATCAATGGATTGTGTTATTTCCTTTGAATAACTTTCCCTGTTATTTCCATCAGTTATTGAAAAAATTAGATAATGTTTTGGTCTTGTGAATGCAACATAAAGGATCCTTATTTCCTCCTTTTTTCTGTAATCATTAATTTTCTTTTTCCTTTCATCTGATCCTTTTTTAAGTATATCCTCAATGTTTATGTACATGCCAAGATCCCTGTGCATGAATAGAATATCATCATTTTTTGCAAAATCTCCAGGTATATCTGCAACAAAAACAACAGGGAACTCAAGGCCCTTTGCAGAATGAATTGTCATTAACCTTACACTGTTTTCTTTTGGATCAGTTAGTGGTATTGATGAAACATTTTCCGTTGCCTCAATCATTCTCAGTTCATCACTGAACTTTTTCAAAGAAAGTATCCTGTCCCTTTCAATTTCCCTGGCTATATCAATGAATTTGTAAATGTTCAGGTATCTCTGCTTACCATTATAATCTCCAAGAACCTTTTTATCAAATGCTGTTTTTTTCAAAAATTCAAGTATAAGCTTATCCTTTTGCAGGTTTTTTTTCGATTTCAACTCCTCCATATCCTTCAGGAATTTTGAAACGCAGGAAGAATCTTTTTTGTTCAGGTAATCATATATTTCATGGAATGAACATCCATATGCATGGATAAGTATTTCAAAAGCCCTTGCATCATTAACTCTAATATCTTCCAAAGTAAGTATTTCAAAAAAATCCTTTATAACGTTTATTTCTGTTGTCTGGAAAAAGCTTTCCTTGTCAACAAAAGAATACCTTATTCCTCTACTCTTGAGCGCATTTGCATAAATGCCCATATTCTTTTTGGATCTAAAAAGGATTGCAATATCCCCTTCCCTTATTTCCCTTAATTCATTCCCATCCCTCACTTTCATCTTGTTTAATAGATACAAAATAGTTTTTCCAAAATTTTCTGCCTCTTCCAACCTTCTTTCCCTTGCGTAATTCTGTCTTAGCTTAAAAATATAAACACCTGCATTCTCAAGATCTTTCTCAATGGGGACCATGTCAATGTAGGGTACCTCACCAATATTTTTTCTGAAAAGGTTCCTGAAAAGTACATTTGAAAAATTTATTATTTCAGGTATGGACCTGAAATTTTCATTCATTTCATTCCTTTTGAAATTTTTAACCCTACTTATTATGCCTTTTGGCTCTGCATCGCGCCATTCATAAATGCTCTGAAAGTAATCCCCTGCATATATTTTCTTTGCATTTTCACCAACAATTTCAATTATTTCCTGTTGAATGTAGCTTGTGTCCTGATATTCATCAACTATGATGTATTGGAATCTACTTTTCCATTCTCTTCCAACCGCTTCGTTCTCAAGTGAAAGCTTGGCAAAATATAGTATATCATCGTAAGATAATACACCCTCAAACTTTTTCCTTTCATCCAGGCTATAAAAGAATTCTCTGAAAATGTACTTGAGGGATTCTATAAAACTACTGCTTTCCTCATTCATATCTAATTCTGTTTTTTCTATTTCCTCAATTGTTTTTTCCAAAGCCCAGCCCATGACCTTTGTTTTTTCATAAAGTAAAAATACAAGCTCTTTTAAACCAGCCCTACCCCTCCTCAGCCCTCTTAGTTTTTCAACATTTAGAAAATTCATGATGTTATCAATAATTATAGGATTTTCTCTGTCTATTTTTTCAATCACGTTCTTGAATGTTTCCTCCATGATTTTCTTTAATGACGGTTCATCACCAACACTGTACTCAGGATTTATTCCAAGATAAATTGATGAGTCCTTAAGTATTCTGTTGCAAAAACTGTGTATTGTGGAAACATTCTCTAAAGGTCCAATGTAATTGTATTTCCCCCTGAGTTTGGTGATCAACCTTTCCTTCAATTGAGTTGCTGCCTCATCAGTGAATGTTATTATCAAAATTTTTTCAAGTGCATTTTCAACAGGTAACATTTTTTCAATAATTTTAAGTGCAGAACATACAAGTACGGTTGTCTTACCGGATCCAGCAACAGCAAATACAGATATGTTCTCTTCGCCTGCACTTTCCACAATTCCTTTCTGTGATTCCGTTAGATTATCACAATCCATTCAAACACCCCCGCAGATGTTGTAAAATTCACAGTTTTCACATATTCTTTCATCTTTGGTCTTTTGAAAGTTATATTTCTTTATGGAATTCACAATATCGGATATTCTTTTTGTTAATCTTTCCTGGAAAATTTTACTGAACATTTGAATATCTCTGGCATACTTCCCCCAGGGTATTGTCTTGTATTCCTCATTGTTTGTGTAAATGTAAGCCCATTTTTCAACATTCTTTTTTAATTTTATTGGATAATAATATGCTATCTTTTTATTTTCATTCAGAGAAAGCATATAAATTGGCAGGGCAAGATCAACCCTTGGCTTTTCAATATCTCCATTTTTAGGATATATCTCTTTTATTGCTGAATCTGTTGAATATTTGTAATCTACTATAACATACATGTCCCTCCATACATCAACCCTGTCAATTCTACCATGGATCAAAGTTTCATCAATTTTCAACTGAAACTCCTTTTCAACAAACTTTACTATTCTATCATGGGAAATTGATAGATCCCTTTTTATTGCATTTTCAGCATCTTTTAAAATCATCCTCTTGTGCATTTTATCATTTTCAAGATCTGGGTATTCCTTTATTGCAATTTCCTCAATTTCATTTTTTATTTCCTGATCATTTATTTTTTTAAGATCAGTGTGCTTGGAATAAAAATTTTCCAGAATTCTATGGATCCTGTTACCAATATCCAAAGGAGAAAACAATTCAACAGGTACTTTTATACCCAAAATCACACGATAATAAAATTTCCTTGGACATTCATTGTAGGTGTTAATATCTGATGGGGAAATTACCATTTCACTTATTTTTTCCTTCATCTCATCAGTTATTTCTACTTCTTTGTTCGCAAAAGACCCATTGTAATCAAGAACATCCGAATCACTGAAAATCTTTTCTGGCATGACAATCAATTGTGATGCTTCTATGTTAACATTTACCCTTTTTAAATTCAAAAGGTTCAGAAATTTTTCAATCAAATAGGATTCCAGAACCCTTTTACCATCATCTGTAAAGTATGAATATGTGAAAATTATATCTTTACCATAGTAAAGTGTTATAAGAAGTCTGTAAAATTCATAGTTCTCATGGATCAAATATTTCCTGTAATAAATTACATTCTTTTCCCTGAAATCCCTTCTGAATATTACAGGCCCCCTGTAATACCTGGGAAATTCATCCTCAGAAAGACCGGAAACAATAATTGTTTCGGAATTGTTCAATGGAAGATTCCCAAGATCAATTACCTTAACAACATTCCTGAAGTTATAATACCTACCAAATGTTGATATTGTTGAATAAATTTTAAACATGTTCAATGCAAGATCTTTCGAAAATTGTAATATTCCAAGGGATTGCAGAATTCCATAATCCATTTTAAAGTTTATAAGAAACTGTCCTATCCTGTGTGAATGTTTTATGTATTCCTCCCTCTCAATATTTTTCTTTACAAGATCTTCAATTTTTTCTCCAAGAAAAGATACAAATGAATCAATATTCTCTATTTCCTTTTTTTCTATTTTATTTTCAGCAATATCAATGACCTCGCTTATTATTGGTAATTTTGAAATCTTTTGTCTTGATTCAAGGAAATATGGTATGTTGAATTCAGAGAATACCTCCTCAACCATTGCCTCATATTCCTTTATCTCTGGAAATGCAACAATAAAATCGCCAAAATCTTTACCGTTTGATACACCTTCAAGTATCCTCTTTGCAACAAATTTCATTTCCCTTCTTTTATCTGGTGCGGATACAACAGTGATTTTATCCTTTATTTCATGAAATCCATATTCAAGATCTGGTTCAATCCTTTCTTTAATTATTTCATAGGGTTTTCCAGATTCGGCTTCGGTTAGAAAATAAACATCATGATCCTTTCTCATTTTTTCAATGAAAAGTTTAAGCGTGGGACTAACATAGTAAAAATTTGTGAGGTAAATTTTCCTGTATTTTAGTTTCTCAGATTTTTCAATCATTTTCATTATCAATTCAGGCCTGCTGTAAAAATGAACTATTCTATTTTCCACCTTTATACCATTCTTTAATTTTTCAAGATAGTTTGAAAAATTCCTGTCAAACTCAATAAAGAATTTATCATCCTGAATTTTTATATTATCCGCAAGCACAGATTCCTTGATTTCCCAGTATTCATCAAGCAAAACAGTTATAAAATCAGGAATATGGTGAAGATCTGTATGATATGCAAGACCTTTCAAAGATTCCTCAGCAATTTTCCTTTCAACAAATCTTGGTATTGTTGATGTATTTGGTCCTGAAAGGTTCAGTGCAAGTGATTCAAGCGTGAACATTCTTTCGATTGGTATTTTTTCCACACCATCCTTTGCAAGAGAATTCTGAAAATTTCTGATAATTATGAAATCTGGAAATATGAAAATTGATTCCTCATCTTTCAGATTTTCCTTCAAAATCCGGTATGCGTTTCCATGTATAAGTTTTATCATTGTTTACAAATAAGAGAATTTGGAAATAAAAACTTTCTGAGAGTTATCGGAAGTAATTTGATTACCGGCCTGCTGATTACAAGTTCAATCAAAATGCTGTCGTTGACGTATTTTTACTACGTTTCAATTTATATGAAGATGATTTTATAAAATGGTTGAATGAAAAGAAATATTCAGAGAGTTATAAAGAAGATGCATTAAAAAGTTTAAGTAAGTATGTGGTGAGAGATATTGGTATAAATGAATTCCATCAGTGATGAAAATTTTGTGTAAACAAAGATTTTTAATTGAAACAGGCAATTTATGCTTACATAAAATTCTTATCAATTAAGATGACATTTAATGCGCTATCAAAAACAAAAATTTTATATTATAAAACAATATTAAAAATGAAGTGATGCAAAATGAAATCAAATATCAAAATATATTCAGAAAACCCTATAAAAAGGGGAGAAAAATTAAAAATATATATAGATGGGGCTTCAAAAGGAAATCCTGGACCCTCTGCTTATGCCTATATTTTTGTGAAAAACAATAAAATTATTGACGAAGGTGGAGGTTATTTGGGAGAAATGACAAATAATAGGGCAGAATATTACGCGATTATTTATGCATTAGAAAAAGCTATATACTATACTCCGTGGGTTATAGAAGTTTACTCAGACAATCAGCTTGTAATTAAACAACTCAATAAAGAATATAGAGTTAAAACAAAATATTTGTTAGAGCTTTATGATAGAGTTAATTCATTAAGCAGAAGACATGAAAATGTGAAATTTCTATTTGTACATCGGAAAAATAAATTTATAAAGATAGTAGATGAAAAGTGCAACAGAATTTTAACGATTTCGGCGGGAAATCCCTATCCGAAAGGGAGGGATGAAAGCTGATAAGTTTATTTATATTTTTGATGTAACTATTATATCTGGAAGACTGAAAGAGCTGGCAGATGTAGGCATGGAAAATTTCAAGCTCGTGGAGACCAAAACACCTTGACCTTCCAAATGTGGGGCACAGAAACTGTATCATAATAGAAAGACTTGCACTTTGGTTGTCGGGAAAAAGCTTGGCCCATGAATCAAGAAGCTCCATCCGTCAAGGTAAGTAGTTCACGTGAACATATTGCTGACATACTATCCGCATTTAAATGCGAAGGTTCAGGGTATAGGTTGTTTTGGCTATCACAACCATTTCACCCCTATACTCACCATGTCCCGACGAGAGAACTTTACGCTCTGATTTTTCATATACTAAGGACCTTAATAAAAACATTTCGGCGATTCATCCCCGCCTTAAAAAGCGAGGCTTTCTCGCCGTGTTTTTGTAAAATTACAGAAAATACGTTAAAAAGAATGATTGAAACGATAAACAGAAAAACACGTAAAATAAAGAGCCACCGGAGGGAATCGGACCCCCGACCTGCTGATTACAAGTCAGCCGCTCTACCGACTGAGCTACGGTGGCATTGTTCCTGTGAAAGTATTTGCTTTTTAAAAATTTTTCTTTCTGAAATACAGAAAGATTAAGTATTACTTCTTAATTTCCATGTTGATTGTTATGGCACAGGATCTTTCAAAAATAGGAGTGAAATTACAGGAAAACACAAAACTTGACCAGAAAATGTCAAAAATAAAGTATAAAATTATGGTTATGAGTGGAAAGGGGGGTGTGGGAAAAACAACTGTTTCAGTGAATCTTGCTGTTGGTCTTGCAAACATGAGCTATAAGGTTGGTTTACTCGATTCAGATATGCATGGACCGGATGTCCCAATGATGCTTGGTCTTGATAAAAGCCAGCTTACAGGTGATGATTCAGGAATATATCCTGTTGAATATTCTGAAAATTTGAAGGTTGTATCAATTGGCTTTATGCTTCCTGAGGAGGATGCGCCTGTAATATGGAGAGGTGCATTGAAGCATAAAGCTCTTCAGCAGTTTCTTGAAGATGTTATATGGGGTGAGCTAGATTTCCTTGTTGTTGATCTCCCACCTGGAACGGGTGATGAACCTTTAAGCCTTGTACAGCTCATAAAGAATGTTACAGGCATTGTTATTGTTATAACACCCCAGGAGGTTGCACTGCTTGATGCGAAAAAGGCCATAAACTTTGCAAAGCATGTGAACGTAAGGGTCCTTGGAATAATTGAAAACATGGCTGGGGATATATTCGGTGTTGGTGGTGGTGAAAGAGCAGCGAATACCTACAAAGTTCCATTTTTGGGAAGAATTCATCTCAATCCTGAAATTGTAAAATCTGGTGACAGTGGAATTCCTTTCATTCTCAACAAAAGTGATTCAACAGGGGAGTTTGAGAAAATAATTGAAAGTTTAATTTCACAGATAAAATCATAATTTTTCAAGGACTGTGAGGAATCTAACGAGACTCCTGTGAACATTTATTTTGTGCATTTCAACCAATTTGAATTTTTCAAGAGTGAGAAAAGATAAACTCTTTTTTGGAAGAAATAAAGAAACATGGCCTTTTGGTTTTAGAATTTTATAAAATGTTTCAAACATTCTTGAATAGAGATTTTCAATAGGTTCAAGGTATGTGGATGATGCTCTTCCATACGGTGGATCTGTAACAACGGCATCGAATTTTTCAAATTTTAATGCCTCTGAAAAATCTCCCTGATATATTTTGCCCTCAAGGTTGAATTGTTTTAGATTTTCAATGCTTGCATGGACCATTACTGGGTCTTTGTCAAGGCCAATGGATTCAATACCCATTGCAGATGATTCCATAATAATGCTGCCTGTCCCGCAGAATGGATCTATGATCCTCATTCCCCTCCTTACCCTGGCCATATTCACAAGTGTTCTTGCAATTTTTGATTGCAATGATGTATTTGATCTGAATGGCCTTTTTTCAATGATTCTTTCCACATAATCCCTTTTTGCATTTTTTACATTTCTTACAATAAATATATCGTCCATTTCTATAACATATACTATTTCATCAGGATTATCAAAGGAAACCTTACCTTTTATCCTTTTACCTATTTCATTCTCAATTTCCTTTGAATTTTTTATCTTTTTAAAATAGTTCCTGTACCTTACCATAAACGTTTTTTCTTTCATATCAATATTTATTTCATCAAAATTTTCAATTTTTTTGTAAAAAAAGCCACCCCATCTTGCCATTGATGATCTTTCAAGTACTGGATCTATTGTGCTGGAATAAATAAACATCAATGGACATTTAACTTCAAATTTAAATCTTATTCCTTCACCTTCCAGTATTGCCATTATTTCAGAAAAAGGCAATGTTTCATGTTCTTTTGATATTTCCAGAACAAACATCCTTTACATCCAGGACAGAGAGCAAACAACAAAATTATCCTCAATTTTTATGAAATTTTTGCATTTTTTACATTCTTTGACAGGAATAAGATCACTGTAAAGTGGGCAGTAAACCTCATTATCTACGATTTCCCTATACTTTGGCGCAAGTACTTCTGGATTTTTTCCGTTTCCCATTCAACCACACCAAAATGAATAAGAAAAACGTATTACATAAATTTTTTCTCCATAATCCTACATGCATTTTTAAGCGTCTGTTCTATAATGAGAACTGTTGTAACACTTCCAACTCCTCCAGGGACAGGTGTGATCATTGCAACCTTATCCTTTAATGTTTCGAAATCCGCATCACCAACTATTCTGTTTTCAACACTGTTTATTCCAACATCAATAACAATGGAACCTTCAGAAACCATGTTTTCTTTAAGAAAATAAGGCTTTCCAACAGCAACAACAATTATATCGGAATCCTTTGTCTCTTTTTCAATGTTCAATGTTTTGCTGTGGCAAACTTTAACTGTTGCATCCCTGTTCAGGAAAAGCATCGCTAAGGGTTTTCCAACAACAGGTGTTCTGTTAAGAATACAAACTTTTTTACCCTTCAGATCAATTTTTGTTTCTTCAAGTATTCTTATCACAGCCTTTGGTGTTGATGGCACATGATCCTCATTGCCCAGCATTAAAAGACCCAGATTCAAAGGATTCTGACCATCAGCATCCTTTTCCGGATCAATGTTCATAAGAATTTTTGTTTTATCAATATGCTTTGGTAAAGGCATTTCTACCATTATACCATGAATAGAATCATCCCCGGATAGACTATTTAAAAGATCTATAATTTCATTCTCACTTGAATTTTCTGGAAGGTTGTGAATGTATCCATCCATCCCCATGCTTTTTAACTTTTTTATTTTAGAGTTTGCATATATCCTTGATGCCTCATCGTTACCCACAAGAATTGTGTGTAATGATACCTTTTTACCATACTTTCTTTCAAAATCCAGGGCCATCCTGGATAGATCCTTTTCAATCCTGGTTGCAATTTCCTTACCGCTTACTATCATAATCCACGCCATGCATTTTAATTATTTTATCTTTTATGAAGATAAACATTCCAAAAGTGATTTTTTAATTTTTTATAATTTTTTCCAGAATTATTTCTTTCTATGCCTGGTGAAATTAAATATTTTGTCAATGGGAAAGCAATTTCATTTTTTGAAAAATAAAAATATGTTATGGTGAGGTATTTGATCTTTCCATACTTTCAATCCTTTCCATCAGAACCTTTGCCGCAACATTCTCACCGTCAATGCTTAAAATTTTTCTGCAAATTTCAAGGGCTGTTGAAAAATTACCCTTTCCAAATTCTTCAAGTGCACTTGAAAAAAGATTCTTAAACTCTTCATCCTTTTTAACCTTGATTTTTTCTTCAAGTGACTTTATAAATTCTAAAAGATCATCATAGTTATCAGGTAATTCCGCAGATTCATTCAAAATTTCAAGCAATTCTTTTGCCCTTGATTTGAGATCCATTACTTTCTTATCCATTTCCATTGATTCAATTTCCTTCAGCAATTCTTTTGCCTCAAAATCCTCTGGATATTTTTGAACTGTTGTTTTTAGAACTTCCCTTGCATCATTAAAATTTTTCTCTGATATCAATATTTTAGACTTGAGTTTTAGTGCTCTATTATCCTCAATTCCCTCAATAATTTTTTTTGCGTTTTCATAATCTTTATTCTCAAAAAATAATTCAGCCCTCAGAATTTTTGCATCAACATTGTTTTTATCAAGCTCGGTTGCAATATCAAGGCATTTTCCCGCCTCATCAAAGCTCTTTTTCTCATAAAAAATCTTTGCCTTTGTTATCCATAAAAATGGATCCTTTTTATCAATTTCCAGAGCACTATTAATTTCAAGAAGTGATTCATCAAGCCTTGATCTGGACAGGAGAAAATTAGCGAAATTGTAATGAACTTCTTTGTTTTTTGGTTCAATTCCCACTGCCTTCAAATATGCCTTTTCAGCATCTTCGAACTTACCGAGCTTAGAAAGTGTTTCGCCCAGAATTATCCATGCACTATAAAAATCTGGTGAAATTGATATTGCCTTAAGTATTACATCAAGGGCATCTTCATACTTTTTCATTTCAAGCAAAATTTTTGACTTTATTAATAGTCCTTCAGCTGTTTCTTTTACGATTAGTGCATTTTTTACATACTCCATTGCTTTTTCATAATTTCCTGATTTCAGAAATTCATTCGCCCATTTTAAATTGCTTTCAATTTCACCAACACTTGGCAAAAATGTTCCCTTTTCACTCTCCCTTTCAACTCCTACATCGTAATCCTTTAGCATCTTATTAAAGCCATCTCCATTAACAAGGAGAACATCATGCTTTGTTCCAAAGATCACAGCATCAGAATCAAATTTTCCTGTTGTCACAACAACCCACTTTATGTCCTTTGCATTAAGGTCAACAAGATCACGCAAATCATCCTCATTTACCGTTTCCTTCCTTATGAACAGGAACAGATACCTTTCCTCACCAGGTAAGTTTGAAACTGAGTCAACGGCAACTGTATTTTCCCTTGAAACTGTGTTCAGTATCTTTAGACCCATGGCTGCAACAAGTTCGTTACAGATGTTTGTGAATTCCTTAATATCGATAACATCAAGATCTGCCATTGTTATTTTTAATTACTTTCACAATATTATATTTTGCTATTCCCCCTTTCCATGGGACAATATAAGAACATCAATTCTTCTTCCCTTTGATATGTTTCTGTGCACTAAAAATGAATAATTTTTCAAATTTATTGATTGTTCATAAATTTTAACATCACTTTCAAGGACATTTCCATTGAAAATTATTGTGTAATGTTTTGCATTTTTTTGTAACCATGGTGAATCAAGGGCATCCTTTATAGCATCACCAAGAGTATCCATTCTTTCAGTTGTGCCCATGCCAACACCAATCCTTCCAGCGAATTTTTCAAAGTCATAATTTTCAATACTTTCAGAAAAGTTGGATATGAAAAAGTTAACAATTTCAGCCTGTACACTGAATATATATTTCAATGGAACATTTGGAAAATATTTGACAAGAAAATCATTCTCCAGGAGAATGAAAGATGGATAAAGTTCCATTATTTTATCAATTGAATTTTTTGCCCTTTCACGCCTTGTAAGGCTTTCAGAACTGAATGGATAAAAGAATATGCCAAAGGATCTTTTGTGCAACTTTTTACATATTTTACCATATATGTTGGAAAGAGCTGTTCCCATTCTGCCACCAAGACCGGCAATAAAATAAATTGTATCATATTCATGTTCAACCTTTTCAATTAATAAATTTGCAGTTTCGGTCAAAATTTCATTTCCTTCAAGAACAGATGCATCGTTCCATGAAAAATATATTACATCCTTCTCATTTGTATCATCAATAATGAATGTTCTGAAATTTTCATTCCTTATATTCCTGACAATATTTTTTCCCAGACCTCCGAGACCAAAAATTGCACCACCTACCATTCACCTTTCCTCTCCCTGGGAAAAGATCCTTTCATAAAGCTTTTTTGGATCATCCACCTCTACAGTTTCGTTTGAAAGTAAAATTTTTTTAATATTATCCTTCCTGTACATCCAGAGATGTATTCTCCACTGCCTCCCCTTCAATAGGTTCACCTCATAGGATTCAGTCTTCAAAATACCGCACTCTTCAAGGTAATAAAAAATATCCCTGTCAATTGGTGTTAAAATATTATCAACAAGAAAATCATCAAAACCAAAAAAACCAAGTATATAATCTGTGAGAGAATAAATATCAGACTTGTTCATTCCCTTAACTGAAAGTATTTTATTTAAAACCTGAAAAAGTGTATCCCTGGTGATTATTTCCAAATTATTCACTTTTACCCATTAATAACATTACAATATAAAATTTTGCGAAATAACTCTGGTTTGTTAGTTTAAATAATCTAACAAGCTTGGAATCTTATTTTAACTGTAACTGACTTTATCTGTTATTTCAATACTCTTAAACAATAAAGAATCTTTACTTTTGCTAATTTTCATACATGCTTTTTGGAAAAGATACCCCGCGCCAATAGTGTTAAATCAAATAGAATCTATCTAAGTTCATAACTCTTTTCTATCGAAACCCCTGCCTTTTGAAGCATTACGGCGGATGGAGAATATTTTTCAAATGTGAGGTCTATCGCTTTTTTAATGTTATTCTCATTAATCACACCATGTACTATATATTTCATTTTTATCCTGGTGAATACCCTGGGTGGTTCATCCGCCTGCTCACTCTCTATTTCCACTTTAAAGTCTGTTGGATTTTCATGCATCCTCCTAAGAATTGAAACTATGCTTATTGAAGTACAGCCAGCGAGACCAACCAAAACATAATCCATTGATGATGGTGCAACCACTCTGTCCCCATCCACAATAACTTCATGCTTTCCATTTACATTTACTTGGAATTTCAATTTTTCAACAAGTCTAACTTCCAATTTCATATTTCCACCTAACAATGAAACGCATTAAAAATAAAAAATTTTTCAAGAATTTTTCTTGACACAGGTTTTTCCAGAATTTTTTCCTATTTTGATTGATTTTCTCCCTTTTTTTCAGAATTTCAAGACCATTAACAAAATCTCTGTTTCCACTTATAAATCTAACTATTGAAACTGCATCTAAAAGTTCTTTAACATTACCCCCATTTTTAAAGTAATGGCTCAAATATACCTTTTCACATTCAAAATCATGTATGGAAGAGCTAACAGCATATGCTATTAAAAAACATACTTTTTTTCAAGTTTTAATGGATTCTGAATCAGTTCGTTTCTTTCTCTTAAATGTTCCTTCAAAAGATTCACAGAGTATTGGGATAGTATTTTAAGACGCTCTGGAACAGATCCCGATTCTATTTGAATTTTCTTTAAAATATTCCTACCTCTTCATTTTCATTTGTATCTTTGTTTTTCAAAACTTCAGGAAAAGTATAGGATACTGTCATAAGGGTCGAAGACATTAAAGCCATTTTTGCAATGCGCATTGTATCAAGGATCTCTTCATTTGTTGACCCAAAATTTTTCGCTAACCTATAATGAATCATTGCCGATTCTTTTGGACCATTTGCAAGTGCAACTGCCATTGCAATCAATGCCGAGATCTTTTTTGGTATGTTTTCTCTGCCAAGATAAAGTTTTATGTTTTCATTAAACTGTTCTATGGCAACATTTTCATTATATTTCGCCAGAAGCCTTATTACAAAAACACGGCGAGAAAGCCTCGCTTTTTAAAGCGGAGATGAATCGCCGAAATGTTTATTAAGATATTTTTTATATATTAAACAATGCAGTTGAAATCAACCAGACTTTCAGTATATCTGCGCAACTATCATATTATTTTCATACCAAAGTATAGGAGACATGTTCTAACAGGGAAAATAGCAGAGAAAATCAAAGAGATATTCTATGAAATAGCGTATAAGTATGGGATTGAGATAATAGCGGTGGAGGTGATGTCAGACCAGGTATATCTTGTATCAGCACCGCCAAGATATGCACCATCCCAGATTGTAAAGTATTTCAAAGACATATCTTCAAAATGGTTAAAAAAATATTTTCCAGATTTTGGATTTAAGGCTTCGCATACAAGGACAAGGGCAAATTTTGTATCCACAGCGGGTAATGTCAGCAGTGAGATCATAAAGCTTAAAGATACAATGGGATAGGGAAAATGAGAAGCATAATCAAGGTTAAGATCTATGCAAATCGGTCAAAAACGCAGTTGCTCAAACAATCACTAGGTAATATTAGGTTTGTATGGAATAAATTATTGGAGAAAAACAGGGAGATATACAAAAAAGAGAAGAAATTTCTATTCTATTCGGATATTTGCAAAGAGATAACGAGAATGAAGGAAGAATATCCATTTTTGAAAAAATCTCCAAGTCAGACGCTTCAACAGATCGCCAGGAAATTGGACAGGAGTTTGA
>JAVRLH010000018.1:0-16278 GCA_031961605.1 Thermoplasmatota archaeon
TAAATACCACATAGTAAATAAAGTTTTCGGAAATATGTGCTGAACTAAGAAAAATAGAAGAAAATAGCAAATTTATCTAACGGTTAATCGGCACCATAGGGCGATTCATCCCTGCTTTAAAAAGCAAGACTTTTTTGCCGTGTTTTTGGTAAATCAAATTTAAAAAACGAGCTGGTTTAGTATGATTCAAATTTTGTGGAACCAAAAATTTTTAATTGAAAAAGCTTTTTTTGCTTAAAAAATTCTTTTTTCTATCTAAAAATTCTGAAATTTTTTTATTATATATGTTCTCTACAGAGTTCATACTTTTTTATTTTGCATGAAATTCCCTTATTATTTCATATATTGGCCCCTTTGAAGTGAGAGTACTTTTGTAAAGTATGAATGAATCAACAGTGATTTCACCAAAAACTGTGTTTGAAAAATTTTTTATTATTGATTCAACGTTATCAGGAATTTTTAATCTTGCAACTGTTAAATGTGGTGAAAATTTTTCATCACTGTATTTTTTTAATTTTTCAGAAACAGTGTTTCCAAGGTTATTCAATTCTTCAGATTTTGCACCTATCCATATCACCCTTGCCCTTTTTGTGTTCGGGAATGCACCTGTTCCCTGAAGCAGTACTTTAAAATTTTTAAAATCTATTTTTTCAAGTATTCCAACAATTTCTTTTATTTCATTTTCACTCCTATCATCAAGAAACTTTAATGTAAAATGTAAATTTTCCTTTTCAACAAGTTTCGCTTTGAAATTTTCATCTATTGCTTTCATGAATTCTTCAATTTTATCATTAAACTTTACCGGTATGGCAACAAATGTTCTCATAATTTATAATTTAAAAACACTACCATAAAGTTTTTGATCCTATAGTGGATTCAAGTTTTGGTGATAGTGATATGGAAATAGATCCGAGGATGAAATATTCAAAAACACATGAATGGGCTTTTCTTGAAGGAAACACGGCAAAGATAGGCGTATCAGACTATGCTCAACAGCAGTTAACAGATATAGTTTTTGTTGAATTACCTGAGATAGGAAGCAGGGTTGAAAAAGGTAAAGCCTTCGGTGTAATTGAATCAGTAAAGGCTGTTGAAGATGTTTATGCACCAATAACAGGAAAGGTTTTGAAGAAGAATGAGGATGTTATAAACAAACCTGAATTAATTAACGAGGATCCTTATAATGCATGGCTTATTGAGGTAAGCATTGAAAATAAGAATGAACTGAATGATCTTATGGATGCTGAGAGTTACAAAAAGTTCCTTGAGAATGAAGGTCATTGAAATAGATGAAAAGGCAGGATTACTACTACCACCTTGCTAAGAAGGAAAATTACAGAAGCAGGGCAGCTTATAAACTCAAGGAAATTGATGAAAAATTCTACATTTTTAAGGATGGAATGAATGTTCTTGACCTGGGTGCAGCACCGGGTGGCTGGACCCAGGTTGTTTTAGAAAAAGTAAAGAAAGGTAAAATTTTTTCACTTGACATTAAAAAAATTAACGTTTCAGGGGTGAAATCCATAAAGGCAGATGTTTTTGATAAAAATGTTTTTTCTTTAATTGAGAATGAGTTGAAAAAGGAAAACATTGATGGTTTTGATGTTATAATTTCGGACATGGCTCCAAAGATTTCAGGTATAAAGGAAATTGATCATCAAAGATCACTTGATCTTGGAAAAAGGGCATTTGAAATATCTCAAAAATTTCTCAAAGAAAGGGGGAGTATAGTAATAAAACTTTTTCAGGGACAGGATCTTGAAAATTTTAAAAAGGAAATTGAAAAAAATTTCGATTTCTGCAAATTTTATGGCCCAAGATCATCAAGGAAGGGAAGCAGGGAAATTTATTTGGTTTGCAAGAGATTCAAAGGATCATTTTGATTTTGTTATGTTCACATCCCTGACAAGAGCATAGGGAATTAGGGAAGGTTTTACCTCATCCCACCATTTAACCTGTATTCTTTCACTGCTCAGTTCATCAATTGCTGAAAATATTCTCTGCATGTTATCGCTTATCCTTATTCCCTGCCATGATTCAACAATTTCACCGTTCTCTATGTAGAATATTCCGTCCCTTGGTATGGTTGAAAAATCACCATTTCTGTAATCCTGAAATCTTGTGTACCATGTGTTAATGATGAATAGACCTTTTTTCATTTCCGCTATGATATCATCAAAGCTCCTTTTTCCTGGTTCAACAACAGGTTGCCATGCGTTCGGGCTTAGAAGACCCGCATTGCCTGTTGTTTCTGTGTTGAATTTTTTTGCTGTGGAATTGTTATGCAAATAATTTTTTACAATTCCATTCTCAACTACTGTTACCTTCCTTGTTGATGTTCCCTCATCATCAAACTTTCTGTAACCAATACTGCTTTCCATTGTAGGATCATCATGCAGTGTGAAATTTTCACTTCCCATTTTCTTCCCCAACTTATCTGCAAAGAAACTCATTCCAGAATCAACCACGAAAGCTGATGCCAATTCCATGGAATAAGATACAAGGGATCCAAAGCAAAGTGGATGGAAGAGGACATCATATTTACCTTCCTTTCCATCGGATGGTTTTTCTACAAGTGATGCAAAATCACCTGCTGTTTCTCCAATTGAATAGGGATCGAATTTATCAAAAAGATCCTTAGATGCTGTTTGAAATGCTGTCTGGCCGGGATAACCGTACTCGTTGAATGCCCTTACAGTCATGTAAAATCCAACGTTTTTATCCTCAGCATAATTGTAATTTGTTGCAAGTTTCATGAATACGTTGTCATGGTATATAACACCAGAAACTCTTTTTGCACCTTTTTCCTGTGCACCATCAATTGCAAGTTTTGAAAAATATGGAAGATCATCAAGTAATTCAAGTGAACCATCAGGAACATGGTTCCTGTATGTTTGCTTTTTTGTGTTCAAACCGAGAAAATCGTTGTTTTCAGGTAACCTATCAAGAATTTTTAAAAGATCCTCAATCCTTTTTTCAATGTTTTTTGTATCCTTTATTGTCGTGAATATTGTTCTTTTATTCTTTGCAAGGAAAATGTTTATCTGGTTTTCGATGTAATTTATGTAAATATCAGGAGCACTGTTTGAGAACCTTATCTGTTTTGTATCCTTTTCAACGTAACCAACAGATATTTCATCTGCACCCATTTTTAATGCATCATTAACAATCTTTTCAACATCAACCATAATATCACCTCAAATAAACGTTCCTCAATCTAACATAAGGTCCTCCCATCCATACGTCAACACCCTGCATTGGATCACCCTTGCCGCATGTTGCACTGTAGAAAACAAGATCTTTTGAAAGAGCATCAACAGCAGAATAAAAACCCTTCGTTGTTATTTCAAGAACAGGTCTTTTTACAGGTCCAGTTATTTTTCCATTCTCTATGAGATATGCTTCCCTTCCAATGTACTTTTCGTTGAACCTTATATCATCAATGTTCCATTCTGTGAATGAATTCATGAATATTCCAAATTTAATATCCTCAATAAGTTCATCAAAAGTATGTTCACCTGGTTCTATGTAAGTTGTGCTCATTCTAACAATTGGTTCCATGTCCCACCAGGATGATCTTGCTGCTGCATTGCTCTTCTTGCCAAGATAACCAGCACTTTCCCTGTTCAAAAGGAATTCATTTATTTTTCCACCCTTGTAAAGGTACCTTTTTCTTGCCCTTACACCTTCATAATCATATTTATAGTGACCGAAACTCTTTTCAATTGTTGGATCGTCAACAACGTTAACAACATCTGAACCAATTCTTTCACCAACCATATCAGGTTTTATGAAAGATTCGCCTGCTTCTGCCGCTTCCCTACCGAGTATTCTATCAGCTTCGGATGGATGTCCAGCTGATTCATGCGCAACTATTCCCGAAACCTCTGGACCAACAATCAAATCCATTTTTCCTTCGGGTGATTTTTTACTCTTCGCAATTTCCTTTAGTGTTTTTACCTCCTTTTCAATTTTTTCCCAAAGGTTCCATTCATCAAATGCTTCGTAACCGCCGCTCATACCATATTCCTGGGAAGCCTGTTCAAAGTTTCCATCCTCCATAACACCTATCATGTAATGATAGGAAACGTTTGGTATCCTTGATAAAATTTCCGATCCTTCAGTGTTATAGAATTCCATTTCTGTTATTTTATCGCTTAAAAACTGCAGCCTCATTGGTGTGTTTTCCTTAACAAGTATTTTTTCAAAGTCATTCAAATATGATACCTTTTCCTCAATGGAAAGATCAAGTATTTTCTTCCTTTCAACAAGGTTGTAATTGTCCTTCACAATTTCCTCCTCTGATAGCTTTACATTTTTTCCCTTGCTCCTTGAAAACTTTATTGCCTTTTCAACAAGTCTTTTTATGTTTTCATCACTCATGTTTTCACTTGTAACAAAACTGAAGGTGTTGTTCAAAGCTCTAATGGCAATACCCTCTTCCTTGTTTGTTTCAACACCGCTCAGCACACCGTTTTTCATCACAAAGCCTGTTGTATTGTATCTCAGAATTCTTATTTCTCCATACTTTACGCTCTTTTCCATATCCTTCAAAATCCTATCAAAATCCATAATTTATCACCTCAGGGCATAAATCTTCTCAACTCTTTTTCTCTTTCTTTTTCCTTCCTCACCATCCTGTGCAGGCTGTTCATAAGATCATCGAAGACCCTGTAAAGGTTCCATCCATTTTCCTGAATATAGAAAACTTTTTTCTCAGTTACAAGCTTTGCCCTTAAAACATAATTTGTATCATTACCACCAACGTTATGTTCCTCCACATGGATGCTGAGTGAATGTGGTATGTAATTTTCAAATTTTGCAATCTTTTTAAGACTTTTCTCAATTATCTGATATATTGTATCAAAAACTGATGGATCATAGGTGTCGAGACCGGTTATCTGAACAAATACTCCTTCACTCTCCTCTTTTTTCCCAATTAATTCCACAATGTCTTTCTGTGTTATAATGCCAACAATTTTATTCTCCTCATCAACAATCGCACATATGTAGGATTTCATTTTGAGCATTGTATCTATAACATTCCTTAGTTTTGAATCTTTTTTCACAAAAACAGGAGGATTCAAAAACTCTCTGACAAATAATAACTTCCTCTCCTTCTGCCCCTTCATTTCACCAACAGTTTGTCTATCTTTTATTCTCCAAACTGCATTTGTTAGATCCCTTATGTGGACCATACCAACCAAATGGTTGTGTTCATCAACAACAGGTATTGTGAATTCACCCAGGTTTCCCATTTTTTGTATTGCAATGTTTATATCATCATTGACGTTAACAGTTACAGGATCCCTTATCATAATATCCTCAATTGGTATTTCAGAAAACTGTGGAACATCGAGCAATGCCTTTGTTACATCCGTTCTTGAAACAAGCCCCTTAAGTGTATCGTTGTTATCAACCACAGGTAAAGATCTTAATCCGCTCTGTACCATGATTTTGGTGACATCGATAAGTTTTGTGTTCTCATCAACCTTCGGTGGCTTGATCATAAGTGTGGATATCTTTGATGTCATTGGTATGTTTTTTCTCCTCATTAAATTTTCAAAATCGAAATAACCCAAAAGCCTGTTTTTATGATCAACAACGGGGACTTCATGGATCTCCTTTTCTCTCATCCTGCTTAGAATGGTTGAAAGCATCTCATCCTCAAAAGCAACAGTAGGGCTTGAGCTCATTATATCTTTAACAAAAATTTCATCAATCTTCATCCCTAAACCACCTCTCCAACTTTTGTAAATTTTCACCATATCCCCTCTCTATTTTTTTCTCATGCATCCTTTCAATATAATCCTGGAGTGACTCCTCATCTGCAAGACGAACCCTTTTCAATTCATACAAACAATCTGAACAGTACAAACCAAGGCTGTTTTTTATTGGTGCTCCACAGATTATACACCTGTTCATGCAATACACTCCTATGAAAGAATATTAGAATCCTTTATTAAAGATTTCGATAAAAAAGAAAAGGAATTTATTTTCTTTTCAAGAGAAGATATGTGAATATTGCTATTAGTATTACAATTGTTATTAAAAAGAAAAAGAGAAATGTATCATAGATTGGAAGCTGACATACTCCCCGTACTAAAGTGCGAGTGTTCTGCGTATAGGTTGCCTTATGGCAACCATTTCACGCATATACTCGGTATGTCCTACCGAGAGAGCTATGGTTATTGCTCTACTATATTATATACAAAAGTCCTTAATAAACATTTCAGCGATTCATCCCTGCTTTAAAAAGCGAGGCTTTCTCGCCGTGTTTTTGTAAATAAAAAAGAATGTATGTTGGATAGTGTTCGCTTCCTGTGTACGGTGTAGCACTTCCCATCATTCCAAGGGATGAAATCAGGAAAATAAAGGTTGCAAATAAAACAAAATCTTTTTTCATAAAAGAATATTTTAATAATGAAATATAAAGGTTTTGGTACAGTTTTTATGCCCTGGCAAAAACAACGATTATCATTCCTTCAAATCGTCTGACCCATTTGCCAGGGCATATGGGATGGCCTGCTGAACAGGTGATCATGGCCCGATGACACATCGGTCTCAGCCTGTAGCCCAGGCCATCCCTATAGGTTCCGGGTGTCACAGTATTTCATGATCAATACTGCTTCCTTTGCCCGGAACCTCAAAAATAAAAATATATGAAAGATATTAAACTTTTTTCTTGAATTCTATAATATCTTTTTTCATGTATTTTCTCAATACCTCAGGTATAACAATACCATCATCATTCTGAAAGTTTTCAATTATTGCTACTATGGTTCTCGTTGTTGCAATGGCCGTGCTGTTTAGAGTATGAAGGAAATAATTACCATCCTTTCCCCTCACCCTTATGTTCAGTCTTCTTGCCTGATAGTCCTTCACATTGCTTGCACTCACGACCTCCCTGAACTTGCCCTGGGCGGGCATCCATGCCTCAATATCGTATTTTATTGATGCAACATTACCCAGGTCACCGCTGCAGATCTTTATTACCCTGTATGGAATTTCAAGTTTTTGAAACAATTCCTCAGCATTTTTTAGTATTTCCTCAAGGAAATGTTTTGATTCTTCTGGTTTACAATAAATAAATTGCTCTATTTTATTGAACTGATGAACCCTGAATATTCCTTTTGTGTCTTTTCCATGAGCACCAGCCTCTCTCCTGAAGCATGGGGAAATACCTGCATACTTTTTTGGCAGATCACTTTCTTCAAATATCTCGTCCATATGGTATGCTGCCAAAGAATGTTCGGATGTTGCTATAAGGTAAAGATCATCCCCCTCAATTTTGTAAATTGTGTCCTGGAAGGTTGAAAGATCCGTTGCTCCTTCCATGGCCCTTCTTGATAACATAAATGGTGGTTCCATGGGTACAAAGCCTTTGGAAACAAGATTCTCAAGGGCGAACATTTCAAGTGAAAGTTCAAGCAGAACAAGATCATTTTTTAAATAATAAAATCTGGATCCTGCAACTTTTCCTGCACGTAAAGTATCACCAAAATCAAACTTCTCAATTATGTCCGTATGGCTCATTGGTCTTTTATCAATAACCTCATATTGCATGGATCTGTTTGATGCCTTTAGAAAATCATCAACATCATCCCTGAAAACCTTTGCTTTTCCCCAGAATTTAAATGGAACATTATCATTTTCATCTTTCCCATAAGGAACTTCATCATCAACTATGTTTGGTGTGTTCCATAGCAGAAAATCCCTTTTCTTTTTAACATCCTCAACAATCTTTTCAATTTTTTCAATATCCTCGTTCAATTTTGTAACCTCCTCCTTCAGATTTCCAACATTTCCCTTTTCTCTCATTATTTTTGAAATTTCATCAATTTTTTTGTTCTTAATGTTTCTTAACTTTTCTAAAGTTTGAAGGTTTTCCCTCCATATTTTATCAAGTTCAATTATTTTATCAACACTTCCAGGATCCAGATTTCTTTTTCTCTGGCTTTCACGAAGTATTTCAGGATTGTTCCTTATTAAATTTATATCCAGCATCTGTTTTCACCAATGTTTATGCTAATTTTCAATTCAAATATAATTTTTACCATGAATGGTTAAAATGATGGAAATATTTATATACTACTAATTTGATTATGTGTCTGACAAAAATATGACTTAGGAGGTAGAAAAATATGAAAAGTTTAATCAAAAATGCCCTTGGAACAGATACGGATGAGCTGACAGCAAGTCAAACCCAGCCTCAGGTACAGGCACAGCAGCCACAGGAAATAGTATCGCCAGAGGATGAGGAACTTCGCAAACTTGTTGAACAGTTAAAAGTAAATATAAAGATCGTTGGGTGTGGTGGTGGAGGATCGAACACAATAAACAGATTGAGCGATTCTGGCATATTTGGAGCTACACTTATTGCCGCTAACACTGATGCACCTCATCTTTTACATGTTAAGGCGAACAGGAAAATACTTATTGGGAAAAGGCTAACAAGAGGTCTGGGCGCAGGTGCGGATCCAAGAATAGGTGAGGAAGCAGCAAAGGAAGCTGATGAGGATCTGAGAAACGTTTTGCAGAGATCAGATATTGTTTTCGTAACAGCTGGCATGGGTGGTGGAACAGGAACAGGTTCTTCTCCATACGTTGCTCAGGTTGCAAAGGAAGTAAATCCAGGTACACTTGTGATTGGCATAGTTACATTACCATTCTCTGCTGAAGGAAAGGTGAGGATGGAACAGGCTTTGTATGGACTGGATAGGTTAAAGAGATACTGCGATACAACAATAGTGATACCGAACGATAAGCTCCTTGAAATTGTTCCAAGATTACCACTTGACCAGGCATTCAAGGTTGCGGATGAAGTTTTAATGGAAGCACTGAAGGGTCTTACAGAAATAATAACAAAGCCAGGTCTTGTGAACATTGATTATGCTGATATAAAAACAATAATGGCAAACGGCGGTGTAGCAATGATTGGAATTGGAGAATCTGAAGGCTCAACAGATAGGGTTCAGGAAGCTGTAAACGATGCAATAAATTCACCATTGATTGAGGCTGATATACATCAGGCAAAGGGTGCGCTGGTAAGGATCGTTGGAGATCCGAACATGAGCGTAATGGAGGCACAGAGGGCAGCTGAATTGATACAGAAACAGATAAATCCAATGGCAAAGCTCATATGGGGAGCGTCAATAGACCCAACCTTAGACAACAAAGTAAAAGTTCTTGTTGTTCTCACAGGTGTTAAAAGCCCATACATACTTGATGAAAAGGCATCTTTGACAGAGATGAAAAAGGCTGCAAAAATATCATCATTCGATTCAGCTGTTGATTCGCTATAAAAAAATAAAAAAATTAATTTTTTTTATAAATATTTTATTTTTCTTGATGGTCTGAAAACAATCTTCTTTTTCTGTGGAACATTTATAACTGCTTTTGTTCTTGGGTTCTTTGCCTTCTTTGCCTTCTGTACCCTTCTCATGAAAACTCCAAATTCCTTGATTGCCACTTTATCTCCCTTGTTAACCATGTCCACAACATCTTTGAAAAATGTGTCAAGAACAGATTTCACATCCTTTTCTTTCACACCTGTGGCCTTTGCTATGCTTTTTCTGAGATCTGTAATTCCAACCATAGTTGTACACCTCGCTTGGAGTATTAATTTATCTATATATAAACTTTGCTAGCATTTTATGCAAAACTAAGCAATTCAATTAAAAAAAATATTTTCATTCTTCACTCTCAAAATGCGTTACGATTTTCATTTTAGGGAAAATGTTTGAAAATCTTTTCTCTATTTTCTTTGATATTTTTTCAATGTTTTCAATTGTTAGATTTTTGTCAACAACAATGTGTATGTCAACATGGCCACCTTCTGGGGATGTGAAAACCTCAACATCATGGTAACTCTTTATTTCAGGTATTTCTTTAATTATTGAATCAAGGTTTTTCTCAACCTCATTTTTAATTTCAACATTGAATGTATCCACATGAACTGTTGCCTCCATCCCTGTTTTTTCAAAAACCTTTTTTTCAAATTCAGTTGCAATTTCATGGGCTTCTGATGCTGTGTAATCTCCTCTTAGATCCATATGAAGAACAACAATCTTCTTCTCACCATAATCATGAATTTTAACATCATGGATCTTGACTTTCATTTCTCTTGAAATTTCTTCAATTGCATCCATTTTTTCTATATCAGGCTTTTCTCCTATAAGTTTGCTTATACCTGTTTTTGAGAATTTTATGGATTCGTATATTATGATGATAGCTATGACCATGGAAAACAGGCCATCAAGGTATTTGAAATACTGGGATAAAAAGATAACAACTACAACTCCAATGGTAAGTATTGCATCGCTTCTGTGGTGCCAGGCATCAATTAGTAAGGGATCACCACCAATTTTTTTACCATAACTGAAGGCAAGCCTTGCCATGAGTTCTTTTACAATTGCTGTAAACAATACTATTATCATAAGAAAGATATCGAAGGAAACATACTCCGGGCTAATAAGCCTTGAAAAACCATCATAAAAAATGAAAATACCTGTCAGGAAAAGAACAATTGCACCAAGTATTGTTGCTATGTGCTCAATCCTTCCATGCCCATAGGGATGCTCTTCATCAGGCGGTCTTGATGCAAAATAATAACCCAATATGACAATCATTGAACCTATAAGATCTGTGAGTGTATGATATGCATCAGCTATAAGAGCAATACTGTTGATCATTATGCCTATTATCAACTTTACAATAAAGATTCCGAAATTTCCCGATATGCTTACAAAGCCCTCAATGTATGCATATTTTTCTCTTTTCATTTTCTCTGAAAGAATAAATCTTTGATTTAAAAATATTTTTCACATGAATTTATATTCAAATAAAAAAACAAAAGAAGGTTTTAGAAGAGACCAACAATCTCTCCATTTTCATTTAGATCAACGTGATAAGCTGCTGGTTCTTTTGGTAAACCAGGCATGGTCATTATTTCACCAAGGATAGGAACAACGAACCCTGCACCTGATGAGATCCTTATTTCCCTCACTGTTATTGTGAAGTTTTTAGGAACACCAGTGGCCTTTGGATCATCAGATATTGATGACTGTGTTTTTGCCATGCACACAAAAGCCTTATCCATTCCTATTTTCTTAATTACCTTTAGATCATCAAGCGCATCCTTTGTGAAAACAACATCCTTTGCACCGTAAACAATCTTTGCAATCTTCTCAATTTTTAATTCCACAGGATCATCAGTGCTGTAGGTATAGTTTATCTTTGGATCATCATTCTGATCCGCAACACTTATCACTTTCTTTGCAAGTTCTATTCCTCCTTCACTACCCTTCTCAAACACTTCTGAAAGAGCCCACTGAACCTTTTCCTGATCGAGTAAATCTGATAATGCATTTATTTCCTTTTCTGTATCATTTTTGAATCTGTTCACGGCAACAACTGGCATTAATCCAAATCTTTTCATATTGTTTATGTGGAACTGCAGGTTAGCATAGCCTTTTTTAACAGCATCAACATCCTCAACAGTGACATCCTTTGCTCCTCCATGGTGCTTTATTGCTCTAATTGAACCAACTATTACCACAGCATTTGGCTTGAAATCACCAACCCTTGTTACAATGTCCAGGAATTTCTCTGCACCAAGATCAGATCCGAATCCCGATTCAGTTACAAAGTAATCAGATAACCTTAAACCAATCTGGTCCGCGACTATGCTGTTCGTTCCATGTGCAATGTTTCCAAAAGGCCCGATGTGAACAAAGGCAGGGGTATTTTCAGCTGTCTGGACAAGATTTGGCTTGAGTGCATGTTTCAACAACGCAGCCATTGCACCACTGGCTTTTATATCCTTTGCATAGACTGGATTTTTATCCTTTGAAAACCCAACAAGTATCCTTTCAAGCCTGCTCTTTAAATCCCTGTAATCCTTTGATAGTGCAAGTATTGCCATGATCTCAGAAGCAGGAGTAATATCAAAACCATCTTCCATCATTATACCATTTGCTTTTCCAATACCAACTATTATGTTTCTTAAGGATCTATCGTTCATATCCATTGTTCTTCTCCACTGTATTCTTTTTGGATCAAGCTGTGGTTCAAGTTCATGGTACATGTGGTTGTTAATCATGGCTGATAAAAGGTTGTGTGCGGATGTTATAGCGTGAAAATCACCCGTGAAATGTAAATTTATTTCATCGAATGGTTGAACAGTTGCCTTGCCTCCGCCTGTTGCACCACCCTTAACGCCGAAAACAGGGCCAAGTGATGGTTCTCTTAAAGCTAAAATGCTTTTCTTTCCAAGTCTGTTTATGGCCATTGTAAGTCCGATGGATGTTGTTGTTTTTCCCTCTCCAGCTGGTGTTGGTGTTAATGCTGTAACAAGGATCATTTTTCCCTTCTTTTTTCTTTCCAGATCCTTAACTATATCCAAGGAAATCTTTGCCATGTATTTTCCATACTGTTCCACATATTTTTCATCTATTCCCGCTGTTTTCGCTATCTCCATAATATTTTTCAGAGACATTATATCACCTCGTTGAGCTTTAGATCAATAAGCATTAATTTTTCCTGTGAATCCTTTTTAATTCTATCTATTTCATCGTTCATCATCTTTTTAAATTCACTGTCTTCAATATTCTTAAGGTTTATTTTAACGTTCGAAAGAGCACCTTTTATTGCACTATCTGCAAAATATCCTGAACAGGCACCATCGGAAACAGCATTTTTGTTACCCTTTTCTATGACCTTCAATGCAAGATCCATGATCTCTAAGGCAAGTTTTGCTGTTTTCAAAGGAACCTGGCATGCATCCTTTGATGCCTGTTCAATCCTTTCCTTTCTTATTTTTATTTGATCTTCACTATCCTTAGGTAGCTTGTATGCTTCCATGATTCTATTGAAAGCATTTACATCTTCATCCATGAGTGAAAGAAGATCATTCCTTATTTGAATTGCCTTTTTTACAATTTCCTTCATTTCATTTTCCACATCAGCATACTTTTTCTTCCCTATTGTGAGGTTTGCAACCATTGAGCTCAGAGATGCAGCTACTGCACCAACAAGTGCACTTGCTGCACCACCGCCCGGTGTTGGAGATCCACTGCTCAGTTCATCCATAAATTTTTCTATATCCATATTCTTCATCATACTATCACCTTCCCAGAGCTTTTTTTCAAGTATCTGATCCGAGGAGAAGTTTTCAAGCTTTAGATAGAAATCAATTACCTGTACAAGTGCATCTAGTGGTATTAGACCAACAACCTCAGAGCCAACCACTTGTACTCCATACCTTTCAGCATATATTTTTACCAATTCGTAAACTTTGTTTATTGGTGTTTCTTTGTA
Source organism: Thermoplasmatota archaeon (assembly GCA_031961605.1). Lineage (GTDB taxonomy): Archaea > Thermoplasmatota > Thermoplasmata > Thermoplasmatales > ARK-15 > JAVRLH01. The sequence goes on from JAVRLH010000018.1 coordinate 13,321, forward strand.
ATTTATTAAATTCATTGAGACCTGAACGATATGCCTGTCCTTGAGTTCAAAACCAAGTGCCCTGACATTTTTCAGACCGCCATTTTTTTCCCTTATTTCCTTTGCAATCTTTTTTGCTATTGAAAGTTCAGAAGTTCCTAGATTAACGTTGAATGCTATGAGGAATTCCCTTGCACCTATTATTGTTGCACCAGCTTTTCCAACATGGTCAGGTCCATAATCGGGCTTCCATTTCTCTTCACTTATGTGTTCTTTAAGCTGTTCATACTGGAAATTTACATTCCTTATATCGGCAAGGTTTTTCCTCCATTCAACCTTTGCGGCCTTATCGTAAAGATAGACAGGTATGTTAAGTTCTTTTCCAACCTTTTCTCCAAGCTTATTTGCGAGATCAATGCATTCATCCATGGTTGTATCATAAAGTGGGACAAACGGTACAACATCAGCTGCACCGAACCTGGGATGCTCACCTTTATGTTTTTCCATATCTATGAGTTCGCTAGCCTTCTTGATACCCCTGAATGCTGCCTCAAGAGCATTCTGTTGATCTGAAACAAAAGTTACAACACTCCTGTTATGGTCAGGATCCATCTCAACATTGAGAATTTTAACTTTTTCATTGAACTTTATTGCCATAACGATTTCGTCAACAATTTCCTTCCTTCTTCCCTCGCTGAAGTTAGGGACACATTCAACAAATTTCATTAAAACCTTATAAAGTGATTGTATTTATAATTTTTACTAAGGAAAATTAGTAGGACAATATGTTTCAAAAAAATTTAAAAAATTTTGAAAGATTTTCATTCCATTATTCTGTTCAAAACCTTTGAACCAAGGAAAGTGAAAAATAATAACGTTATTAATAAAATTAAGAAATCAATCGGAACATTTGAAACATTTCCAGTAAGAAGGAAAGACCTTAACATGTCTATGCCATACGATAAAGGATTTATATAAGCGAAGTATTGCAACCATTGTGGCATCATGCTTATTGGATAAAGAGCATTACTTGTGAAAAACAGTGGCATGGTTAAAAGCTGACCAAAACCCATGAACCTTTCCCTTGTTTTCAAAATTCCGGCAAAGAGTATGGAAAAACTTGAAAAAACAGCTGAAATCATTACAACAACAATAAATGAACCCAATACATAGAGAGGATTTAAGTTTATGTGTATTCCGATTAGAACAATTACACTTAAAAGAAGTAATGCCTGGGCTAGTGCCCTTACACTGGATGCAATTGCCTTACCAAGAACAATGCTGAACCTTGATATTGGTGAAACTAAAAGTTTAGAAAGGTTTCCGGAATCCCTGTCCCAGACAAGAGAAAGACCATAAAATATTGAAATGAACAGAACAGATTGACCGAGAATACCAGGTGCAATGAATTCCATGTATGAATAAGAACCTGTCGGAATTACCCTGTATCTGTTGAAAACACTTCCGAAAACAACCAACCATAATAGAGGCTGAACAACTCTTGTTAAAATATCCGTGTAATCATGCCTTATCCTCCTCAGTTCCATTTCAACAATTGCAAAGAATTTTTGGAACATCTATTCTAACCTCCTTGCTATTCTCCTTGTTTTTCTTATGTCCTTTATGCTTGAAATTTCCTCGTATTCCTCGCCTGTGTATTTTATAAATGCTTTCTCAAGATCACCAAGGTTTGAAGGTGAATCAGTTACAGCAATTTTGCCCCTGTTCATTATTGATACAATATTGCATAACTTTTCAGCTTCCTCCATATAATGTGTTGTCAGGATTATTGTGATTTCAAAACTCTTTTTCAGATTCCGAATGTAATCCCAGACGGTGTTCCTTGCCCTTGGATCCAGACCAACTGTTGGTTCATCCAGAAAAATTATCTTTGGCTCATGCAACATTGCCTGGGCAATTTCTAGCCTTCTTATCATTCCACCTGAATAAGTTTTCACCAGTCTGTCCTTTGCATCGTAAAGATCCATGTTTTTCAGTATTTCTTCAATCTTTTCCCTATAATTTTTAACACCATGAAGCTTTGCAGATATTATTAAATTCTCATAACCTGTCAGAGCCTGATCAGCTGATATATCCTGTGGTACGTAACCAATTATGTTTCTTATTTTTTCATCATCCTTTTGCCTAACATAATCCATTATTCTAACATAACCCTCCGTCGGTCTAAGTAAAGTTGTAAGAATTTTGATTGTTGTAGTTTTTCCTGCTCCATTAGGACCAAGAAGACCATAGATTATATTTTTATCAACAGAAAAAGAAATGTTATCTAAAGCTTTTACGCCATTTGAATAAATTTTTGTTAAATTTTTAACTTCAATTATCATAAAGGTACACTGTGGTAACCAGATTTTATAACATCAAAAATAACATTCACATCAACATTCTCAACATCATCATCGTTTCTCAATTTTTCAATGAAGGAATAAAGATCCTGGTTTGTCTTTCCCCTGTAGTGTATAAGTACATGGTGTGAAGGACCCATGGATATTGCAATATAATATGCATTCGGATCATCTGAAATTCTTTCACAAAATGATCTTAGATCTACACCCTTTTTTGTTCTTACAGCAAGATGTATGTTGAACGTGTAACCAAACTTCTTAGGATCCACAAGTGCTTTTATTTTTATTATACCATTTTTAACAAGGTATTCCCTTCTCCTTCTTGCTGTATCATTTGAAACACCAACCATTTTTGCAAGCTCTGTGTCAGAGATCCTACCATCTTCCTGCATAATTTCGATAATTTTCCTGTCAATATCATCAATAATCTCATTTTTATTATCATTTATGAGAATTTTTCTCATGATTTAGTGAATGTATCCAGATATAATAATCTTTTCAGAAATATTGTTAAATGTACTGTCCCGAAATCTTTGACTATAAAAAGCCCATACCCAAATATGGGTCCCGCAAAACTCAACAAACGCAAGATCAACTATATCATCAGAGCGAAAAT
>JAVRLH010000019.1:0-16136 GCA_031961605.1 Thermoplasmatota archaeon
AAACATCTATTGGCGAAATCCCCTGAAACATGTTGTAAGGAGCAAGGAAAATGGATGCATCCCTTATTGATTTTGGACCGAACCTTGCACCCGGTCTTACTGTTACACCATCATCATAAGGAATTCCGACTATTATTGCCCTATTTTCCTCAGATATCATTTTTGTATGCTTAAACTTCAAAAAAGAATAGGGATAGGCATAGGGCAAAATCCTTTCATAATTTTTCATTGTAATCATCCTGAAGTTAGCAGATAATTTTTCACCTTTCCTTCAGAAATATCAACAATCATACCCCTTAGCACTCCATCCTGATATTCACTTCCAGGATTGAAAACCAACGTCTTTCCTATCCTGTCCATTCCTCTTGATTCATGAATATGGCCATGTAAACCTATAAGGGGTTGAAGTTTTTCTATTGCTGCCCTGACACTTTTACTCCCAACATGAATAAAGTCCTGCTGTCCTCCAACCTTAGCATAAGTCATTTTATCCGTAAGTCTTGGTGCAAGATCTATATTTGTATCATAGGGAGGAGGATGGTAAGCAAGAATTACATTGTTGTTATCGTCAAGCTTTTTTATTTTATTTGCTATTTCCCTTATTATTTCATCCTCATTTTTTCCATTTAGAGATTCCTGATCAAACTCATCAACATAACCAAGCTTTTTTATTTCCTCATGTATAATTTTCATCAGATCCTTTTCATATAAATCTCTGGGCAATACCCATGGTGTCATATTTGCATGTGATAGTCCTAGAATGGTTAAGCCATCCGGTGTCTGTATAACCTTTTCACCTATGTTAATAGTGTGTTCGGAATCTAGAATATTATCAAGCTCCTTTGCATCATCGTTACCAGCCTGCCAGTAAATCTTAAAATCTGTTCCTGAGAATTTCTTTGCTGCCCATTCCTTCCACTTTTCTATTTTTTTAACCATAAGTTCATGGAAAATCTGATTCATCCTTTCTTTGTCATTTTTTAGCCTTTCGTATTCATCCTTTTCAACCACAATTGGATAAAAGCCCTTCTTTTCCATTCTGTCTATGAAATCGTTCACTTCCCTTTCACTGTTAAATATTACCTCATTACCGAATTCTGTGCTTATATAAACATTTCCCGGATTTTTTAATATTGGAACAATCGCCTTCCCTGTTAGATCACCTCCGTAAATAAGGTAATCTGCTTTGTAAAATTCCTTTGCATTGAGAAACTTTTTATAGCAAAGATCTGAACCATGGAAATCGCTTGCAAAAAATATACGAAAGGTTTTGGATTTCTGTTTACCCCACATATTTATTCACCTACTCAGGAGGTATTTCCTGAAATGCATATTTTATATCTATCCCTTTCTTCTTGTTGCTTATGTACATACCCAGGTATATCATTGCGCCAAGGAAATATATCACAAATATTGCCAAACCTGTTCCCACATTTATAGGCATAAGTGTGGATCCCCAAAGACCAATGATTCCATAAATTATACCCGCAAGAGCAATTCCACCTATCCATGAAATTAGAGGAATTCCTAGGAATTTTCTCTTTATTACAAATGCCTGTTCATAAAGATTCTTTTTATAATATGGAATTAATATTGCTGTTAAAGCAGGCAATATGAAACCAAAATCGAATATGGGGATAATATCAACAATGGCAACTTGAGGAATATATGCGTATGCAAGTAAACCAACCAATCCTATCAATCCAATCAATATTGTTGCGTAAGTTGGAACCTTTGTTCTTGTTGAGACCCGGCTGAAAATTTCTGGAGCCATTCTATCAAATGACCAAGCAAACAGATACCTTGTTCCGCCGATTATGGTAGGAATGAAAAATATTACATCCGGAAGCCAGAAAACAAGCAGAGCTAAAATTGGTATTCCTGGGTTTGTATATACCAGTGTGACAAAGAAAGGAGTATATGTTCCTATATATGAGAATGGTGTTTGAATGCCGTTGGCTAGATCATATGACCATGCTGTTAAAAATTTCTCCCCGAAAGCGTAAAAACTTACATTGTAAAATGCAAGATAAAATATAAGAATTATGGCAAGAGCGAGAAGGATTGAAATGGGCAATGATTTTTTAACCTGTCTCATCTCACCCGACCACGTTGTTGGCAATGTATACCATGTGAATCCATACCAAGCTATGGGCAGAGCCATTAACGTAGCTTTAGCCTGCGGGAAAAATGACAAGCCATTGGATTCAGCATTATTAATAACACTATTGTAAGCGCCAGCACCAGCATAGTGGTCAAAGACAGCCTGAAATTGGAGAGGTGATATTGTAGCATTAATTGCAAAAAAAAGGATTGTTGATGCTATTTCAAATATACCCGTCCAAAATATAATTCTAAATGATATCTTGGTTGGTGCAAAAGCGCTAAGTATTGTAAATAGTATTATTATTATGGCACCAATCATCACTGAAATGTTGAGATTTAGTATGGTGGATGCTATATTGTAATATGTTTGGTTATTATAAATGAATCCCAAGGTCTGAAACGTATAGCCAAGATATTGGTCTGCAAAAAGAGCATATATACCTAAGGAAAAAACATAGGCAAAGAAAAGTCCAAAGGCATTAAGAAAACCTAGGAAAGGGTGTAAGCCTCTACTAACAAAGACATAATCACCGCCGGATCTTGGCATTGAAATACCAAAAAGAGTGTAGACCATTCCGAGCGCAAAGCTGGGAATAAACATAATCAGGTATGCCAATGTAAAGTTTGCTCCAGGTGAAAGGTACAATAGAGATATAAGAAAAATTGGTACACCACCAGTTACGAGAGCAAATGTTGCAAAGAAAGAATCCCAGCCTCCTACTGGCCTTACTAGACCACTGGCTTTTCTTACATAAACATCTACTTTTGATGTTTGTTCCATGATAACTTTATACATAACAATGGTATAAATCATTTTCTAAATTGTGGTTATTTTCAAAATTTTTAGAATTTTTTATATCATTTTGTAAAATTAAACTTTTTATTTTGAAAAATTTGAGAAAAATTTTTTCTTTAATTTAAATTTTTCCCCTCAGAATATAGGAGCAGTGATTCAAATTTTGTGTAAACAGGGATCCATGTCATGGATATCTACTCCTGAAGAGATCCTAAATCTCATCTTTACATTCTCTGAATCCATGCATTGCTCTCATTTTGTTATTTAGCTCTATCACCCTTAGGTATATAATTTTTCTCGCTGATTCTTCCGTTGGTAACGAGTCTATGATCTTTATTCTCCTTCTAAATTCTTTGTTCATTCTCTCAATTATATTTGTTGATCTTATTGATTTTCCTTATACTTTCTGGATAATTGTAATATGTGAATAGATAATCCCTGTTCCTGTTTAGATTTGTAACTGCACTCGGATATTTATCCTTCCATTTCACTGTAAATTCATTTAGCATAGATTCTGCCTGTTTCCTATCCATTGAATTGAATATATTCCTTAGATCTTTTCCCACTTCCTCTTTATCGGATGCTCTTACCTTTGTTATTCCATTCCTCATAGCATGAACTGTACAGGACTGAAAATCTGCCAATGGAAAGTACTTCTTGATCCTTTCACTTAATCCAGATAATCCATCTGCTATGAATAATAGTACTTTTTTCATCTTTTTTTACAAAATCCTTTAAGATAAATTCCCAGCTTGTTTCCGATTCACTTGGATTTATTTAAAATCATAATATTTCCTGTTTCCTTTCTTCATCCACTCCAAGGACAATATGCACTGCTTCTTTCTCCAATGGATCTCTCCTCAAATTAATGAATAATGCATCAATGTAAATGGCAAAGTATCTTTTCTTCAGGTCTCTCCTTTGCCATTTATCTATCTCTTCTTTCGTTTTATCTGTGATTCTGCTGATTTTACTCTGTGAATACTTCTGATTTAATATATCAGCTATCTTTCTTTTTTTGTTTCCTTTGCATATAATGCAATTATAAGATCATCGATCTCCTATGTTCTCTTGTAAGGTTCTAGAATCTGTTATTTAAATTCTCCTTCTCTATCTCTTGATACTTTCAGATTATTGATAAAGCCAAACTTCTTTGCTGGATCTCTGTAATAATATCCATTCTTTGTTCCATTATTTTCTTTAATAAAGTCCTGTATTTCTTCGATCATTTTGTAAATATTTATATCCTTTTCATTCATATTTTTATTTGACTCCTGAGGGGGAGTCTTCAGGAGGTATCTCCTGCTTACACAAAATTCTTTTCACTATAATTAGGGATAAATCTAATTAAGATCTTTTTAACTTTATTTTAATAAAAAAACTAATAATGATTATTCAGAAAAATCATTAAAAAACAATAAAGTATTAATTTTTTTAATTTATTATATCAACTAATTAATAATTGATATCCTATTATTTTAGATTCCCTGATATTTATCAATGCACTATTTAGAGTTCCTTCGGTATAAGAAGATCCAGGATTAATACAAATTGTTTTTCCTATTTTTTCTACAGCTCTAGCTTCATGTATATGACCGTGAAGAGAAAGTGATGGCTGATATTTCTCAATCATTCTTCTTACTGCTCTACTACCCACATGCACCATCTCAGGTTCTCCTCCCTTCAATTCTATGGACAAAGATCCGTTCTCATTAACAATCAATTTTGGAGCCAAATCTAAGGATGTATTGTATGGAGGAACGTGAATGTTAAAAATCAAATGTTCTTGATTTATATTTAGTCCACTTAAAAGATTTTCTATCATTTTTTCCAAATCCTCCTCAGAGACTTCTCTGGGTGTTAGGAATGGAGTTGGATTGGAGAATCCTATGTTAACTATATTAAAGGGTTCATAATCATTATAGACTTTTTGATCCACGTTTACAATAGTTTCGGAGTTTTTGATGGTGTCTATTAAATTTTGAGTATCATCATTTCCTCCGGAAATAAGAATTTTTATTCCCGTATCTTTGAGATAACTGTCTGCCAGATTTATCCATTCTTTCACTCTTTCCTCCGCCGCTAATTGAAAATATTGATTCTTTAAGGATTCATCATCTTTTAATTTTTGAAATTCTTCGTAGCTGACAATTTTACTGTAGTTTCCTTCATTGGAAATTTTAATTTTCCAGTTCTCAAGATCTTTTTGCGATTTAAGAGTAATAATTTGCCCATTGTAGTTCAGTTTGTATTCTCCAAAAGATTCAACGATAGGGATGAGTATTTTACCTGCAATATCTCCGCCCATTATGATAAGATCCACTTTAAGTGATTTTCCTAGGGAAAGCATTTTCTTAAATACAATATCGGATCCATGGAGATCTGTTACAAATAGCATTCTTCGGATATCGTTTTTCTTCATTGTATCACCCATTAGATTGGAGGTATGTATTGAAATCCAATATTTAAATCCACACCTTCTTTTTTGAGTAAATAGTATCTTCTAACGTAGTAATATACAAGCCATCCTGTGAATATTAAAACGATTAGAATATAGGAGGGTACTGATGCAACTCCTAAAGAAGGTACAGTTACATAATAGTAAAGCATCCAGGCAGAAAATATTGCAGCTATAATTCCAGAAACAGTTACCAAAGGAATACCAAAAATCTTATATTTTGATACTTCTGAGTTTTGATAAACTTCTTTAAGTTTCCTGGGCATTAAAGCTGAAGCAAGTGATGTACCAATATACATTATTGTTGCTATAGCTGTTACTGCCAATGTATAAGTTAGCCATCCTGGAACAAAATTATAAACATATGCATAAACAATATCGCCGAGAATAAAGAAAGTTAAATGTACATTAAGTGGAGTGCCTGTTCTACTGTTTAATTTAGAAATCCAAGCTGGTAACACTCTATCGATTGAGGCTGCAATGGCAACTCTTGTCTGTCCAATAAATACATTGTACACTATTTGAAGTGAAGCCATAAAGATGCCAAAAGAAATTATGACTATGAGAATTGGATTGTTTGTTAACACGACAACCAGAGTGCTAAACCACGGAAGAATGGGCATTGAAATATTACCTGTTATGTATGATCCATATGCAGCAGCTTCGAGCCACTGTTGACCTACACTTGTTGTTAAAGCATAGGCTAGAATGGCCATTATGAGAGTGGCAGTAATACCACCACCCAGGTTAATAAATAATTGCTTCTTAAATTGATTCGCCTGCTTAATTTCTCCTGCCTGCTCTTGTGCATATCCAACCCAGCCTAGGCTGGTCAAAGCTATAGGTAAAACGCCTAAAGTAGCAGCTAAACTAAACCCGGTAACGTAATGAAATCCCTGGGACAGTTCATAATTGATAACATAATGATAATAATCGGATGGTACCTGCATATTTAATAGATTGGCAACTTTTAAAGTGACCAGATTGTAGTTATGAATGAAAACTGGAGTAGGTGTAAGTAAAAAGAGAGCAACTATCAATGCAAATGATATTAAAAAGCTATACCACATCACATACTGCAATTTTACAAATAATTTTAAACCTTTAATTAGAGTGAATGTTGCAATAGCACCAAATATTATGGTTGTTATCCATACTCCCCAGGAGGATGTAAACCAAAGTCCAACGTTTACGAGAGTACTATTATTTAGAGAAATACCTAATCCCATAAATAAAGGAGATAACCCAAGAACTGAGACAAGCCAACCGGCAATTGCATCCCACTGAAGGAACCAAAAAAGAATCATTGTAGCCACAATGGGGAAACCAATATTAGGGCCAAGTACTCTGGATTGAAAAACATAATCGCCTCCTGTTCTTGGCATTACACTTGCAATACCTGAATAGGCTATAGCCAAGAATGAGGCAAAAAAGCCTGTAATCAATATTCCTAACCATATGTTTGAACCTGGAAATGCCCCTGCAGAAAGAAGATAGACCCAGGGAAAAATTGGAGCAATATTTAAGACATTGTAGATAAAAGCTGAATATGGAGACATTACTCTAGGCAATCCTGAAGTCTTCCTTTTAAAATAGGTAACTTCCGTATCTATTTTATTGCCCATTTCCTCACTCATAGGTTTTTCTATTATATGGAAATATAAATCATTTTCTAAATTGTGGTTATTTTCAAAATTTTTAGAATTTTTTATACCATTTTGTAAAATTAAACTTTTTATTTTGAAAAATTTGAGAAAAATTTTTTCTTTAATTTAAATTTTTCCCTAGAGTGGATAATTTTTTTAAAAAAATAATTTTTGTAAATTTATTAAATAATTCTAATATTTTGCTATCTAGTTAAACGAATGATAGTAAAGTAAAAAATTAAAGTAAATTATTCTAAAAATCTTAAAAATAGGTGAATAAAAGAAATATATATATTTAATCTTCTCTTCTGTTTTCCCGATGGTGATTGAAATGAAGAATTCAAATGCACCATTGATAAAAACGGAAATTCCAGGACCAAAAAGTAGAAAATACCTAGAAATGCAGAAGGAAATGGAAACAAATTCTGTTATATATCCAGATTCATTTCCCATAGCCATTAAAAGAGCAAATGGTTCAATTATTGAAGATGTTGATGGTAACAGATTTATTGACTGGGTAACAGGTATAAGCGTATTGAACCTTGGTTACAATGAAAATATAAGAAAAGCTGTTAAGGAACAGATGGACAAAATATGGCATGCACTCGAAATACCCACAGAGGCAAGGATTGAATTCATGAGTGAGCTAAGAAAATCATTCCCGGAAAATATGATGGATTATAAAATAATGTTTGGTATAAGTGGAGCCGATGCATGCGAAACTGCAATAAATATCGCACACAAAGTTCGTGGAGGAAACCACAGCACAATAGCTTTTGAAGGGGCCTACCATGGTGTATCGGGGGGAATTATTGGTGCCACGGCAGGCATAAAATATAAATCACAGGTATTTACGCAGGGCTTTGATGTTATAAGGATACCATATCCATACAAACTATGGTACGATTTTTCCGTTGAGGATATTATAGAAAATATAAGAAAAATAATGACGGATCCGGAGGCTGGATATAAAATACCGGATTCTATCATCGTGGAACCAGTTCTTGGTGAAGGTGGTTATGTTGTTCCGCCGGATGGCTTCCTGAAAGCTTTGAGAGAGGTAAGTGATGAATTCAATTTAACACTCATAGTTGATGAGGTGCAGACAGGTGTTGGTAGAACAGGTAAAATGTGGGCCTTTGAATGGGAAAATATCACGCCAGATATTGTGTGTATAAGCAAATCCATTGGTGGTGGTATCCCTGTTTCCGTTATATATTATAGAAATGAATTTGACAAAGTGCTTCCCAAACCATTTCATCTAGGAACATACAGGGCAAATCCACTGGCATTATCAGCGGGAACCTTTGTTTTGAGAGAAGTTCCAAAATACCTCGATAGGGTTCAAAGGGACGGAAAGATGCTTTTGAAAAGGTTCAGTGAGATAGATTCAGATATCATTGCCGAGGTAAGGGGAAAGGGTTTCATGGTTGGTATAGAACTTGTTGAGAACAAAAAGCCATTGAAATATGAAAAGGTTCTGAAAATAAAACATGATCTTTTAAAAAATGGTCTGATGATGCATACCTGCGGTCATTTCTCAAATGTTTTCAGGTTCATGGGTGCAATTAACATACCAGATGATCTTCTTAAGAAAGGACTGGATATATTTGAAAATGTACTATTATCCAAAAATCAATAGGTGAGTTCCTCCTCCAGACCCTTCAACAAACTTTCTACATCATTTTCTTTATAAATTTTTAACACTGTTCTTGAATCCGTTCTCTCTATATCCACTATTTTTGTAAGCTCCCTTAAAACCAATTCATAATCCTCTTTGGATTTGTTTGCTGTAACAAGAACCAAATCTATATCGCCCAGAATGAAATAAATGGAAATTATATTCTTTATTTTTTTCAGTTCATTAACAACGTTCTCATAGTATTCAGGTGAAAATTTCGCTTTAACGAATGTTATTGTTATAAAGTTATAGCCAATTTTGTTTAAATCCACATCAATCGTATATTTCCTTATAATTCCTTCATCTTCAAGCGCTTTGATCCTTCTGCTTATTGCCGATGGTGAAAATATGCCAACCTTTAAACCAATGTTTTTTAAAGATTCCTTTGCATTTCTGAAAAGAAGTCTTAAAATACCAAGATCAATTCTGTCTACCATAAAAACGTAATCATCAATCTTTTATATAATTCCTCCGGTTATCTTTTAACTTTCTAGTTTTATTTCTTTTATTTAAAAAATTTAAAAATATATAATCTAATAAAAAACTTTTTGCGTATAACTTTCATAAACATTGCTCGATTAAACATCTAAAATTGAAAATTTTTTACAAAAAGTTAAGAATCAAAGATAAAAACGAAAAAGTAATATGATTCTTGGAATTTATAATTATTTAGATAGATAATGAAATTTATGAAAAAGGATGGAAATCAGATTCAAGAAAATGTTATCCTTCAGATTCCTAAGGAAAGATTTGTGTATAGTAAATCTTTAACCATTTTTAAGAAAATCAATATTGTTTATTACAATGGGATAATCCCTTTAATGGATAAATCAAACTTTTATGAAAATATTTCATACAAAAATTACGAGAAGGAATCAAAAGTATTGTATAAAGAGAGATATGGTCTTTGGATCTTTGATAAATTTCCAGAAAAATAAAAAAATAGGAGGGAACGATAATGAATGATGATTATTCAAAAATCTGTACGGAACTAACCTTTGGTACATGGAGAAGACAGGCTAACTGGAAACCGATTCTGATAGAAAAGGCTGAAGGGTCATACTTTCAGGATTCAAATGGAAAAAGATACCTGGACTTTTCATCACAGCTGATGTGTTCAAACCTTGGTCATGGAAATGAAAGAATTAAAAAAGCAATAAATGAACAACTGGAGAAATTTGAATACATTCAACCATCATATGCTTCTGAAATAAGGGCAAAGGTTGCGCTTGAACTGAAGGAAATACTCCCAAAAAATTTGAAGAAATACTTTTTCGGTACATCTGGTACGGATGCAAATGAAGCAGCAATAAAAACAATCAGAATGTTTCATTCTAAAGATAGAAAATTGAAAATCATATCAAACTACAATTCATACCATGGTGCAACAATGGGAAGTATTACCCTTACCGGTGATTTCAGGAGGATCGCTGTGGATACATTTTATTCATCAAGCATGGTTGTTCATGCACCACCACCTTACTGTTACAGATGTCCGTTGAATTTAAAATATCCTGAATGTGACCTTGCCTGTGCCAATTACATGGAATATATGATTAAGAATGAAGGTAACGTTGGTGGCGTTTTCCTTGAACCAGTGACTGGAACAAACGGTGTTATTATACCTCCAGATGGATACATAAAAAGGGTGAGGGAAATAACTGAAGAGAATGATATTATATTTGTAGCAGATGAAGTGATGAGTGGTTGGGGAAGAACGGGTGAATGGTTTGCAGTTAATCACTGGAAAGTTGAACCTGATATACTCATAACTGCCAAGGGTATAACAGGAGCGTATCTGCCTCTTTCTTTAATGGCCGTCAACGGTAAAATTTCTGAATTTTTTGAAGAAAACTATTTTGCCCATGGATTAACATATGAAGCACACCCGGTTCCACTCGCTGCTGCATATGCTGCAATTCGTGAATATAAAGAAAGGGATCTAATTAAAAAAGCAAAGGAACTTGGAAAAGTAATGAATAAAAGACTTGAAGAAATAAAGGATAAACATGTTTCAGTGGGTGATGTTAGAAGTATCGGACTTTTTGGAGCCATTGAAATTGTGAAGGACAGGGAGAAAAAGATACCTTTCAATACATTTGAAGATAAAATAAACGGTAGAAGTTTAATGATAGATAGAGTTGCCAGGTCAGCGTTTGAGAATGGTGTTTATGTTAATACCTGGGTCACCCATTTTATCCTTGCACCTCCATTAATAATAAGTGAGGATGAACTGAATAAAGGTTTGGATGTTATAGATGAATCTTTAAATATATCCGATAATGAGGTGAGAAAATGAGAAAGATTAGAAATTTTGTGGATGGAGAATATTATGAACCTGAGGGAAACGAAAAATATGACGTATACAATCCTGCTTTTGGCCAGGTGATTGCAAGGGTTTCTGAGGCAAAGAGGGATGACATAAATCAAGCAATTGATTTAGCTTATGATGCACAAAATACATGGAGCCAGGTTCCTGTGCCTGATAGAATAAAGTATCTTTTTAAGCTGGAAAACCTTATGTGGGAAAGGATTGATGAGATTGCAGAGATAACAACAAATGAGCACGGAAAAACATTTGAGGAGGCAAAAGGTGATGCTATAAGGGCAATACAGAATGTTGAAAGTGCGGCAGCTGCAACATATCATATAATGGGTAATAGTAACAAAAACATTGCCAGTGATATAGATGAAGAGCTTATAAGAGAGCCAATTGGTGTTTTTGCAATTATTTCGCCATTTAATTTCCCATTGATGATACCTTTTTGGTTCCTACCATATGCAATAGCACTTGGTAATACTGTTATTGTCAAACCTTCTGAGAAAACACCCATGAGCATGGAGTATGCCATTGATCTAATAAAAAAGGCAGGAATACCTAAAAATGTTGTTCAGCTGGTAAATGGTGGAAGTGAAGCAGTGAATTTTATACTAGAAAATGATAAAATAAAGGGTATAAGTTTCGTTGGATCTACACCAGTTGCAGAACATGTTTATAAAACCGGCTTATCTTCCGGAAAAAGAGTACAGGCAGGTGCATCTGCAAAAAATTTCATATTGGTAATGCCTGATGCAAACCTGGATGCAAACATAAAGAACATAATTGGATCATTCTATGGAAATGCAGGTGAGAGATGCCTGGCAGGAGCAGTTCTTGTCACATTCCCTGAAAACCATGATAGAGTTCTTAGAATTTTTGAAAAAGAGGCAAGGAGTATCAAAATAGGTTATGGTCTTGAGAAGGATGTGGATATGGGACCTTTAATAAGAAAAGAACATTTGGAAAAAGTAAAGGGATACATTGAAATAGGTGAAAGGGAAGGTGCAAAAATCGTTCTTGATGGAAGAGAACACAGAAATGAAAAATATCCGAACGGTTTCTTCCTTGGTCCAACAATACTCGATAATGTTACACCAGATATGACTGTTGCAAAAGAGGAGATTTTCGGTCCTGTTGCCTCATTTCTCACAGCTAATAATTTTGAGAATGCAATTGAAATTATTAATAGATCAAAATATGGAAATGCATCATCCATATACACAACATCCGGAAAATATGCAAGGGAATATGTTAATAGTGTAAAAGCTGGAAACATTGGCATAAACATTGGCGTGGCAGCTCCAATTGCGTTCTATCCATTTGCGGGAATGAAAAAATCATTCTTTGGTGATCTTCATCCACAGGGGGGAATTGATCACATCCTATTCTTCACGGACAGCAAGGTTGTGATATTAAGGTGGTAAAAATTTAAATTAAAAAAATAAGAAAACTATTTATATGGATTTGTTATAGCAGTTTTCACGGGATGACGGTCATAGAGAACAGGGAAACACCCGGTCCCATCCCGAACCCGGCAGTTAAGCCTGTTCTCGTGCCATGTGTGTACTTGGATGCGCGAGCTCCAGGGAAGCATGGTTTGCTGTCATCCCATTCCAATAAATTTTTATTGTTTTATTGATTTATTCAATTATGTTTCCTGAAGATGTTGTTACAATTTCAAAAAAAGGGAAGAGGGAAGTGAGAAATCTTCTTTCAAAGGGTAGATTTGTTAAGTACAATTACCTTGATCCTGAAAATGGAAAAGAAACTGAGAAAAAGTACAGGCTTGTTTTAAAGGATGATAGTGGAAATGTTGAAGAATATTTTGTAATTGAAACAAAAGGGAACAGATATTTAATGCTTCCAGCGAAAGAAAAAGAGGGAAGAAAAATTTGGGATGGAAAAGAATCAATCGATCTTGAAAATTTGCTTAAATGATTTATGATTTAATCTTTGCAAGAGTAACAACAAAGTAAATTGTTTTTCCGGCAAGGAAATTGTTAAAGTTCAGAGTTATAGTATTTGAAGTTATGTTTGATACATAGCCACCATTTGGAAGAAATGTGTTCAAATACGTAACTATTTCATAGAAGATGTTTGTGGAATTTGCTTCAATAACCCTGTAACCCCATGAAACGTTCTGGTAGGGATAATATATAGATCCTGAATATGCATCATTCTCGATTGTAACATTGTCCTGGATTGAATTGAAAGATATAACAACATCGTTCCATCCGAATATATTATCTCTGTAAACACCACCGGAATATGGCGTTTCACCTGTTCTATTTTCAAACTCCTGAAGTGTTATGTACTGTACCCTTGAAACATTGCCATAAACTGAGATGTTTCTCACAAGTGAGGAATTGTAAGTATAACCTAAAGAGGGGGGAACAACTATAAGCTTTGTCTCCCCAACATGCATGCCTATGAGACCTTCACTGAAACCTTTTATTATCTGATTCGATCCCACAGTAAAGTTGAATGGCTGAAAGGAAGAAGGATATCTGAAATCTGGTGCCTTTGGATATGTAACGTTATTGTCTGCAACACTTTTAATATTTGTGTCAAATATGTAATGAACATTATTTATAACAACATATCCATAATAAAAAACTGAAACATTTGTACCATTTGTAACTTCTGGAAGGGTTTTACTACCACTAAAGTAACTTTCATAAACAAGGTATGTACCTGTGGATGCAACAACCATGATTGCTATTACTATTGCAATGAACATTCCAAGTTTCATTGTCCCTGCGAATGTTTCAAGGAATAAAAAGGTTTTGATCAAAAGGGGAAATGAAATCCAAATAATAAATAAAAGGATTTTTTATACTCTTTAAAAAAATAGTTAACGTTATTTTATTAACAATTTAAATTGATGGAATTTCAGCGATAAGGTTAAATCAAAAAAGATTATATTATTTTTGATGTTAGACATTATTGATGAAATTAATGTGCTCATAAGGAACGAAAGATCATCAAGATCAAAGCTTAAAGAAATACAAAAAGATTTTTACGATAATGTGGAAATGGAATTGAAAAAATTAAAAAATGAACTCAGAAGTGCAAGTGAAAAGGGAGATCTTGAATACATTTCAACGCTTTTAGGGAAAATCAAAAGTGTTGAAAACGCTTTGAAGGAACTTAAAAGCTTAAGGTTCAAAAAGATTGCAATTATGGCAATTGAGGATGCTTTTTCAAATGTAAAACAGAGCCTGGAAGGACTGACATCTGAGGAAAAAATACTTTACATGGATCTAAGAGAAAAATTTGATTATTATCTAAACCACAAACCGAAGGAAGAGAAGGTTGAAGAAAAAAAAGAAAAAATTATTGAAAAAGAAAGATTCAAGGTGGTTAGAATGCTCGTTCCCATGGAACTTGCGGATTTCAACAGGGATCTTATCCTCAACAAAGAGGATATTGTTACCCTAAGTGAAAAGCTTGCTGAAGCTTTAGAAAAAAAAGGTTTGGCGCAGATAATGAAGGAAGATTACTGATATTCCTCGCATTTAAATGTGAATGTTCAGTGTATAGGTTGTTTGATTATCAAACATTTCGCCCCTATACTCACCGTGTCCCGACGAGAGAGCTTTACGCTCTGATATATTATATAAAAAATTACTATATAAACAGTTCGGCATTCAATCCCACTTTGAAAAGCAAGGCTTTCTCGCCGTATTTTAGTAAAGGGGCAGGGATCCTGTAACCTTATCAATCACATTTTCCCTATCAGGTCCAATACCCAGAACAGTTATTGTTCCGGGAAGAAGTTCTGTCAGACCCGCATCCTGGATCAAAACAGAATAAATATTGTTGATTCTAGCATTCTCTCTGAGTTGAAGAAGATCATTCAAGGTTTTTACCTTTAAAATAACCTTTTTCTGCCCCTCAGAATACCAGGCATCGAATATTTCCTTTCTATTTCTGTAAGCATACAGGGCACATTCAACAGCTACATGGGCAACCTGAACAGCCAACTTCCCTTTCGAAATTTCAAGATCTTCTCTTACAACCACAACTAACTTGTAAAGCATTGAAGACCCTATATTTTTTATAAAAATAAACTTTCCCCATAAAAGTTTTATAGTATCTTACATTTTAAGATTTTAGCCCCGTGGTGTAGCGGCCAAGCATAGCGGGCTCTGGACCCGCAGACGGCAGTTCGAATCTGCCCGGGGCTGTTTTTAGTTCTTAAAAAAAATTTTTTTAACTTTTTCGGGAGAAATCCTCTTCCGAGAGGGAAAGAAATAACAAATTTATATAATTATATTATAATTGGTCAGAATTGGTTAATGTCGAAAAATTATAGGTTCAAAATGTTTCAGAACAAAGATCAAGAAATTTGAAAAGCAATTGGAATTTTGCAGGATCTTTATAACAAATTGTTAGAAGAAATTGATAAAAGATAAATTTGGTGTTGATTATAACATTAAGCACGTAAGAAAGTTGTTGAAAAAATTTGGTATGCATTACTCAAAACCATATCAGCATGGTTTTCGAAGAAAAATAATGCTGATCATGATCTAAAAAAAATAAGTGAAAAGAATATTAACAATGCAATAATTGGTTTTATTGATGAATCTTCACTCAAACAACATCAAATACCGTAATGATAGGTTAATTTTTTAAAATGAGAATTTCAAAAATACAGATAGATTCAGGGTAAATTCATTTGGATCTTATTCAATAAATGGTATAAATGTAATTGATTTCAAATATCAATCAAAAATAAAAGATTTTCAGGATTCTCTATTAGACATAAGGATGCACAATGGTTATAAGAAAATCATAGATATATTGGATAATTTCATCACACATAGATCAAAGATAATTGATTTTGCAAATTCATTTAATATGGATATGTTTTTTACAATCTTATCCTCTAGATTTAAATCCCATTGAACATATATGGAAA
Organism: Thermoplasmatota archaeon; assembly: GCA_031961605.1. GTDB lineage: Archaea > Thermoplasmatota > Thermoplasmata > Thermoplasmatales > ARK-15 > JAVRLH01. The sequence continues at coordinate 15,932 of JAVRLH010000019.1, forward strand.
AGCATAAAGAGAATATTATCAACTTGGTTCATTGTATCATTAGAACATATGAAGTACATGGTGACAAAATCATTCTACAATTTTCTAAACCATTAACATTTGCAAAAAACAGGATTTTAAAATTTTTAGATAATATGTATAAAAAGTTATGAATCTAACTATAATTAAAAATAAAAATTAAAAATTTTTTAAAAATTAGAGAGTT
>JAVRLH010000020.1:0-15434 GCA_031961605.1 Thermoplasmatota archaeon
AAAAAAAGGAATTCAAAATCTTCTTTTGAAATCCCTTCTTCCATGGCTGAATGTTCTTCCCCCGCCGGAAGTGCTCGGGTATTCTTTAGCACTCAGATCATTATCGGAATTTATTTCAACCTTTTCTTCCGATTTCTTAATTGATCCGTACTTTCCAACATTCAGTCTCATATGCCCTCTGACCAGCGTAACGTAACCATTGTCTATGTAAATTGTATCATCCTTGTTTATACCATTAATCTGATCGCCCCACAGTGTTAGGGTAATCAAACCTGTCTCATCGCCAATTACCACTTCTGTCAGTTTCCTGGATTCTCCATACTTTGTCTGTATTTCTCTGGTCTCGCCAACACTTTTCAGTTTTCCAAGAACATTAACCCTCTTTGATTCAGGGGTTAGGTCCTTGATTTTTGTCACGTTTTCCATATTCTATTCCTTCTTTTTTTCTCTGAACATTTCCATTATCCAAAAAGGAAAACAGATCTGTTCTGGTATAGCAAGAACACATACTATTTAAATCTTGCTGAAAAAGTTCGCCATGGTTAAATATTGAATTTTAATACATTTAGTTATGGATGCAGAGGAAATTCTCAAGGAATATGAAAATGAAATAATAGAAATATCAAAGAAAATATACAATTTTGCTGAACTGGGAAGTGAGGAATACAAATCATCAAAACTTTTGAATGAAAGTTTAAAGAAACATGGATTCAAGGTGGAACAGCCATACATGAACATGGATACAGCATTCAGGGCTGATTTTGGATCAGAAAGACCGAGAATTGGTTTTCTTGCAGAATATGATGCATTACCAAATGGTCATTCTTGTGGGCATAATCTAATCGCTGCATGGGCATATGGATCAGCAATAGTTTTAAGCAAAATAATAAAGAATGGAAGCATTGCTGTTTTCGGCACACCTGCTGAAGAGGGAAGGGGTAAATATGCCGGTAGCAAGGCAATAATGGCGGATAATGGAGCATTCAAGGATATTGACTTTGTTATTGGCATGCATCCAGATGATAGATGGCATGTTGGAGGTAAAGCCCTTGCAGATGTCACCATTGAAATAATTGTTAAGGGGAAAGCATCACACATGGCATCAGATCCAGACAAGGGTCTGAATGCACTTGATGGTGTAATTCTTATTTATCAGGGTATAAACAATCTGAGGAGCAGGATAAAGATAGATAAAAATGCTGTAATAGGAATGATAATAAAGGAGGGTGGAACAGCTTCTAACGTTGTTCCAGAAAGGGCTGTCATGGAAGTGGATCTGAGATCAAGTTCAGGTGAATATCTAAAAGATCTTCTTGAAGATGTAAAAAAACTTGCAAATGGTATATGTTCAGGTTATGGTTTAACATGTGAAATCAACACAATAACACCATTCTATGAAAATTATGTTTCAAACAGGGTGATTGATAAAATTTTATTTGATGAATTGAAAGACATGGGAATAAAGGCTGAAAATTATGATGAAATTGTTTCACCTGGATTCGGAAGTACGGATGAAGCCAATGTCAGCAAGGTTGTTCCAACTGGTCACATTGATATAAAGGTTGGCTATGAAGGCATACCGGCACATACGGATGAGTTCAGAAAGGCTGTTGATCCTGAAATTGCCAAAGATTCTTTGATGAAGGGTATAATCGCAGCAGTGAAGACAGCAAAGAATATTATGGAAGATGAAAATCTTCTAAAAAAGGTAAAAAATGATTTCAAAAAATCAATCACCTATGAGAGAAAAAGCCAGTGATATTTTCATCAACAAAAATATTAACAAATCCAAACCTTTCAAGCTGAACAATTTCATTTTTTATACTTTTTATTAAAGGCTCTATCAATCCTCTCTTAACATTACCATCGGGCATTAAAATTTCAGCATTCAAAGAATTTTCAGGACACCAGTGAATTATCTTCAGTTTTTTAATCATTGACAGATCGTTGTTAACATATTCAACCATATTACCATTCCTTCTGAAATTTCCAAGATCCTTGAGTCTGAAAATTTCATTATTTTTTATATTATCCCAGTCATCCTTTGTTAAATATACATTAAAATCATTGTTGAAACTATAAATTCTATAACCCATTGATGGATTGTTTGGATGGTACGGTGCCTTTGATTCAATTCTTTCATTGATTTTCGCCCTTACCTCAACGGGATCCCATACAAAGAAGAACCTTTTCGCTTTTGGTTCAACAATTGTTCTGTTGTACGCATAAAGGTTCTCCCATGAGAATACAATATCCACCTCCTTAAGACCAGCATCAACCCAGTATTTTCTAATAGCATCTGGATCTATTCCCCTTTTTCTTAAAGCTAGTAAAGTTCCCAACCTAACATCGTCCCAGCCTGTGAATGATCCATCCCTTATACCTTTCTTGATGATTGATGTTTTAAGTATCGATCCCTCAATCCTCACCTTACCGTAATGTATGTAGACAGGCTTTTTCCAGTTGAAGTAATCAAAAATGTAAATCTGCCTTAAAGTGTTGTTGAGATGATCCTTTCCCCTTAAAACGTGTGTTAATGAATAATCATGATCATCAATTGCAACTGAAAAGTTCATCAATGGATAAACAACATATTTCTCGCCTGTTCTTGGATGTCTCGCTTTACTTATTATCCTGAACGCTGCCCAGTCCCTTATTGCTGGGTTTGGGTGGTTAAGATCAGTTTTAACAACATAAACAGCCTCATGATCTTTGTAAGCATTAGAAAGCATTTTTTCCCATCTTTCTAAATGAACTGAAGGATCAAGATCCCTGTCAGGGCAGGGTTTTTTCTCCACCTTCAATTTCCTCCATTCCTTTTCGTTGCATAATGTGATATATGCTTTACCCATTTCAATGAGTTTTTTTGCATAGTTGTAATAGACCTGAAATCTATCGGATTGAATAACAATTTCATGAATTTTAACATTCAACCATTTTATATCATCTTTTATCATATCGTATGCGCTTTTCTCAATGTTGTATGGATTTGTATCCTCAATTCTCAAAATTAATTTCCCACCATACCTTTTCACATATTCATCGTTCAGTATTGCCATTCTTGAATGACCAATATGCAATGGTCCTGATGGTGAAGGTGCAAGTCTCATAACAACAGGCCCAGTAACATCAGGTAGATCGGGCAATATGTGTATTTCAGCTTCTTTCTTTGTTATCAAAAGTTCAGGTGCAATTTTTTCAAGCATTTCTTTCTGTGTAATTTTATTCAATGCATTTACCTCATCAACAATTTTTTTCACAACTGGAATTATCTCCTTCACCTTTGTTTTAAGTGAAGGATCAAATGATAAAATTTTTCCAAGAACGCTGTTCACATCCGCCTTTCCATCATGCTCGTATGCGTTATGGAGTGCGAATTTCCTTATTGTCTCTTCCATGCTTACCACCAATCTCATTCTCAATTAATTCCATTATCAATTCAATATTTTCTCCAGTTTTTGCTGAAATTTTCAAATTATCTGAATTTGATTTAAATAGATCAACTTTATTTTCAACAAATATTATTTTTGTTGGGAAATTAGATTTTATTTCATTGTATAGCTTCATCTGTCTTTCCGTTTCATAGCCACATGTTTCTGATGGATCAAGAATAAAGATTATCAGGTCTGAAAGGTATCTTAATGCCAGTATTGCCTGTTTTTCCATCCTGTTCCTTTCCTCAATCTCTCTATCAAGCAAACCCGGTGTATCAACAACCTGGATTTTTTCTCCATTTATTTTTGCATGACCAACAATTATCCCTTTTGTTGTGAATGGATAGGGTGCAACCTCAGATCTTCTGGATGAAATTTTGTTCACAAGCTCGCTTTTACCAACGTTTGGAAAGCCTGCAACAACAATTGTGAAAAGATCAGGATCCATGTCAGGTATCTGCAAGAGCATGCCTTTTGCATACCTTAAATAATCAAGTGAAGGTCCAACACCTTCAACATATGATGAAAACCTTCCAAAGTATGATTTCATTATCTTTATGAAATCATCCATTTCCCTTGTTGCCTCAAGCCTCTTTATTGTTGATGTTGTCAATTTCGTTATACTTTCGTTTGCCCATTTTAATGAAGCCAATGATTTTCTATAACTGTTAACATCAATGAGAACATCCATGAGTTCTTTATGAAAATCATCAACAATCCTGTAATCTGGAAATTTTTTTATGTAATTTGTGAAAGTATCCTTCACAAACCTTTCCATGGTTTTTAGTTTTTCAATATCCCAGTTTCTGAACATTGCAACCTTGTCAGGATGCTTTGCAAGGTTGATCCTCTTTGCTCTCTTGAATGCAATATCTATAATTTCCTGCGCGCTTAGAACATCAGGTATATTTGAAAATGAGTATATCACAAACTATACCTCTCATGTGAAATATGTGGTTTTTTCTTCTCTTTTTTCCTCAATATTCTTCAGCTCAATTATATCAATGGCTGTTATTGCACTGAGAGGTATTATTCTGTATTTTCCCTCAATATCCTCCATTTCAAGAACAAGTGCAGAATCCTCACCTATGTTTATTATTCCTGAAAATATGCCAACATTTTCCTTAACCTTTCCATCATCAGCATATGTGTAAACCTTTATTTTTGAACCTATGGTAAGTTCAACCATTTTTCATCACCATTCTCTCAATATAATCAACAACCTTCCTGTAATTATCCATGGCAATTTTAACGTTCGCTTCAACAAAATGCCATGAATCGGATAGTTTTCCATTCCTTAACCTGTATTTTTTCACCTTTCCATCCTGCAATTCCTCAAGAATGTCAAGATCCTTCAACCTGTTCAGATGCCTGTAGAGTGTTGGCTTTGATGTGTTCAGTGTTGCCATGAGTTCCTCAGGTGTCCAGTATCTATCCGCCCTCAACAAAAAGCAATCCTTGAATAATCTGTAGGGAACACTGTTTTTAATTTCTTCAGCCTCATTGCTATTTTTTATTTCATTAATGTAGCCAATATCCGATAGAAAGTTCATCAGAACATCATCTAAGTCCCTTTCCTGAAGCGTTGTTCCCTTTAATTTTATCTGTAGTTCAAACATTTACCCTCGTATCAGTATTAATAACACCAGTATTAAATACTTTTTTATAATTGTGGATGAAGTATGAAGGTTAATGATGATCTTCCTGACATTCAGGCACAGAAGCCAAATTATTCATACAGATTAACGAGGGTAGGTGTTACAAACGTTGTTAAGCAGATAGTTGTTAAAAGGCCGGATAGAAAAGTTATACTAACACCAACAATAAATCTTTTTGTTGATCTACCATCAATAAAAAAGGGATCGGACCTTTCAAGGAACATTGAAATAATAGAGGAAATAGTTGAGGCAAGTTCTGAAAAGCCCTGTTCGAGCATTGAGAGTCTTGCTGAAAATATTGTTAAAATGCTGCTTAAAAAACATCCTTATGCAACACATGCTGAAATAGAAATGATTTCAGATTATTTCCTTGAAAGGAAGAATCCGAGCGGAAAGAAAAGTGTTGAAAAATACAAACTTTTTACAAAGGCTATTAAAAATGATAAAGGAATTAGAAAAATGGTAGGCGTGACCGTAACAGGAATAACAGTATGCCCCTGTGCCATGGAAACTGTGAGAGCAAGGTTGATTGAAAAGTATCCTGAATATAAGGATCTTCTTGAAAAAATACCTGTTGTTTCACATAATCAGAGAAACAACACAACAATAATGATTGAAGTCCCTGAGAATTATAACATAGAGGCAAATGATCTCATTGACATTGCTGAAAAAGCAATGTCAAGCCCAACATATGAAATATTAAAGAGGAAGGATGAGGAGGAGGTTGTAATGAGAGCACATGAGAATCCAAAGTTTGTTGAGGATGTTGTAAGGGATGCTTTGAAGGAAATTGTTAAAAAATATTCATACCTGCCAAAGGATACCCTGATAACAGTGAGAAGTGAAAGCGAAGAGAGTATACATAAGCACAATGCATTCGCTGAAAGGATAACAACACTCGGTGAAATATTGAACGGTGATTGATTTTACTCCTCTATTCTTGGTGCTAAAAGGAACATGCCCTGTCCTTTATTATCCGAGAATGTGAAATCTATTTTAACTGGATAGTCCGTTCCAAGGTTTATTGTAAGGTTCTCTGAATTTATTGCCTTTGTGAACTTCAAAAGGTAATCAACAGGGTACAAACTTCTAGCTTCCTGATCGCATTTCAATTCCTTTAGCATATCTTTTGGTATAACAAGGTTTGATGAATCCTCATCACCCTTTGTATATAACCTGAACTCGTTTGGTGTTATGTGTAATGTTATGTTATCAGAAATATTTTCAGCAGCCTTTATTCCGTCAATGAACTGCTCAGAGGGAATAACAGCCTTTGTTGGAAGACCCAATGAAGGAACCTTTGGAACAGTCATGCTCGATGGATCAATTGTTGGCATGCTCCTGCTCAAATTACCAACAATTAACGTTAACCTGCTATCCTCCTTTCTCAATTCTATAACATCGCTTGAACTTGCAGTTTTCAGGAAATCCTTGATTTTTTCAAGGTCAACACCAATTTCCGTATCCTCTGGAACATTATACTCAAGGAAAGAATCCTTAGGAAGATCAAGAACAATCATCGCCACATGAGCGGGATCAACACATTTTACACTAAAACCTTTCTTTGTAAATTCAAACTTTGCCTCTGTTACAAGCGTTAAAAGCAAATCTGTGATTTCCTTAAGATCTTTAACATTTATTTTAACATCCATTTTTGATCCCATTTAACCATATTTGCAAGGTATATAATAAAACTTTCTAGAATTTTTGATGTTCATTCCCATGAAATACTACAAACCCTTTTTGGGAAATTTTTTATAAGAGAAGGAAATTTTTTAATTATAGGGTTAGGAAAAAATGAAAAAATCTAAAATTGGAATTTACACAGCAATAGGGGCAGTAATAGTTATAGTCATTTTTATATCTATATTTTTACTTACATCACAAACAAGTAATGTTCATTTTGGTTTTGTTCAGGATAGTGTTTTAGAAAAATATACAAATACAACTTTAAGAGAATCCAGTGTTATAACTTTAAATGGAAATTCAAGTAAAATAATAAAAAGTGAGGGTGTTTATTACAATGGATCCCATGGACAAATTTTTATAACAATAAGCGAATATAAAAACACCTCTCTTGCAGAAAATGCCTTCTATCAATTTGTTCATTCGCCCCGTCTTCCTTGGGAGTCTTGTGGACCTGTTGAACAGTATCATGGTTTTTCATACGTTGTTTGTGAAATTCAGATTCCTGGGGGGAGTTTTCATGGAGTAGCAATTGGTTACAGTTCAAATTTTGTTTTTCAGATAAATGATATGAACATACCAGTATCAAACATGGATCCTATAGTTCAAGCGCAGATAGACGCTATGGTTTAATATCTTCTTTGTATTTACAAAAACACGCCAAGTATAGGGGTGAAATGGTTGTGATAGCCAAAACAACATATACCCTGAATCTTTGCATTTAAATGGGGGGATTATGTGGTTTTATCCAGTAATTTAATTTTAATTTATATTGTTAATCTTCCGTTTGTTCATATTCAGGACCAATATTTGAGTGAAGCCTTTAAATATTCAATGATTTCTGGACAGTGCAACAGAACCTAAAAAACTTTAAATAATGCTTTTTTCAATGACATTTTGATGAAAAGCGTAACTGTATCTCCTAGAATAGAATCGGATATACTATTAAGGATATTTCAGCAGATTATCGGAGAAGTGAAATACTCAAAAATAGAAAGATCGGGGAATGTGGAAATGGTGGCAATAGCTGGAAGCAAGTATTATTTCAGAACAAACGATACAATAGGATTCATTTTAGTTTCCTTTTATGATGGTAGTTCACAGAAAATAGATTTTGGCCGCGTTGGAGGTGGAAGTGGTCTCTTCAACATTAGGCTGGGTGCAGGTGACAGGGATGAGGAAAGGATTCTTGAGGAAATAAAAAAAGAAGCAAAAAACATTGGTGCAATCGTTTCCTGAAAAATTCCATGAATCAATTTTTTTAAAGTAAAATGTCAAAGGGGTGTAAGAGTCGGAGAGGCAGTACTCTTTCATAAACGACCTCGTAGGTCAAGGAACAGAGCTACTGCCCCTTCTTTCCGACCCTGACTCCTCTGATACAAAGAGGAGTCAATTTTACAAAAAAATAATAGTATATAAAATTTGTCCTTCTGGCTTAGATAATGTATCTTAAAAATTTTAAAGATCTCTTCAAGTTTAAATATAGACAATACATTACATAATTATGATCAAATTGAAGATAATTGTGAAATTGAAAGAAGGGATTGAGGATCCTGAAGCACTTGCTGTAAAAAGGAATTTAATTTTACTTGGATTCAAGGATGTTGAAAACGTTTCAATATCAAAGAACTATGAAATTTTGATAAAGGATACAGAAGATCCTAAAAAATTAGCAAATGAAATGTGTGATAGACTATTGGTGAATCCTGTAATTCATGAATACACAATAGAGGTGGAGAGGGTCTGATGTATAAGTTAAATGAAAAATTTCCTGTATGGGTTATACCCGTAAGGGAAATGAATGAGGAAGATCTTGTAAAGTTGAGCAGTGATCTCGGTCTCTCACTAAGTCTTGAGGAAATGCTGAGGATAAAATCCTACTTTCGTGCTTTGAAAAGGGATCCAACAGATGTTGAAATACAGGCTATAGCACAGGCATGGAGCGAACATTGCTGTTACAAAAGTTCAAAGTTTGTTCTAAAAAAGTACATAATAGGTATTGATTCTCCATATGTTATTTTGACAGGTGATGATGCAGGTGTTGTTGAATTCGATAAAGAACATGCCTATGTTTTCAAAATGGAAAGCCATAACCATCCAAGTTTTGTTGAACCATACGGTGGTGCTGCAACGGGTGTAGGTGGAATAATAAGGGATGTTCTGAACATGGGTGCAAAGCCCATCGCACTTGTTGATTCAATATTCTTTGCAAACCTTAACTATCCACATGAAAAATTACCAAAAGGGACAAAGCATCCATTCTTCCTTTTCAACGGTGTTGTTTCAGGTATAAGGGACTATGGTAACAGGGTTGGTATACCAACTCTCACTGGACTAACATATTTTGATAACAGGTTTCTGAACAACATACTTGTTAACGTTGGCTGTCTTGGCATTGCAAAGAAGAAGAACATAATAAGGAGCAGGGTGAGCGAGATCAACTATAACCTTGTTCTTGTTGGTGGTAAAACGGGAAGGGATGGTATTCATGGTGTTACCTTTGCAAGCAGAGTATTCAATGAAGGTGAAAAGGTTGAGAGGACAGCTGTTCAATTGGGTAATCCAATAATAAAGGAACCATTGATACATGCTGTTCTTGATGCTGTTGATAATGATCTCATTCAGGGCATGAAGGATCTTGGTGGTGGGGGTCTTTCAAGCGTTGTTGGTGAAATGTGCCTTGCCGGTGGTGTTGGTGCTGAAATAAACCTTGAGAATGTACCATTGAAGGAACCGGATCTTGCACCCTGGGAAATTTGGGTGAGTGAATCACAGGAAAGGATGCTTCTTGCTGTTTCAGATGATAATCTTGATAGGGTTTTTGATATATTCAGATCATGGGATGTTGAAATAAACGTTATTGGAAAAACAATTAAGGAAAAAGTTTTAAGGATATTTTATAAAGATCTAAAAGTTCTTGACATGGATCTTGTTTTTCTCACATCCGGACCTGTTTATTGCAGGCCATACAAAATAGAATATCCTGCACAGATAGTTGAGGATATCGTTCCACCTGAGCCAAATTATAAAGAAATATTTCTTAAAGTACTATCAAATCCAAACGTTGCATCAAAGGCCTATGTTATAAGACAATATGATCATGAAGTAAAGGGACAAACTGTTCTAAAACCACTTGTTGGTTTAATAGGTAATGAATCGCATGGTGATGCATCAATAATTAAACCTCTGGAAAATTCATACAGGGGGATTGCAATAACATCAACATCGAATCCAAGAATTACGGCAATAGATCCATACTGGGGATCAATATCAATCTTTGATGAAGCAATAAGAAACCTTGTTGCCGTGAATGCAAAACCGCATTCAATGGCAGATAATTTGAATTTTGGAAATCCTGAGAATCCTGTTGTTATGGGACAGCTTTACGAATCTGCAAGGGGTCTTGGTGAAATAGCAAGGTATATGAAAGTACCATATGTTTCTGGTAATGTTAGCCTTTACAATGAAAACAGTGGAATATCAATACCACCAACACCAACCTTGATGGCTGTTGGCATAGTTAAGGATATAAGAAAGGCTGTAAGTTCAGATTTTAAAAAAGAGGACAATCCAATATACATTATCAACGAAACGCATCAGGAGATGGGAGGATCCGTATACTATGATCTATTGAAAATAAACAGTACGGTTGTTCCAAAGGTTAAATTTGAAATTTTGAAAAGGAGTATGGAAAGAATCCTTAATGCCATGAATGAGGGAATAATTTTATCTTGCCATGATGTTTCTGAAGGAGGTCTTGCTGTAACAATTGCGGAAATGTCAATTGGTGGTGAAATTGGAGCAGATCTGAACCTTTCTCCATTGGGTTTAATGAGGTCTGATTTCAAATTGTTCTCTGAAAGTAACACAAGATGGGTTGTTGAGATAGATAAAGAAAATGAGGATGATTTCATTAAAATATTCAGGAACATGAAAATATTTAAAATTGGTAAAACGAACAGTTCGGGGAATCTAATAATAAATGATAAGAGAAGAAGAATTTTGAGGAGTGATATTGATGAAATAAGATCATACTGGACAGATTTTCCAGGGAGGGAAGTTCATGGATAAGAGTGAAATCAGAGTAGCTATAGTTAGAATGGAGGGAACAAACTGCGAGGATGAAACATACGTTTCATTCAAATCTCTGGGAACAAAACCTGAATATGTTCATCTTAAACTTTTTGAAAATAGAAAAGTAAACCTTGAGGACTACCATATTCTCGTATTCCCCGGCGGATTTTCTGGCGGTGATTACGTAAGGGCAGGGGCAATATTTGCATCGAGAATGAAGGGAACTGTATCCAAAGATCTTTTTAATTTCATAGAGAATGAAAAGGCCATTGTTGGTATATGTAACGGTTTTCAGGTTCTAATTGAACTTGGATTTTTGCCAGGATGGGAAACATTATGGAGTGAAAAACCCCAGGCAGCACTTGCACCAAATATATCAAATAGATTTGAATGCAGATGGGTATATGTGAAAAAAGAAAATACATCCTGCAAGTTACTTAATGATCTAAAAAAAGAAGAGATCATGGCTTTACCCATTGCACATGCTGAGGGGCGTGTTGTTCTTGAAAATAAGATTCTTGAGAATATAATTGAAAATAAACAGATAGCGTTCAGGTATGTTGATAGTAATGGTAAATATGCTGATTATCCATGGAACCCAAATGGATCCATGTATAATATAGCTGGCATGTGCAATAGCATAGGTAATGTTCTAGGCCTTATGCCACATCCTGAAAGGGCATTCTTCAAATACCAGCATCCTGAATATTTAAGGAGCGGTGGGGATGATCCTGGAAGGAGAATATTCAAAAGTGTTGTGAATTATATAGAGAAAAAATTTTAGCCAAGTATATTGTGTATCCTTACTTAACCTTTTGTTAAATAAATAACCTTATTACCTATGCTCACAGAATGGTCAGCCATCCTTTCAAGGTATCTTGCTATCAATATGTATGATATACCCCTTTCAGGATCTTCCAATTTTTTTATATATCTTCTTATCCATTTTTTCACCAGATCTAATAACCTATGACAATATTTATATTCTTTCAAAGTAAAGTATATAAATATATAGTTTTAATATCAGAAACTTTGGATGTTTGAAAAAAGGATCATAAAAATCTTTTTTAAAATCATTCTTTTTTCACTTCATCCTGCCTTATTTCAATAATGTAACCGTTTAAGAGTGCATTGATTATTTTCATTCTCCCCCTAGTAAGATCTGTCCAAAGCGTTTTTCTTGATATACCCATTTTCTGCGCTGCTTCTTCCTGTGTTAAATTTTCAACATCAACAAGTCTCAATGCTTCAAGTTCTGAAAGATAGATAATAACCCTTCCACCTGGTAATCTATCCATTGGTGCGTAAACGTATGAGTTTGGATAATATGATATCCACCTTGGACCTCTTCTTCTTCCTCTCCATGGCATCATACGTTTTAATAAACTTCAGTATGTATTTAAAATTTAGGAAATTGAAAAGTTCAAAACATTTAAATATTGTATATTAATATCTTGAATAAATTAGGGTGGTTGTTATGGCTGATGAAACAATGTCTCCGAATGCTAAAAAGGTTTATGAGGCTATGAAGAAGCTTGGTGCAAGCTCAGAGGATAAGTTAAAAACAGCGGATGATATAATGAAGGCAGCTGGAATGGGGAAGGGAATTGTGAACAATGCGCTTCAGGAATTGATTAATAAAGGATATGTGAAAAGGATTGCAAGGCAGAAGAGCGCTGGTTATTATATCATCAAATGAATTATAAACCCCAAAAAGGTTTTTCCTTCCTCTTTATTAAAGTTATCTCATCCAGAATCTCCTTTTCTTCGTAGGAAAGTTCAACATCCTTCAATTTTTTAACATCATTTTCAGTTAAATCAGAAAGGAGAATTTCACCAGGTTTCACATTCCTTCCAATTATTGCATCGGAGATTGCTATTGCAACATCACTTCCCATCCCAGCTTCCTTAAGGCTCTGTTCCCTTTCCCTTATACTCTTAATTTCACCAACAGATTTACCCTGTGTTGTCATTAAACCCATTCCTGGCTTGATCTTTCCACTAAGAACTCTCACACCAACTATTGCTGGCTTTGAAGTTCTGAAAATATGATCCTCAAGGATCCTTACCTTTGCTGGAAAGGTTATTGATTGTCTCTTTTCTTCTTCAATTCTTACTTTTTCTTTCTCAACCCAGGCTTTGTATTTTTCAACAATTTCGTAAAGAACTTTCCCTTCAATGATATGAACATCAACCATACTTGATATTTCTTGAGGAACCTTAACGTTGAATGCAAGTATAACTTTGTAGAAAGGATTTGTTGTTGTCTGTGCATCAACAACATCCCTCTTCGAAACATCACCCACATCAGCCTTTTTTATTGGAACATTCAGATTTGAAAGTTCATAGGCAAGTGCCTCCAGGGATCCCTTTGCATCAGCCTTTATTACAACACCATCATCTGAAAGTTTAATCTGCAAACTTGATTCATTCTTTATCTTTTCAATAACTTCCTGAAGGTTATCAATGGATGCAACCATTAACGGGCTTCCCGCAATAACATCATCTATTTCCGGCGCCGAAATTTTTATACCAGCTGCAGCTGATGATTCTCTTATCTGCATGAAAGGATCCCTTGGATCCCTGATTTCATCAAGTGGTTTTGGTTTAAGAAGAACCTTAACTTTTGTTATAACAGGGTTTGTTCTACCACCAACAACAATTGTATCCCCTTTTTTTATAACACCTTCATAAAGAATAACATCCATTGTTTTTCCAAGACCTTTCTCTTCCTTTACCTCTAGAACTGTTCCTATCCCAGGACCGTTTGCTGTTGTTATTTCATTCTCCAGGAATCTTTGTGCAAGACCAATGAGGACAAGGAGTAAATCTGCAATGCCTATTTTTAATTTTGAGCTTACGGGCACAATTGCAACATTTTTTGTGAAATCCGAAATTCTATCATACCTTTCGGATGAAAATCCATGGTTGAAAAGTTGCTCAGAAAGCATGTAAATTTCTCTATCCAATGTTTCCTTTACAAAATCTTTCTGTTCGTTTATTGCATAAACGAATGGCTTTTCCTGAGAATTTTTCCATCCATCAATTAGATCAATTTTTGTTGCAGCAACGACAAATGGTGTTTTATATTTTTTGAGAATGTTTAAGCTTTCAACTGTCTGCTGCATTATTTTTTCTCTAATATCAACAACAAGAACTGCAAGATCAGCCAGGGCACCACCCCTTGCCCTTAAAGTTGTGAAAGCCTCATGGCCTGGTGTATCAATGAAAAGTAAACCAGGGATCTTGAATTTTCTCTCCTTTATCAATGGTCCACAGATTTCATAAATTGTTTCTATTGGTATTTCAGTTGCACCAATATGCTGTGTAATAGCACCATGTTCCTTTTTTGCAATTGATGTTCCCCTAATGGCATCTAAAAGTGAAGTCTTACCATGATCGACATGACCGAGAACACTTATTATTGGCTGTCTTATTCTCATTGCAATCTTACATTCTCAAACCTATTATTAAATTTTCTAAGGATCATTCTTTATAAAGGTAAATTTCGGTGTTGTCCATGCTGTAACCTATAAGTTTAACATACCTTCCCCAGTTCACCAATACCTTAAAAAGATTGTTCAAATCGTAGGAATAAAATTTTTTCTTGAATATTTCCATAAAATAATCAAGCTGCATTTTTCCATAAGGGGTTTTGCTCAGAATTTCAACTGCACTTTTGAAAGGTTCAAGTTTTTTTATTTTTTCTCTCAGTATGATCTTTCTGTCCTTTATTCCAGAATTTACAAATTTCAATCCATCCTGTGTTAATTCAATGTTCCCTTCAACAACCTTAACAAGTCCAAGTCTTTCAGCATCATCGATAAGGTTGAAAAATGTTGATTTTTCAACACCCAGATCATCATCTAAATGTGCAATATCATCTGGATACTTAAGATCGCTTACCCTTTCAACAAGACCAACAATCATACTTACAGAGGGAGTTTCTAGAATGTCCATTCCTATCAAACAATAATATGCGTTTCACTATTAAAATTTTTATTCAATTTTTAGTGTGTTAACTAAAGGTTAGGTTAATCATTTTTAACTCCACATCGTGTTTTTGTGCAAAAGAATTTCTATCCTTTTAACTAGGGAATTGTTATACTTTTACCAAATTATTTTATATTTCCTTTTTTATTATTTTTGGAGGCGTTTTTTGTAAACACGTTTTATCACAAACACCTCCATTTATGTTTGATTTAAATATTTTACTCTGGATAAAATAATTAGTTAACACACTTTATCTTTGCTGGGTTTGAACAGGCTGAAGTAATGACTAAAAAAACCTAGAGTTCCTTTGTGAATGTGTGAAGATCGAATCCAATTTATGAAGGAACCTAGTCTTTTGGGTAGGGTATTTGACCAACTTTAAAAGGACTAAAAAATTTCACGAACGTTTAAATTTTTTTAAAATTAATTGCATTTTCTTTTTCTATGGGGTATTCAAGGTTTTCCGTGAATTTTAAATATAAGTACATTATACAGTCTAATTACCCTTAGGTGATATGCACCTGATGACCCTTATGGATTATCAGGGAAGGGCCTAGAAATTTAATTTCAATGAGGCCAACCATAGGAA
>JAVRLH010000021.1:0-15277 GCA_031961605.1 Thermoplasmatota archaeon
AAAATATGAAGGAACATGGCGGTGGAAATAAGCATAAAACCCAGTGAAAAATAAAAAATTTTAATATTTTTTGAAAATATGTAGGCCCTGTAAGAAAAAACTGCTATAAGTATGCTAACAACACCTATGAAAATTTCAAGTATTGCGGAAAGAAGGAAAAACCAGGTTGGTATCATATGACTTTTGAAAATTTCCTTACCTATTTAAATTTTGATGGAACAATCGTTCATTTTCTTTAAATTTATGATTCTTTAATGGAAGAACCATGGAAATAAAAACATTAATTTCCCTGGAAGCAATCATATGGAATATAGTAACATTTTTTCTTGTTACCGGAGTCTTTTCATTTGCATCATTCATAATAATACCCCTTTTATCGAAGATAGAAAGGTTAATGAACAATTTTTAGAATGCAATAAAATTTTATGGTAATATTTTATACCATACCATAGGGATATAGTTGAGCGTGGTCAAATGCTTGCAAGAAAATCTATGCTTGTGCTGTTGCAAAACGTCGTCTCAGGTTTAATTGGTTATCTCGGTTTATTATTCATACTTAGGTATGTGGGTCTTGAAGTATATGGTATATTCTCATATGCACTTTCATTTCTTGGCCTTTTTTCATTTATACTCGATATGGGCTTTTCATCAGCAAACATAAAAAGACTTAACGAAGGTATAGATTTCGATGAAGGCATTACAGTTTATTTTATAATAAAGGTAATTCTTTCAGTATTATTTGTTTTAATTGTACTTTCCACTATTTTCATATGGATATATGTTTTCCATAAGGGTTTTCAGACCGTTTATGAAGAATATGCAATTTTCATCCTCATTTTCTATTACATTCTTCAAAGCTTTATAAATTATTATCAATCTGTATTTACAGCAAGCATAAAGGCAGCAATTGTAAGTCTTCCAATTTTGATAGAATCATTGTTTAGAAATTCTCTTTACATTATCTTGAGTGTTTATATGGTGAAGTTTCTTGTAAACAAGGATCAGTTCTCACTCATCATGGCAATGGTTTCAGTAATGGCATATGCAATTTATCTTTCAATCTATTTTCCATATGCGAAAAGATGGCGTTTCAAGAAGCCATCAAAGGATCTGTTTATGAAATACATAACTTTTGCAATACCGGTTTCAATAACGGGTGCTCTTGGTGCGGTTGCAACAAACATAAACAACATTTATATACAATTCTTCTGGGGTCTTGTTAGTGTAGGTGCATATTCAAGCATACTTAAAATTGTTTCATACGTAACAGTTTTTTCCACAGCCCTTGTTTCCATGCTCTATCCAACACTTTCATCCCTGAACTTCAATGGTAACATTGAAGAATATAACAGAACATTGTTGAATTCAGAAAAATATATATCTCTCTCAATAATGCCATTAGTAATTTTTATGATAGTATTTTCCTGGCAGGTTTTGAATCTTTGGTCTGGTGAACTTATTCCATACAGTTCAATTTTAATTGTTTTTTCCCTAATGGTTTACATTAACAGTATAAATTCACCATATTCAATACATTTCAATGCTGTTGGAAATCCAAGGTTCATAGCCTACACATCCATTATAAATCTAATAATTATTGTAATATTAAACACAATTTTAATACCTAAGAACTTTCTATCGCTTGGTGCACTTGGTGCTGCCCTTGCAAACTTTATAGCAAGTTTAATGATAATGATTGTTGTAAGATTAAAAACTTATAAAAGCATAGGCATCTTTGGTAACAGGGAGTTGATAGGCCAATTTTTAGGTGCGGTTATTACATCCCTAATACTATACCTTATTTCACCGCATTTTCCAACAACACCATTTTGGTCACTTTTTATATGGCTAATATTTTCATACCTTTTGTATTTTCTAATTTTATACCTTCTGAGAATTTTAAAAAGGGAAGATCTGGAATTTATGATGGATGTAATAAATCCTAAAAAAATGTATTCATATATAAAAGATGAAATAAAAAATAAATGATTATTTGTTAAGTACCTGCCTCCGTCTCCTTATCGTATGTGCACCAAATATTATTGCAAGATAGAAGCCTTCGGTTATAAGGAAAATAAGAATAAAGGACCAGAAAAGGGAGTAAAGAACAATGCCAGATACGAAGTTTATGAAATCATTATTGGACATGATCCTTGGAGCCAATATATTTACCCATACAGATCCATTTTCCATGGTCACGTTTGTTAAATAAAGGCCTGATGGATAGGATGATACATTTATTGAAAATGTTGTTACATAAGTATTATTAATCTTTGTTGAATTTGATGTGTAATTTTTAAAAGGCGATGCGGAAAAGTTGTTTGTATATACCTTATCAATTGAAAGTTTTACAAACTCAGATTTGTTTGTAATTATCGTTACATTGTAATGGCCATTCACAGGATAGTATGTAACAGTTATATTCTTAACAATTTTTGATGATTGCTGTGGTATGATAGGCTTGTTGTATTGATCCAAATAAGAAGGATTTTCCAACGGAAACAAAGAAAATATAAGAAGAGAAACAACCAAAATTGAAACAGTTCCCCAAATTGCTCTTTTCTTTGTCTGCCATATTTTTTTTCTGTGGAATATGTAAAAAACAAGAATTGGGTAGAAAAGTATAAATGAAAAACCTGTTAACCACGTTGCAAATATGAAAAGAAATCCCACTGGAACAAGTATAACAAGTGTTGAAATTTCAGGAGTTAATTTCATTTTCCTCACTATCTAAAAAACTTTTAAATATTAAATTTTTTGTATTGAAATTGTTACCTGTTTTCCATCTATTTCCCAGGTCTTCCTGTATCTATTATCAACTTTATTCATCTTTGAAAGTGTCTCATTCTCTACATATTCCCTTTTCATTTCAACAGCTTTTTTTATTTCATCATCATTCGTTGTTATTTCAACAAGTATTCTGTCCGCATAAGCAAGGTTCATTTCCTTTCTCATAATCTGTATCCTTCTCACAATTTCTCTGGCAAGGCCTTCATAAAGGAGATCCATGTTAATATCCTTACTTAAGAAAACGTATGTATCGTTTTCGCCAACATGAACAAATTTTTCATTCGTGATCTCATTGAATATAAAAGATTCAGCCGGTAAATCAAACCCCATAACATTAACGGTTGAATTGTTTTCAACCATTTTCTTTATTTCTAAAGGATCCATTTTTTTGATTATTTCTTTAATTTCATTGATCCTCTCCTTTACTATGGGTCCAACAATTTTGTAATTCAGGTCAACACTGTAATTTATGTAATTTTCCCTATTTTCATCATAAACTATTTTCTTTACGTTCAGTTCATCCTCTATCATTGTTTCATAATCCTTTATATTATCCAAAACATGTTTTTTACCAATTACAATCATCTTTTCGAGAGGCTGCCTTGTTTTTATGTTTGCAAGTTGCCTTGCCCTCCTTCCCATTTCAACTATTCTTATCACATTTTCCATTTCATCCTCAAGTTTTTTATCTATCAAATCAAAATTCTCTTTTGGATAATCTGTTAGATGAACACTTTCCTCTCCAGTTAAATCCCTGTATATGTAATCTGTTATGAACGGTGTGAATGGTGCCATCAACCTTGAGAGATCCCGAAAAACAATGTAAAGTGTTCTATACCCTGACAATTTTTCTTCAGTTACCTTTTCATCCCAGAACCTTCTCCTTGATCTCCTTATGAACCAGTTACTCAATTTACCAAGAAAATTTTCAATACAATTCACTGCCCTGTGTATTTCAAATTCTTTCATACTTTCTTTAACGCATTCTATTGTGCTGTTCAGTTCGGAAATTATCCATTTATCAATCTTTTCTGTTATATTTCCATTATCAAAAACAAATCCATCAAGTTTTGAGTTACTGCGGTAGAATACATAGGAATTCCAGAGTGTATCAATTGTTCTTGACTTATATTCCCTTATTAGGTTTATGCTCACCCTTCTATCACGCCAGAGGGGTGAACTGTAAAGATATAATCTTAGAGAATCAGCGCCAAGGGATTCCATAACAGGCATGGGATCAACGTAATCGCCCTTGCTCTTGCTCATTTTTTCTCCTTTTTCGTTCAGTACCAAACCGAGAGTTAAAACATTTTTGTAAGAATTTTTATCAAAAAGCAAAGTTGAAATGACATGCAATGTGTAAAACCATCCCCTTGTTTGATCTATTGCCTCTGTTATAAAATCATATGGTATGCTCAAATCAACCTTATCAGAATTTTCGAAAGGATAATGGTACTGGGCAAAAGATGCACTTCCAGAATCAAACCAGGTATCAATAACATAGGGTTCCCTCACCATTTCTTCACCGCATATATCACATTTTATCTTTATATCATCCACATATGGTCTATGTGGATCAAAATCTTTTATTTCCTTTAAAGATCTTTTTAATAGATCATTGAAACTTTCAGGAACAAAGTAATGGTTATTTTTGCATTTCCATACAGGTAAGGGTGTTCCCCAGTATCTATCCCTGCTGAGTGCCCAGTCCTTAGCCTCATTCAAAAAGTTTCCAAACCTTCCATGCTTGAGATAATCAGGTATCCAGTTTATTTTTTCGTTATTTTCAATTATTTTATCCCTTACCTTTGAAACCTTTATGTACCATGTATCCAATGGATAGTAAAGTAAGGGTGTATTACATCTCCAGCAGAAGGGATATGTATGCACAATCCTTTCATATTTGAACACTTTATTCTCATGCTTCAATCTTTCAATTATCTTTTTATCCGCATCCTTAACAAACATACCCTTCCATGGTCCAGTATGGAATTTTCCTTCCCTGTCAACAGGGTTTAAAATTTTAACATTATACTTTTTACCTATTTCGAAGTCATCAGCACCGAAGGCAGGTGCTATGTGAACAATTCCTGTTCCCTCTTCTGTTGTGACGAAATCACCTGAAACTATAAAGAATACATTATCCTCATAATCAATATCAGGTATCAGCCTTTCATATTTTCTTCCCAGAAGATCCTTTCCCTTCAATCTTTTTATTATATTTGCTTTTGGTGTTAATTTTTCAACAACAGAGCAGGCAAGATAATATTTTTCTTCTTTATATTTTACAAGGCAATATTCAATGTTTTCTTCCACAGCAAGAAATAGATTTGATGGCAAAGTCCAGGGTGTTGTAGTCCAGACAAGATAAAAAGCATCCTCATCCATTGCCTTAAATTTAACAAAAAGTGAAGGATCCTCTGTATCCTTGTAACCCTGTGCAACCTCATGGCTTGATAATGGTGTTCCGCATCTTGGACAGTATGGAACAATCTTGAAATCCTTCTCAAGCAGATCCAATTTCCATATCCTGTTCAATGCCCACCATACGCTCTCAATGTATTCCTTGTTCATTGTAACGTATGCATTTTCAAGATCAAGCCAGAAACCGATCCTTTTTGTCATATCCTCCCATTCATTCTTGTACCTGAAAACACTTTCCCTGCATTTTCTGTTGAAGTTTTCAATACCGAACTTTTCAATTTCCTTTTTTGAATTTATCTTCAGTTCCTTCTCAACCTCAAGTTCCACGGGCAGACCATGGCAATCCCATCCACCTATCCATGGATATACATTTTTACCATTCATTGCCATGTACCTTAGAACAACGTCCTTCGCAGCCCTTGTTAATGCATGGCCCATGTGTGGATGGCCGTTTGCAGTGGGTGGTCCCTCAAGGAATGTGAAAATTTCATTCTTTTCATTTTTCTTCCTTAATTTTTCAAATATATTCTTTTCATCCCAGTATTTTATCATACTTTTTTCCATTTCGGGAAAGTTCATTTTCTGATTGAATATCTCTTCTTCCATCCCAATCTTCCTCTTTTCTATGGAAAAGTTTAACATCTATAAAATTTTTTATTGTTGAAAAAGGAATAACATTATAAATCCGTTTTCATTCAAAAATTTGTGAAATATATTGTTGTTGGTGGAGGACCGAGCGGATTAAAGTTCGGGAATGAAATTGGAGAGGATTTTATTCTCTTTGAGGAACATGTTAATGTTGGAAAACCTTCCCATTGCACAGGTCTTGTTTCAAAGGAATTTGTTGAAGAATTCTCTAAAAATTTCATATTAAACAAAATAAGGGGTGCTGAAATAGTTCTCGGGAAAAAAAGTTTTCAGATTGGAAAAAATGAATACGTTGCATATGTTATTGATAGAGAAAATTTTGAAATTGATATGTATGAAAGAATAAGAGAAAATGTAATTCTTGGGAAAAGGGTGAAAAATATTTTTTATAAAAATAATAAATATAATGTTGAAATACAGGGTGAAAAGCTTGAGGGTGAAGTTTTAATTGGAGCGGACGGCCCAAGAAGTATTGTGAGAAAAATGGTTACAGATGAAAATCCACAATACATAAATGGTGTTCAGTCTTTGTTGAAGAGTAAGGATGAACATGATGATCTTGTTAAAATATATCTCGACATGGAATATTCAAGTGGCTTTTTTGCCTGGTCTGTTCCAAGGGGTGATGATGTTCTTGTTGGTCTAGGTACATATGATAAAAATCCCATGCAAAGGCTGAAAAATTTGATAAAAAATGAGTTCAGTGGAAGGGAGATAAAGGAATGGATTGCGGGGCAGATACCAATAGGTGAACTGAAAAAACATCATGGAAAGAATATTTACCTTGTTGGTGATGCAGGTTTATTTGTTAAGGCAACATCTGGCGGTGGACTTTTCTATGGCTTAAATAGTTCAAGGATCCTAGCACATAGTTTAAAAAATAATGAGGATTATGAAAGGAATATTGAATGGATAAAAAGGGAACTTCACAGGGATCTTTTCATACATAAAATTTTTTCAAAAATAAATGAAAAGGAAATGGAAAAAATATTTGAGATAATTTCAAATAATGAAGTTATTGAAAAAATAAATAAATATGGTCATATTGATAAACCATCAATAATTGCAAAAAAACTAATTTTTAATAAAAATATAATAAAAATTTATCCAACTCTTTTGAAATTAGTTTTCAGGTAAGTTTTTAAAGACGTTCATATTTTTTATTAATCATGGAAATTGAAAATGTTTCAGGAAAGACATACTATTTTCCAGGCTCAACATCCATAGGAATGTACAGTGAAGGTAAAAATGTGACCCTTATTGACACAGGTATTGATGATAACAAAATAAGGAAAATTTTCAACTATCTTAGTGAAGAATCCCTATACATTGAAAATGTTGTTATAACACATTCACATGCTGATCATGCTGGTGGAAACGATTTTCTGCAGAAAAGGGGGTTCACAAGGTTTTTCTCAAGTGAAATGGAAGCTTTCATTCTAAAGCATCCGGATTTCTTTCCCTACATACTTTTTGGATCATCATATCCTGAATTTCTCAACACAAAGTTCATAGTTCCATCAAAAACAGAACATGTTTATCCTGTTTCTTCACTAAAAAATTTCAAAATTTTTGAATTTGAGGGGCATTCATTTCAGATGGTTGTTTTGAAAACAACGGATAATATAGTTTTTCTTGCGGATACAATGTTTTCAGAAAAAATTCTTGAAAAACATCCCATACCATTTCATATTGACACAGAAAAATACATCAATGCAATGGATATTGCTGAAAAAATAGATGCTGATGGATACATAGTTTCACATGGTGGATACTATAAATCAATATGGGATCTTAAAAAAATAAATTTAAGGGCATTGGAAAAAATAATGGAAATAATAGAAAAAAATGTACCTGAAACAATAGAAAATATTTATTCCCTTGTTCTTAAGGAATTGAACATACAGATAAAAGAAAAATGGGAATACTATCTGAACAGAGTTCCCTTCCTTGCCATTGTAAAATATATGGAAAAAAATGGAAGAGTTGTTATGGAACAAAAAGAAAATAAAATTTTTTTGAAAATTAAATGAAACCTGCCTTTGTTTCAAAGATTAATTCCGATAGTCTCATCCTTTCTTTGACATAGTGTGAAGTTATTAAATAAATGAACATTGCATCCCTGTAGAATTTTTCTATTCCAAAATCCATAAGGTAACCGTATCCACCATGGACCTGAAGTGCGAGCTTTGTTACCTTTTTTGCAAAATCAAGTGTGTGAATTTTGAACAGAAGATCCCTCTTTTCCTCATACTCTCCAGATGCAAGGTTAGAAAAGAAATCGTTGAGTATTTCAAGTTCAGCATATGCTTCTGATATTCCAAATGCAAGAGGCTGAAAATCTTTCAGTTTATGCAAAAATGCATCCCTCTCCTTTGCATAATCTATGGTTTTTCTCAATGCACCAGATGCAATTCCAAGCGCAATCGCTCCAATGGGTAGATTTGTTTCTTTTGTGAAATCTATACCAACATTTTCAATCTTTTTTAAATCTTTGATATCAGCTGAAAATTCAACTGGTGAAAAATTCAATCCTTTTAGGCCAAGCCTCTCATGATCATCAAGTTTTTTGAAACCATGGTCAACAAGGTAAAAGTTTTCACCATCAAGTGTAACAATGAAAAAATCCGCATTTGAATTAAGAACACCGTTTGTGATTCCTTTCAAATAATTATCCTCTATCCTCAAATCTCCCGGATCAGAGAAATTAACAAACTTTGGATAAATGAAACCACCTGAAATTTTACCTGATGCTATTTCTTTAATCCTATCTTTCTGTGATACATCGTTCTCAAGTATTTTTATAACGAATGAATTTTCAAGGAAAACATAATATGCAACTG
Organism: Thermoplasmatota archaeon; assembly: GCA_031961605.1. Classification (GTDB taxonomy): domain Archaea; phylum Thermoplasmatota; class Thermoplasmata; order Thermoplasmatales; family ARK-15; genus JAVRLH01. Next base: position 8,706 of record JAVRLH010000021.1, read on the forward strand.
ATGGGTTTGACGCTGCAAGCTCTTTAAGAAGGATTGCATAACCCAGCCTGTCAAGTGATGCACCTCCAAGTTCGGGCGGTGCAATTGCGCCGAGGAATCCCAGTGATGATAACCTTTCTTTTAATGAAGAACTTATTTTTTCAATTTCAATGTTTTTGTTTATAGGTTCAATTTCCTTTTCTGAAAAATCCCTTACCATGGATTCAAGTACCCTATGTTCCTCGTCCATTCATTCCACCCCCATCTTTTTCATATACATTCTGTAAACAACAAGTTTCTCAATTTCACTTGAACCCTCCCATATTTCCATGATCTTTGCATCCCTGAACATTCTTTCAAGGGATGTTATTGCACCATCCATACCAGTTATTTCAAGCGCCCTTTCAGCTGCAAATGTTGCTGTTTCAGCAGCATAATATTTTGCCATGCTTGTTGCAACTGGATCGGGGTTAAATTGGAAAAGGTAAGAAGCTGCTTTATATGTTAGCAATCTTGCAGCTTCAACCCTTGTGGCAATTTCAGCGATAGCAAACTGAATACTCTCCATGCTTGAGAATGATGGTTCCTTCTTTATTTTATCAATTATGAGATCAATTGCACCCTGCGCTATTCCTATTGCCATCGCTGCAACATATATTCTTGATATGTTGAAGAATGTCATAACATAGTAGAAACCCTTGCCCACCTCACCTATTATGTTCTCATTTGGTATTTTTACATGGTCAAGAATTATTTCAGCAGTATCCGTTGCCCTAACACCCATTTTCCCCGTTAACTTGTTTGCACTCACACCCTGCCACTTTGTTTCAACAATCGCCATGGTCATGTTATGGTGTCTTTTCGCTTCAGATGGAGGTGGACCGTTCCTTGCAAGAACAAGTAGGAAGTCTGCAATTGAACCGTTTGTTATGAACATCTTAGAACCATTCATGATCCAGTGATCACCTTCCTTTTCGATCTTTGTTGTAATGCCAGCAACATCACTCCCAGCAACGGGTTCGGTTACAGCGAATCCCATTATTTTTTCTCCTCTGAGAACAGGTTCAAGGTATTTTTTCTTCTGTTCATCTGTTCCAAGTAACATTAAAACCTCAGATCCAAAGGCAGAAACGAATGAAGAAATGCCAAGTCCAGGATCAACCCTGCAAAGCTCTTCAATTGTTACAAGAAGATTCCAAGGGTTGTTGTAATCAATTATACCCTTTTCAAGCGCTGCCTTTTTTATTTCAAAGGGATATTTTTCAATTTCATCGTACTTCCTTTTCTTTTCTTCTGTGAATTCACTTAAAGCGAATTCCCTTGCTTTTTTCCTTTTTTCCTCAACTTCCTTTGGGAGTTCAAAATCCATAATCAAACACGCTCCAAAATGACAGCATAACCCTGGCCCCCTCCAACACAGAGGGTTGCCAGTCCATATCTACCATTCTTTTCTTTAAGAATCCTTGCTAAAGTACCTGTTATCCTTGCACCGCTTGCACCAAGTGGATGACCAATAGCAATTGCACCACCATGTATATTTACCCTGTTCATATCAATTTTCAATTTTTTTATTGCATTCAAGGGCACAACAGCGAAAGCCTCATTTATTTCCCAGTAGTCTATGTCTTCAACTTTCATTTTAGCCTTTTCAAGAGCTTTCTTTGATGCAGGTACAGGTCCTTCTCCCATTATGCTTGGATCCACACCTGCCCACCCAAATGAAACAATCCTTGCCATTGGCTTTAGACCATACTCATCCATTGTCTTTTCGTTCATAAGCATGGTCATGCTTGCACCAGCATTCAATGGTGATGAATTTCCAGCTGTAATTACACCATCAGGTTTGAAGGCTGGTGGTAACTTTTTTAACTGTTCCAAAGATGTATCTGGTCTTATGCTCTGATCTTTATCTACAGTGATCATTTCACCGTTATACTCAACCTGAACAGGCTTGATTTCATCCTTGAAGTATCCATTGTTCAAAGCCTCAGATGCAAGTTTATGGCTCCTAACTGAAAATTCGTCCATTTCATTCTTGGAAATATTCTCAACCTCAGCAAGTTTTTCTGCTGTTAGGCCCATGCTGTATCCAATGTTCATCTGGTATTTCATGTATTCTGGTCTTACAAGCAACTTATAGTTTGGCAGAATTCTTGGGTTGTTTGCCATTGGCTCATGTGTCATATGTTCCATACCGCCAGCAAATGTTATGTCAGCATTACCTGTCATAATTTCCCAGGTTCCAATTGCTATTGCAACCATGGATGATGAACAGGCCCTGTCAACAGCCATGGCTGGGACCTCAACAGGCAATCCTGCAAGGAATATTGGATGTCTTCCACCATAAAGCCAGTTTTCTCCAGCCTGTAAAGCACAGCCTGTGATAACATCACCAATCCTTAATGGATCTATGTTGTTTCTTTTTATAATTTCCTTAAGAAGCATTCCCAAGGCTTCATCCATTCTCAGTGAATTGAAAAAATCCCTTTCAGGTTCATTCGGTCTGGATCTTGAGAATGCTGTTCTAAGGAAATCAACAAAATAAACATCCATGTTTATCTCCCCTTGTACTCAGGCTTTTTCTTCTGCAGGAAGGATGATATTCCCTCTTTCAAATCCTCAGTTGAGAATAGTACTCCAGCTGCAAAAGATTCCATTTCAAGACCAACATCCATTGGTACCTCTGTTCCCTTGTTTATCAATCTCTTTGCAAGTGCAACAGAAATTGGTGCTGAGTTTTCAGCTATTGATTTTGCAAAGTCAATGCTTTCCTTGTCAATATCATTCATAATCCTGTTAACAATTCCTAGTCTGTATGCTTCCTCTCCGGTCATTCTCTGTCCTGTTACTATTATTTCCATGGCTTTACCGACACCAACTATCCTTGCAAGTTTCTGTGATCCACCCCAGGCAGGTACAAGGCCAATTGTAACCTCAGGGAATCCAATCTGCACATCCTTTGTTGCTAACCTTAAATCACAACCCAATGATAATTCAAAACCTCCACCAAGTGCATAACCCTTCATGGCAGCAATGGTTAATTTTGGAATTTCGGATAATAATCTGAATACCCTTTCACCCTTCCTGGAAAATTCAAGGAACTGGAAACTGCTGGGGAAATACTGTGAAAGATCGGCTCCCGCTGAAAATGTTGGACCGTTTCCTGTAACAACAATTACCCAAACCTCAGGATCGTTCCAGAGTTTCTTCAAAACGTTCTCAAGATCATTCAACAATTCATCGTTTATTGTGTTATGCTTTGGCCTGTTGAGTAAAATCCTTGCAACATGGAAAGGAAATCTTTCAAGCAGGACTGTTCCATATTCCTCAAAGTTTCCTTTTACAACAACCTCCTCCTTTTTCTTTTCAACAGTCTTTGGCTTTAATCTTCCATCTATTGCCTCCCTCATCCTTCCATTCTTTATTGTTTCTGCAGGCTCAAATACAGAGCAGTTGAATTTTTTTGACAGTTCTTCAAGCTTTGCCTTTACCTCCTGATTGGTTAGAGTTTTTGCAACACTTATTGGGCCAAAGGCTCTATTTAAGCCATATTTCACGCCTGTTTCTATATCATCAGGTGTGGCAACCCCTTCCTCAAGTAATTTCACAGCCTCATTTATTTCAACAGCAAAAAGATCCATGAGAGAGATCTTGTCTGTTGCCTTCTTTGTGTCTATTTTCGGCCTACCCTGAGACCAGTCATAGAATCCCCTTCCTGTTTTCATTCCAAGCTGGTTTTTGTTGAAAAGATCAGAATAAACTTTGCACTTTGCATAATCCGAGTTCAATGTTTTTGCATAATAGTTCATTGAATGATAAACAACATCCACACCAACATAGTCAATTAATTCATACGGTCCCATGGGTAAACCCTGTAACTTTGCAAAAGCATCAATTTCCTCAGGTGTGGCAATATTGTTATCAATAAGAAGGCAGAAAAGAAGCATATCAGGTGCATTTATTCTGTTAACTATGAATCCAGGTGAATCCTTATGAACTTTCACAGGAATCTTTCCTATTTTCTTTACAAGATCAAAAAGTGTGTTTATTGTATCATCGGATGTTTCTTCACCCTTTATTATTTCAACAAGTTTCATTACAACAGGTGGATTGAAGAAATGCAAGCCTGCAACCCTATCTTTGTACTTTAAATCTTTTGCAATATCTGTGATCCTTATATTTGATGTGTTTGATGTTAAAATTGTATCCCTTCTTGTGAATTTTTCAAGGTCAGCAAAAATTTTTTTCTTCAAATCCTCTTTTTCAGGAACTGCTTCAACAACAAGATCAACATCTCTAACTGCATTCTCAATGTCTGTGAATGTTTTAATCCTTGAAATTATTTCATCAACAGTGGATGTTAAGTTTCCCTTCTTTGCAATCTTTTCGAGGCTTTCTCTTATGTTTTTCATGGCTTTGTTAAGCATTTCCTGAGATATGTCCTCAATGTTTACATCATAGCCATTAATTGCAAAAACTTCAGCTATACCGTGCCCCATCTCCCCAGATCCAATTATAGCGATTTTTTTGAATTCCATAGTGATCACTTCAATTTTTTCATTACATTTACAAGTTTCTGTGCAAGGAATGGATCTCCTTTAATCTTCAACTTACCCTGGAAAAAGGCTGAAACGCCATCCATTTTTCCAGAGATTATTGATTCAAGATCATTCTCACTGGCTGTTAAAACAACGGTGGGGCTGGGATTCTCTCCTTTTTCTAAAATGGTAGATCCATCTTCAGAGATCTTCAGGTAAAAGCTCTGTGCTTCACTTTTAAACTGGAAAACAGCGTTCATTCCCTTAAGCTCTGCCTTTATATCACTGCTGGAGTTTATTTTATCCACATATCCTTTTAAAACATCAAATGATGCCATGTCTTAATTTAACAAAATTTAGAATTTAAACCTTTCCAATATAAAAAATTTAAGAAAGGAATTTTCTCAATTCCTTTTTATCTATTTTTCCAGTGCTCGTCTTTGGCATTTCATCTATGAATATGAAATCATCAGGTATCCACCATTTCTGTATTCTCCCTGTTTCAACATATTTGTTTAGATGTTCCATTATTTTTTCTTTTGAAACACCATCCTTTTTTGTTATGAATGCAACAGGTCTTTCTCCCCACTTCTCATCCCTTTTACCAATAATTGCCACTTCACCAACGTTTGGCACTTCCGATATAACATTTTCGAGTAAGAGTGAAGGAATGAATTCTCCACCGCTTTTAACAGCATCCTTTTCCCTGTCAACAATGTGTATGTATCCATCCGGGTCAACAACTGCAAGATCACCTGTGTGTAGCCATCCATCTCTCCAGAGTTCCTTCGTCTTTTCAGGATCCTTGTAATATTCACTTGTTAGCCATGGAGCCCTTACAACAATTTCACCTATGCTTTTATTGTCCCACGGTACATCTTTGTTGAATGAATCTAAAACCCTTATGTTAACGAATGGAATTGGAATACCTGTACTAATTTTGTAAAGGAATCTTTCTTCTTCCTTCATTTTCTTTACTTTGTTGGTAAAAAGTGCAAGTGTTAGAACAGGACAGGTTTCAGAAAGGCCGTAACCCGCCATGATGTTTATTCCATATTTCTCTGAAAGTTTTGCAAGTCCTGAAGGTAAGGCAGCACCTCCAATTACAACCTTCCAGCCATGAAGGTATTTTGCGTAACTCTCTACTTCTGGATGTGTTAGGATCAGGTAAAGAATTGATGGAACCATAAGTGAAAGTGTAACTTTTTCGTTCTTTATCAGTTCAAGAATCTTTTTCACATCATATCTACCGGGCAAAACATATTTGTTGCCTGTGATCATTGTAACATATGGAAGGCCCCAGGAATGAACATGGAACATTGGAACAAGACTCATAAATACATCGTTATCCGTGACATATAAAGGCTCAGAATGAACAGCCATAGCCAATGACTGAGCATGTAGAACAAGTTGTCTCTGCGTGAACGTAACACCTTTTGGTAAACCTGTTGTTCCAGATGTATAGAAAATTGTTGCCCATGTGTTTTCGTCAAGGTCCGGAAAATCAATAGGTTCTGATGATGCAACAAGTTCTTCATAGTTGTAGTTGGGAGATAAAATTGTTTTAATCTCCTCATTTTTGTCAGAATAGATAATCCATCCTTTAACAAAGTCAAAGAGCTGTGCTGCTTTTTCTATTATTGGCAAAAACTCATCCCTGACTATTACATACTTATCCTCTGCATGCTGCATTGTGTAGAAAATAATTTCAGGAGGATACCTTATGTTAACTGTGTGCAAAACAGCACCACTCATCGGGATAGCAAAGTAACTTTCCATGTAATGGTTCGTGTCCCAGTCCAGTACAGCAATTCTGTCTCCAGTTTTAACACCAATCTTCTGAAGTGCATTGCCAAATCTACTTATCCTAGCATAGAATTCTTTGAAGGTAAATCTCTTTTGATCCTGGTATACAATTTCCTGATCCGGAAAGTTTCTCAGTGTTGCTGGAAATATATTTTTCAGGTTAAGCTGAAACTTATAATTTTCCATGCTTTATCATATTCAAAAATTGTTTAATAAACTTTTTCTTTATTGAAATTTTTTCAAAGCATT
>JAVRLH010000022.1:0-14246 GCA_031961605.1 Thermoplasmatota archaeon
TCACTGTTGAATTTGAACTCCCTGCAAAGTTTGTTGCAACAACCTTGATTGTATGGTTACCATCAGGTAACAGGGATGTGTTATACGTGTATGAATTTAAACCTGTAACGTTCACAGCGTAATTATCTATGTAGAGCCAAACTGAATTTGCATTTGAATAACTGAATTTTATTGTTATTGTTCCATTTACCAATGAACCTGATGAGGGTGATGTTATTGAAACTGTTGGAGGAGTATTAAGAACATTTATGGTTTCAGATGTTACATATGATTTCCCTCCAAATGTTGTTACTGCCAATTTAAGCACATGAGTTCCATCAGATAGTTTTGTTGTATCAAGTAAATAATAGTTGTTTGTCACATTGAATGTTTCATTATCAATGCTTAAGGCAACGTTCTTTATGTAATCCCCTGTTACAACATATGTAACATTCACTGTTCCCTTAACAAATTCATTGTTTGAAGTTGTGATGAACTGAGCAAATGGAACATTGTTGTTAACAATAACAGTTATGTTCTGTGAACCTGAATAACCAGCCATGTTTGTTGCCATAACCTTTATTGTATGTGGCCCATCAGTGAGCTTCGTTGTATCCAAAGTATATTGATTGTTCTGGAAATTGTAAGGAATACCATCTATTGTTAATTCAACATTGCTTATGTATGATCCGGCAATGTTCCATTTAATATTTACTGATCCACTAACATATTCATTGTTGGATGGTGATGTTATTTTAACAACAGGTGGAGTTCCAACATTAACAAACACTGAACTTGCCTTGAACGGCAATCCGATTGAATCAACCATTTCCATTGTTATAACATGCTGGCCTGCGGACAACTTTGTTAAATTAATTGTTATTGTGCCAGATGAATATCCTAATCCATTTACCTGCAGTGGAACAGGTGCACCATTGTCTATTGAATAATAAAGATCATTTATGGGTATTGGTGATGATACCTGGTAATTAACATTTGCATTTCCATACATATAATCATTTAAACCTGAAATTGTTATGCCAAGTGTTGAAACTGTACCGCTTATTTCAACTGGCCATATTGCTCCACTGGTTGATGTCTGGTGAACAACAATTGTGTATATTCCTGTTCCATCAGTTGGTACTGTTAATGATGTGCCATTTAACATATTGTTGGATGGTGCAAACGTGCCATTGCCAAGATAGTTCCAAAATAATGGGACTGTTGATCCTATTATGAATCCATATGGATCAAGGACAAACAAATCTGCTGATGTTCCTGGATCGTTCCATAACATTTGAATGTTAAGACCTGTTATGCCAGTATTTGTAACATTAAAGTAATAGAATCTTACATCTCCAGATTCGTATCTCCAGTCAAGTGCTCCCATACCGTATATGATACCGTTGTTGTAGAGTGGTACTTGACTGTACTTATCGTTTCCACCGAATGAATAAACAGCGTTTACCTTATCAACATTTGTCATAACAGCCACAGATGTAGGTATTAATTCCCTGAATCCATTTGCACCTGTAACGGTAACATATCCTGAATAAACACCATTGCTTGCATCCGATGGGACATTAAGTATTGCATTGAATGTTGCTGTTCCATGTGCTGGTACAGCTATTTGTGATGATGGAACATTTATCCAGTTCCATGGTGTTTCCTGGAAGTAATATACGTTAAGTGTGAATGGTAAATCCCATGGATCTGGATATATGCTTGAAATACCACCAAAAATACCAAGGTTGTACATGTAGTTGTACATGTATGTTCTTATCAATGGATACTTAGTGAATGGATTCGCATGCATGTTTATTGTTACAATCTGTGTGTTGTACCAGTTGTACCCATCGTTGACAAGGTTCATAGTACTGGTCTTTGGAACCTGAACATAGTTTCCAAAGTAATTTGTGACGTTCATTGTTGCACCGCTCCAGTCATAAACAAAAAGTGTTACCCAGCCTGGAATATTGAATGGATAACGGGTTAAACTCGGAGGTAACTGATAAGGTGTGTTAATTGTTATTGCAACCATATCAACATTTGAAGGTATCTGACCGAAAACAGCACTGAAATTTATGTATTCTGCAGAATAATAAGGCCCTGAGAAACCTCTTACCCATGAATACAATCCTGGACCTGTTGTGTTCCAAGTTAATGTTATGGATTTATGACCAACAATGCTCAGTATCTGTGATCCCGGTGTAACATAAATTGTGGAATTGTTTGGGTTTGTAACAGTGAATGTGTTCTGTGCAGAACTACCAGGTGTTAAATATCCAGCAAACCAGTTTGCCATGGGTACCGATGATGGAAATGCTGATCCGCCGAATAATCCTTCCCAGTAAGATAATGCTGTATTAATCTGTGACATTACATTCTGGTATGTTGCATAGCTTGTTGTTGTGAAACCTCCAACAGAACTGTTTCCCAGAACTGTTGCAACAGCATAGTATGCATTAACCTGTCCAGATCCCTGTGTGTATGGTGCATTGTATAGATCAACAGCAGTGTTCATCAAAACATTCTTCACGTACATTGGATCAAATGTCATGTTCTTTTCCATCATTGCCTGTACAACAAGTGCAGCAACACCTGCTGTCATTGGTGTTGCCTGGCTTGTACCTCCAAATATTCCAACACCTGGAGGCAGCCATGGTAAACCTTCCCAATAGTTAATGCTTGCAGGTACCCAGCTGAATGCACCAACAGCAACAACATCAGGCTTTATATCACCTGTGTATGCAGGCCCACGGTCAGACCATTCGATTATTTGACCACTTGTATTCGAAACGCCCCATCCATATGCATGTATCCAGTTGGATGATGTTGATGCACCAACCGTAATTGGTATTAAAGCACCGCCAGGTGATGTATCGGTTCCATATCCAGGCCCGCCGTTACCCATTGCTTGAAGGAAAACAGTTCCTGGATAGTTCGGAGACATAACACCAGGAAGCATTAGTGCATCCTCAAGCGCTGACATGGCATCATAGCCAATACCTGTCATAAGTAATGGCCATTCAGATATGCCCCAGGAATTGCTCTCTATCTGTGCCCTGTGATGTCCTGTATAAACCCAGGTCATTGTTGTTGAATTATAATCGAAACCGGCTGCCCACATCCATCCATAAAAAACATCGCCGAGATAAAGTGCTGGAATAGATATGATCTTTGCACCGGGTGCTATTCCTGGTAGTTCGTAATTTGTTCCATTGTTATAGAGATCATATGGGATAATACCATGGCTTGCAACAACACTGGCAGTGAATGTACCATGGTATTCACCGTAATCGAAACTAATAAGGTTTGAATAGAACAAACCATTAGGTGTTATACCGCTTATGATCTTTCCTGAATATGCACCATACATGGAGAAGAATAATGGATTTGTTCCTGTAATGTTTGGAAGAAGAGTATTACCACCTATTGTACCAAAGTCAACATATATTGCTTTAGCAGGATCATAGTAGCTTAAGAATATTGTGTTATCGTTTGTATGGTGAGGATTTTCAAGTGTATTATTATAAGCCATAACAAAGCTGAATGGATCTGTTGGATAGCCAAGATCATAGAGGTATGTGTTCCACCCTGTTATGTAAACAGTATCAAACATATCTGGATTAACAGATGGAATTACAAGTGTTGGAACAACTGTTAAACTATAATTCCAGAAATCCATAAGACCCAGGTAATGACCATATCCATCTGTTATTAATGGCATGCTTAAGAATCCAAAAGCATATACACCTACCTGTAATGTTTCATTGTTGTATGTGTAATTGAAAACTGCCGGTTTAATGAAATCATTAATGCTTCCAATTATAACATTCTCAGGTATAACGTATGGAATGAAAGGTTCTCCATTATAAATGCCATAGGAAGTTGTGTAAACAGCACCTGTCATACCCTGTGATCCAAGATATACTACACCATTTGAAACATAAACGGATCCTGTTCCAAGAGAACCATTGAATGGATATGGTATATTGCTTGACCAATTTGATATTTTACCACCAGTAAGGTTTGCGAAGAAATATAGACCTGTTACACCCAGAGACATACCGTCAGCATCCATGTAAATAGGTCTGCCAGATGAATCCCTTGCTATTGAATTCTGTAAATCCGGGTTGCCAAAGAATGTACCTGTATCAACTATTGCAACATTCACACCTGTACCATTAACACCGAATGCCTGTGTTGCCTGGTTCACACCAAGTATATTCCTTGCATTATAGAGATCCGGCTGTATCTGGTTATATCCAACGTTTGGCTGTTCTGGAACACTGTAATTGAGTTTAATATCAGGAACTATTCTCAAAACATTCTTTTCAAGTGCAAGTGATTTTATGTTGTTAACATTTGAAAATCCAACAGCCATAAATGCAGAGCCAAGTGGATAAACTGCCTGTAAGGAAACATAGTTCTTTAGATCCTGTGGTGATCCTGTTCCTAGAATGATTATTCTTTCAATGGGTTTTGAACTGTTCAGTAAACTGGGATCAACTTTCATGCTAATTATATTTGTGGGATTTGTTGAAGAATTTGTTGTACCGGACGATACTGCGTTAGCATGTGTCAACGTAGGTATAGAAGCAAATAGAAGAAAGATCAATACAATCACTAAAGATCTAGTCCATAATTTGCTTTTCATAAAGCCTTCCTCCATTTTAATGTTATAAATAGTCAACTAAAAAACTTTTCTTTTGGGAAAAATGATATCGCAAAAATTATATACAGCTATTATTTAAGTATAAATAGAATGAAGAAGAGTAGCACGGGTCTGCCGAAAGAATTGACAAATTTTGATGAAGTAGTGACAGAGCAGGTTTTGAAAATATACACCGATCGCAGAAGGTATGGAAAAACAATGACCGTAATAGAGGGTTTTGACTCCTCTGTTGATCTTAAGGAACTTGCAAAGGAATTGAAACACAGTGTTGCAGCAGGAGGAACTTTTAAGGATAATAGAATCGAGCTGCAGGGTGATCATAGGGATAAGGTAAAGAAAATTTTAGAGGAGATGGGCTTTGTAGTGGAAGAGATCTAATATATTCGGCAATTGTCTAATATATACTTCATAAAAGGTTAAATATAACCTAGCATTATCAATCTTAAGGTGAATTTCCATGGTTGGAATAGTGAGCTATGGATCATATATACCAAGGTACAGGATCAAGGTTGAAGAGATTGCAAAGGTATGGGGTGAGGATCCTGAGGATATAAAAAATGGTCTTTTTATATACAGCAAAAGTGTTCCCGGTCTCGATGAGGACACTGCAACAATTTCCGTCGAGGCACTAAAAAAAGCAATGGATAGAAAAAATGTTAGGAATGTTGGTGCTGTATACGTTGGATCAGAATCGCACCCATATGCTGTTAAACCAACGGCATCAATAGTTGCTGAAGCGTTTGGTTTTACACCAGAGGTAACTGCTGCGGATTATGAATTTGCCTGCAAGGCAGGAACTGCAGCAATACAGACTGTTATGGGAATGGTCAAAAGTGGAATGATTAAGCATGGTGTTGCAATAGGAGCTGATACAAGCCAGGGTGCGCCAGGCGATGCACTTGAATATTCTGCTTCAGCGGGAGGAACAGCCTTTGTTATAGGAGAGCATGATGTTATTGGAGAGATAAAAGGAACATTCTCCTTAACAACAGATACACCAGATTTCTGGAGAAGAGAGGGACAGGATTATCCAAGGCATGGTGGAAGATTTACAGGTGAACCTGCGTACTTCAGGCATATTGTTGGTGCAGCAAAAAAAATGATGGAAATTATGGGAACAAAGCCTGAGGATTACACATATGCTGTATTCCATCAGCCAAATGGTAAATTTCCATCAAGGGCAGCAAAACAGCTCGGTTTCAAGGATGGACAGATAAAGCAGGGTCTCATTGTTCCATACATAGGGAATACATATTCAGGATCAATGATAACAGGTCTTTCAGCAATACTTGATATCGCAAAGCCGGAAGATAGAATACTTGCAGTTGCATTTGGATCTGGAGCTGGTAGTGATGCCTTCCATATTGAAATAACAAAAAATATGGAAAATTATGATAGGGAAAAGGCAAAATATGTCTGGGATCAGATAAATGCTGGAAAATTTATAGATTATGCAACATACGCTAAATTCAAAAGGAAGATAAAGAAGGGTGAATAAAATGAGAGATGTTGTTATTGTTGGTGCAGGTCAGACAAAGTTTGGAGAACACTGGACCAAATCGCTAAGGGATCTGGCAGTTGAGGCTGGTTTAATAGCAATTGAGGATGCAGGCATATATGCAAAGGACATAGATGCAATTTATGGTGGTAACATGAGTGCTGGATCTTCCCTATTCCAGGACAGCCTTGGTCCATTGATCGCTGATTTTACAGGCCTTGCAATAAATAAAATTCCTGCATTAAGGATAGAAAATGGAAGTGCAAGTGGATCTGCCGCACTCCATGAGGGATATCTTGCAGTTGCATCAGGTCTTTATGATACTGTTCTTGTTGGTGGTGTTGAAAAACTAACAGATGTTTCATCAGAGGAGATTACTGATGTCCTTGCAGGTGCAGCTGACAGGGAATGGGAAGTTTTCAACGGTGCAACATTGCCTTCACTTGCAGCTTTAATGGCAAGAAGATACATGTATGAATACAACGCAAAAAGGGAGCATATTGCACAAATGCCAGTCCTTTCACACAAACATGGATCTTTAAACCCGTTTGCACATTTCAAAAATACAATTAAGGTGGAGGATGTTTTAAATGCAACAATGGTTTCCGATCCATTGACAATGCTTGACTGTGCTCCAATTTCGGATGGCGCAGCAGCACTTGTTCTAACAACTCTTGAAAATGCAAAGAAACTAAAAAAGGAAAATATTGTGAAAATTTCAGCATCAAGCGTTGCATCCGATTACCTTGCACTCCATAGCAGGGAAAGTCTAACAAGGATGGATTCAACAATTTTTGCAGCTAGAAAGGCATATAAGCAGGCAAGGATTGAAACAAAGAACATTAAAATTGTTGAATTGCATGATGCTTTCTCAATTTTCGGTTTACTCTCACTTGAAGATTTAGGTTTTGTTGAAAAAGGAAAGGCAGGATTGATGCTTGAGGAAGGGATTGGAAATTTAGATAGCAAAATTGCAATAAACCCATCAGGTGGATTGAAGGCAAAGGGACATCCTGTTGGAGCAACAGGAATAGGTCAGGTTGTTGAGGCTGTTCTACAGTTGAGAGGTAAAGCTGAGAAAAGACAGGTAAGCAATGCTGAATATGCATTAACGCACAGTATTGCCGGTTCTGGTGCTTCATCAATCGTGCATATACTGGAGGTGGTAAAATGACAATACCAAGATTCTGGAGGGAGATAGAGCACAGGTACAGGCTTGTTGGAACAAAATGCCCATCCTGCGGAAGGGTTTATTTCCCACCAAGGGATGTCTGCCCATATTGTCATAGAGCATCCGTTGGTAAAATGGAAAAGTATGAGTTAAAGCCAACAGGGAAAATTTATTCATTCACTGTTGTCCATGATACCATAAAGGATTTCCAGGATCTAAAACCCTACATTCTCGCAATTGTTGAAATGGATGATGGGCCAAAGATAACGGGGCAGGTTGTTGATGTTGATCCTGATGAAGTTAAAATAGGGATGCCTGTGAAGGCGGTCTTCAGGAGAATAAAGGAAGAAGGTTCATCAGGAATAATTGAATACGGATACAAATTCTCCCCTCTCTAATTTTTTTGCAACATTTTAAATAATTTTTTTACTTTATGGTAACTGGTGGTAACATGCTCGATTTTACATTTTCAGAGGAACAGGAAATGATTAGAGAGAGTGTAAGAGAATTTGCAGAAAAGAAGATTGCACCTATTGCACTTGAAATGGAAAAGACAAGGCAGATTCCTGAGGAAATAATAAAGGGCATGGCTGATCTTGGTTTAATTGCCTGTACTGTTTCACCAGAATACGGTGGTCAGGGTTTTGATGCAGTAACTGCTGGAATAATTGCTGAAGAACTTGCAAGGGCAGATCCAACGGGATCAATTCCAGTTTTTTATCTTGTTCAGGCATCCTGGGGACATGTTTTTGACAAATATGGAACGGAAGAGGCGAAAAAGGAAATTCTACCGAATGTTACGAAGGGAAAATGGTTTCTGGGTATTGCAACAACAGAATCTGATGCAGGCTCAGATGTGCTTGGTACAAGAACAACAATAAAAAAAGAGGGTGATCAATACATTGTGAATGGAGAGAAGATGTATATAAGTGGTGTCAGGGAAGCTTACACAAGGGGCGGTGGCCATTTAACAATAGCAAAACAGTTCCCAGAACTTGGAGCAAAGGGAATGACAATGTTCTATTTACCATTACAATCAAAAGGTATAATTCCAACCTATGTTGACGATCTTGGGAGGGAAGGCATATCAACAGGTGGTTTCACCATTGACAATGTAACAATACCAAAGCATTACATAATTGGTGAAGAAGGAAAGGGTTTTTACATAGTTCATGAAGGATATGAGTTTGCAAGGGGTTTGATTGCAACAATATGTGCGGGAGCTGGTTTAAAATCACTTGAAAGGGGAGCAAATTACCTTAAGGAAAGAAAGGCATTCGGACAGCCCCTGGCAAAATTTGAAGCTCTACAGTTTAAGTTAGCTGAACACTACACAAAACTTAGCTTCCTGAGACTTGGTGCATACTGGGCATTGTGGACATACGATCAGGAAGGAAAGGGAAAGGCAAAAAGGTTTGATGTGAGCAAGGCAATAGCCATGGCAAAGATGTTTGCAAGCGAATGGTCAACACAGGCAATAGATGAGGTTATGCAATGGCAGGGTGCATTTGGATACACAAGGGAATGCACCGATCAAGCAGCCTGGAGGGCAATAAGATCATTCGGATGGGCAGAGGGAAGCAAGGAGATAATGCGTGTTATAGTCAGCAGGGAACTTTTGGGAAAGGAGTATGTATCATACAAGTGATCATAAATGAGGATAGTTGTTCTTGTGAAACAGGTCCCTGATGTATCTGAATTGAAGTTCGATGAAAAAGGAAACCTTATAAAGGATGTTTCACAGATCCTCAACCCATTCGATCAGTATGCGCTTGAGGAGGCAATAAGAATAAAGAATTCAATAGGAGGAGAGGTATATGCATTGACCATGGGCCCTGAACAATCAAGATCAGTTCTTTTAAAATGCCTGGCACTGGGAGCTGACGGGGCTTTCCATATTAATGACAATGCACTTGCCAAATCCGATTCCCTTGTTACATCTTTTGTTATATCTGAGGCCATTAAAAGGATCGGTCAGTATGATCTGATCTTCACAGGGCAGCAAACGCTTGATGGTGATACGGGTCAGGTTGGGCCTGAAACAGCCGAACTTTTAAACATACCAAATCTATCCTATGTGGAAAAGGTTGAATCAATTGAAAACAACAGGGCAAAGGTAAAGGGTGTTACAGAAGAGGGTTATAGAATCGTTGAAATAACAATACCTGCATTGCTGAGTTTTCTTCCACCATCAAACTTTGAATATTCAAACCCATCCATGGCAGGCATAATTAAAGCAAAAAGCAAGCCATACACAACTTATTCATTAAAAGATTTAGGCCTGGATGCTTCAAATGTTGGAATAAATGGATCAAAGATTTTTGTAAAAAGAGTTTATGCACCTCCAAAGAAGGAAAGGGGTATGATTTTCACAGAAAACTATGAAAATGCAGTGAAAACAATTATTGAAAAGCTTAGAGAGAAGGGGGTTATAAAATGAATAACATACTTGTTGTTGGTGAAGTTCAGGAAGGATCATTGAAGAATGTAACGCTCGAATTAATTTCAAAGGCAAAGGAAATTGTGGATCCATCGGATGGAAAGGTTATATCCTTGATAATCGGTTACAACGTTAAAGATCTTGCAAAAATTCCTTTAAAGTACGGTGCGGATATTGTTTATCTTTACGATGATCCTTTGCTTGAAAACTATTCACCTGAAACATATTCAATGGTAGTTGAGAATGTTATAGAGGAAACAAAACCCGATCTTGTCATGATACCTTCAACAAAGAAGGGAAGGGAGTTTGGGCCAAGGGTCGCGGGACACTTCAAAGCAGGAATGGCAGCAGATTGCTTTGACATTAGGGATGGAAAAATATTAACAAGGAATGGTTACGGTGGAATTTCAATATCTGAAATTGAGTTCAAAGATTATCCAGTCTTCGCAACAATCAGGGCAAACGTTTTCAGGACAAAAGAAAATGATAGGAATGGAAAGATCATAGAGAAAAAGTTTGAAATGAGGGATTCAATAAGAATAATTGTCAGGGAAATACAAAAAACAGTAACAAAAGGTGAGAAGAAACTTGATGAGGCAAAGGTAATCGTTGCTGGTGGAAGGGGTGTTGGATCTAAGGAAGGATTTGAAAAGTTGAAGGAACTTGCCGATCTTTTGGGCGGTGCGGTTGGTGCATCAAGGGTAGCTGTTGATTTAGGATGGATACCAAAATCTGCACAGGTTGGTCAGAGCGGTCTAACAGTTCAGCCAGATTTGTACATTGCATGCGGCATATCAGGTACAATACAACACATTGTTGGAATGAAATATTCAAAGGTTATTGTTGCAATAAACAAGGATCCTAACGCTCCAATATTCAACATAGCTGACTTTGGAATTGTTGGTGATCTCCATCAGATTATTCCAATATTCATCGAGGAAATTAAAAAGCTAAGGATGTCAAATGTTTGAAATAATTGACAGGGACGGTCTTGCAAGGATAGGAAAATTCACAGTGGGCAAAAAAAGCGTTGAAACACCGGCATTAATGCCTGTTATAAACCCAAACATAATAGTGATAAGTCCAAGGGAAATGTATGAAAAATTCAGAACACATGCTCTGATAACAAACTCTTACATTATTTACAGGGATTTGGATCTTAAAGAAAAGGCTATTAAAGATGGATTGCACAAACTTCTAGATTTTCCAGGGATAATAATGACCGATTCCGGAACATTCCAGGATCATGTTTATGGTGATATAAACATAGATTTCCTTGAGATTGCAAAATTTCAGAAGGATATTGGATCCAATATTATAACAATACTTGATGTATTCACAGAGCCTGAATTTGACAGGGAAATAGTTGAGAATGCAATAGATGAAACGTACAGGAGGGCAAAATTAACAAAAGAAAATTTAGGGGATGTTAACATAGCAGGACCAATACAGGGAGGGATCTATTCAGATCTAAGGGAAAATGCGTCAAGAATGATGAATTCCCTGGATCTTGATTACTATCCAATAGGTGGTGTTGTTCCCTTAATGGAAAACTACAGGTACAGAGATCTCGTAAACATAATAATGAGCGTAAAGATGAACATAGATTACGGAAAACCTGTACACCTTTTCGGTGCAGGTCATCCCATGTTTTTTGCATTCGCCGTGTTGATGGGCATAGATTTCTTCGATTCTGCATCATACGTAAAATATGCAAGGGATGATAGAATTCTTTTCCCGGATGGAACAAGGTACCTTGATGATCTAAAATATATACCGTATACATCACCCTATCTTGATAGATATGACCTTGATGACATTAAAAGTATGGGAAAGGAAGAAAGAGCAAACATACTTGCAAGACATAACTTATACGTTTCAATTGAGGAGATTGAGAGGGTAAAGGCAGCAATATTTGAGAATTCATTGTGGGAATATGTTGAGGAAAGGGCAAGGTCACACCCATCCCTTTACGATGCTTTAATTGAAATTTACAAATACAGCGAAAAGATTGATAAATTCGAGAACCTCAGTAAAAAGCATCCATTTTATTACACGGGAAAAGAGAGTTTAATGAGGCCTTTGGTTAAGGCGTTCGAAAAAAGAATAATTAAAAATTATAAATACAGGAAAAAGATTTGTTTTTTAATAGATTCCAAAGAAATTAAGGAATATTCAAGGTTGATAGAAAATGTTGATGCACATTTTATCATAAGAACACCAATGGGTTTTGTTCCTTACAATCTTTTGCATGTTTATCCAATATATTCGGCAATCTTCCCTGAGAACTGTGAATATTACGATAATCTTAATAGAATGCTCGAATCAATTGAATTCGATATCCTTGTTTCATTGTTAAACAAAAAATTAGATGAAAAAATGGAAAAACTTTTGAACCTTGAATTCAAAAAAAAGGATATGGATATGGAAAGAATAAAGAATGTTATAGATTTCCAGTTCGGTTACGGTGCAGGTGATGCATTACTTGATGGAAACCTTAAAATTGTGAAGAGTAAAAATACAGGTATGATAAGGAACATTTACCTTAATGATCAGCACATACTTTCAATGAGGAACGATGGTCTATTTACACTAAAGCTTTATGGTGGAAAAATTCTGCACACAAAATTCAGTTATCCGAAGCTGAGAACTGTTGTAACAAAGGAAAGCGAGGAATTCAACCTCAAGGGTAAAAATGTTTTTGCAAGGTTCATAGTTGACATGGATCCAGATCTTAGACCATTCGATGAAACAATAATTGTTAATGAAAGTGATGAGTTCATAGGAGTTGGGAGAACATTGTTCACAAGGGATGAATCTTTAAAGATAAAAAAAGGGATGGTTGTGGAACTGAGAGAATTTGAAAAAAGGGAATGATTTTATCCAAGTTTTTATTTTTCTTATCAAGGGCTTGTGGGGTAGCATGGTCTATCCTTTCGGCTTCGGGAGCCGAAGACCCCGGTTCAAATCCGGGCAAGCCCATTTAATTATTTAAACGAATACTTTAAATAGAAGGAATTGTTACCTTTAATTATGACATTTCAACAAAAACATAAGGATCTGTTGGAAAATGAGGATGTAAAAAGATGGTATGAAAATATAAAGGCTGGATCAAACATTACAGCAGATGTTTATCTAAGAACCTTGGGGCTTTATTGTGAATTGAACAATATTGATCCAGAGGAAATAATTGATTTGGCAAAAAATAATCCTAAAGAGTTCAAAAATAAATTTATGGATTTTCTGAGATCACTGGAAAATCAAGGAAAGGCAGGATCCTATATTGCCAGGTTTAAAAGAGTTATAAGATCCTGGTTAAAATTCAATGATGTGGATCTGAAAATAGATGTGAAGATTAAGGGAGAAAATGAAAGTCCAAGAATAGCAAATGAGAGGGTTCCAAATAAAGAGGAACTGGCAAAGATTCTAAGAAAGGCATCATTAAGAGGGAGGGTTGCAATAGCTCTAATTGCATTTTCTGGTTTAAGGCCTGAATCTTTAGGAAATTATGATGGTACCGATGGTATAAGACTTGGAGATCTTAAAGAATTGAATATTGAAACACTTGAATTTGAAAAAGTACCAACCATGCTTGTTGTTAGATCAAGTTTAAGCAAAGCAAAGCATCAGTATTTTACATTCATACCTGAGGAAGGAGTTACATATATCATTGATTATCTCCAAGATAGAAAGAAAAGAGGTGAAAATTTAACATCTGATTCTCCTCTTTTAAACCTAGATGAAAAGGGAATAAAGAAACATAATTTTCTGAGAACACAGCTGGTAACCAGGGATATAAGAGAAGCAATAACATCTGCAGGATTGAAAATGAGACCATATGTTTTAAGATCATATTTTGCAACAGCTCTTGATATTGCAGAATCGAAGGGATTAATTTCACACCCTTGTAGACAGTTTTTCATGGGCCATAAGGGTGATATTGAAGCAAGGTATTCTACAAATAAGAGATTACCACCTGATCTAATTGAAGAAATGAGAGAAGCCTACAAGAAATGCACCAAATTCTTGGAAACAAGGATGACCGAGCTTTCTGAATCAAATGCTAAACTCTATTTGCAACAACAATTGTTATTGGCAGTAGGATACAAACAGGAAGAGATTGACAAAATGGATCTTTCAAACATGTCGAATGAAGATTTCCAAAAGTTACTGAGAGATAAAGTTACAAGAGCACTTGCAAACAATGGTAGTAAACAAAAGGTAGTTAAAATGGATGAATTGGCCGAATACATTAGTAAGGGATACGAATTTGTAGCAGCATTACCTAACGGCACCGCTATTGTTAAACTTCCATTCTAAAAAAAATAAAATAATAAAAAAGGTTATTTTTTCTCTTCAGGTTTCCATTCTTTTGGACTTTTTGACTTTGGTTTTCTCATTCTTAATCCTACAAATGCTCCTATTATCACTATTACTAACGCAATTCCAATTATTATGAATAACATATAGTTCATAGGTG
>JAVRLH010000023.1:0-13828 GCA_031961605.1 Thermoplasmatota archaeon
CACAGCGCCGCCGGTCGGATTCGAACCGACGACCACTCGGTTAACAGCCGAGCGCTCCACCGGCTAAGCTACGGCGGCACATTTGGAAAAGAATGTAAATGTTCTATTAAACTTTTTTCTTAGGAAAAAGAGAAAGATTAAACATTAATACTTAAAATCTTTTCACCAAATATGTTGATAAAGCTTATTGCATCTGATTACGATAGAGTTCTCACTGATGAAAACTTGAACTTTGATTATTCACTGTTACCATTGATTGAGAAAATAAGGAAAAAGGGTGTAAAGTTTGGCATCATTACGGGAAGAAGATGGAGAAAGATTGAGAACATTAAAGATCACTTTGATTTCATTGTTTATGAGAACGGTTA
The DNA here is from genome assembly GCA_031961605.1 of Thermoplasmatota archaeon. GTDB lineage: Archaea > Thermoplasmatota > Thermoplasmata > Thermoplasmatales > ARK-15 > JAVRLH01. Next base: position 369 of record JAVRLH010000023.1, read on the forward strand.
TTTTCTCTATAATGGCTCACAGAAAAAACTTTTCAACGAAAAACATGAAAATATTGTGAAAAATGTTAGGAAAATTCTTGATGAGCATGGCATGAAATATATTAGTGGTGAAATGATCATATCCCTGCCCATTGAAAAGATTGATGAATTGAAAAAAATTTTTTCTGATTTCAAAGAAATAAAATTTGTTACAAACGTTGACAGTGTTCTTATTTTACCTGTTGATATTGATAAGGGCTGGGGTCTTAAGAATGTTCTTGAATTATATAAAATTAAGAGTGATGAAGCGGTTGTAATGGGTGATGGTGAGAATGATCTACCCATGTTTGAAATTGCCAGGTACAGGTTCACTGTTGGAAATTCTGTTGAAATTCTAATAAAAATATCAACATTCCATTCAGAAAAAAAATATTCGAGAGGATCAATTGAAGTATTGAACCATGTTCTGGAAAATATTTATTAATTCTTTTCAATTGTGATTTGAATGCTTATTGAAATAATAAACGCAATCTGGTACATGCTACCCGCATATGTTGCAAATCCTGCCGCTGTATTATTTAAAGGTAAAACACCCATGGATTTTTATAAAAATTTTATTGATGGTAGAAGAATTCTTGGTAAGGGTAAAACGTGGAGGGGATTTTTTGGAGGAATATTTTCAGGCTTTTTTATTGGAATAATAGAAAATGTTATTGGCTACATATTTAAAAATCCATATTTTCCAACATTTTCGCAGAATTTAAACATGTTTATTGTACCATTGATAATATCAATTGGATCAATGGTTGGTGATGCTTCAGGTTCATTTATTAAAAGAAGGCTGGGCATGGAGAGTGGAAAAAACGCACTTTTGCTTGATCAATATCCTTTTCTTATTTTTGCTTTGCTTTTTCTCTTCATCTTTTATCCATATGAATTTTTAAAATACGTTTGGAATTTGCCAGGTATTATCACACTTATCATTATAACACCTTTACTCCACAGGCTTGTGAACATAATTGGATATAGAATGGGAAAAAAAGAGGTGCCATGGTGATGTCAAAAATCTTAATAATATCCGACATACATGGGAACCTTGAAGCTCTAAACTCTGTTCTTGAAGAAAAGTATGATTACATAGTTTGTGCAGGGGATCTTGTTGATTATGGTCCTAATCCACAGGAAGTTATAGATCCATCAAAAAATTTTTTTAAGGTTGTTATGGGAAACCATGATTCAGCTAATGCATTCAATATAGATTGTCAATGTTCCCAAAAGTTCCATGAATATTCCGTTGAAACAAGAAACTATTTCAAAAAATATATCAGGGATCTGGATTTTTTGAGAAACCTTAAAATGGAAGAAAGGTTTGAAATTGAAAATCTAAAAATCATACTTGTTCATGCATCACTTGTTGATCCTCTCTACGATTACATTTTTGATAACATTGATGATAATGATCTCATGAAGAAATTTAAGAATACCCAGGCTGATATTGTTATATTCGGTCATTCACACCATAAATTTTTCAGAAAGGTTGGCAAAACAATCTTTATAAATCCTGGAAGTGTTGGACAGCCTAGGGATGGAGATCCAAGGGCATCATATGCAATTCTTGATACAGAAGATATGAATGTGGAATTCAAAAGGAAGGATTATGATATTGAAAGAACAATTCAAAGATTGAAAGAAACAGGTTTGAGTGAAAAAACTAAAAATGCTCTTATAAATATACTTATGAATGGTGGTTTAAATGGAGATTGAAGATTTGCTTATAAAATCCGGTGCGGTAATGTTCGGTGATTTCATTCTAACATCAGGTAAAAGGAGTAACTATTACATAAACATAAAGAAAGCAACAACGGATCCTGAAATATTGAGAAAGATCGCGAATGGATTTTCAAAATTCGTTAAAAATGAAAAAATAGCCGGAATTGAACTTGGATCAGTTCCACTTGCTGTCGCATTATCTTTAGAAACAGGAAATAAATACATAATTATAAGAAAGGAATCAAAAACACATGGAACGCAGAGCTTAATAGAGGGGGATCTTGAAAAGGGTGAGGAAGTAATAATTGTGGAGGATGTAATGACAACAGGCCAATCAATAATAAGGGCCGCAAAAATAGTCAGGGAAATGGGTGGAATTGTTAAGAAGGTTCTTGTGGTTGTTGACAGGGAAGAAGGAGGAATGGAAAACTTAAGGAATGAAAACCTTGAGGCAATTTCACTTGTAAATGTTTCAAATCTTCTGAAAAAAATTAAAACATAAAAATTGAAATTAGAGAAAAATGTCAGTATAATTGATTGAAATTTTTTATTCATTTTCTTCATACCAAGTAAGATGTGCCGGCCAAAACAACTAATACTGGAATTATCAATGCAAAGATCAATTTTTTATTTAGCATAATAACTCCCTCAAAAATAGCAATTTAGTTATTATATTATAAATTTTTCAAGCTTATAACCCTGCTGTAATATTACATATTTATTGACCAATTTTAATAAAATAATTAATTACCACACCATTTCACTTAAAAAATGTTAAATATGACTTAATTCTTTACCTTTTGATTTTCAAGGGATTAGGGATGATATATAGAATAGAAAAAAGGTATTCAAAAGACGAAGTTCTTGGTCTTCTTGATCCAATAATTAGGGAATGGTTTGAATCTAAATTCAAGGATATTACTGAACCCCAGGCCTATGCAATACCTTACATTCACAAAGGTAAAAATGTTCTTGTATCATCACCAACAGGTTCAGGAAAAACTCTCACAGGTTTCCTTTCAATAATAAATGAACTTTTTTTGCTTGCAAAGCAGGGTAAGCTTGAGGATAAGGTATACTGTGTTTATGTTTCTCCACTTAAGGCATTGGCAAATGATATTCACAGAAACCTAGAAGAACCGCTTGAGGAAATAAACCAGCTTGCAAAGAAAAAAGGTATTGAAATACCAAAGATAAATGTTGCAGTTAGGTCGGGTGATACACCACAGAACCAGAGACAGAAAATGTTAAGGAAACCTCCACACATATTTATAACAACACCAGAATCACTTGCTCTTGTTTTATCATCACTTAAATTCAAGGAAAGGTTCAGGAATGTAAAGTATTTGATAATTGATGAAACGCATGAACTTTCATCAAACAAAAGGGGTGTAATGCTCTCAATTAACGCAGAAAGGCTTGAAAGATTAACCGGTCATTTGATAAGGATTGGGCTATCTGCAACACAGTCACCAATAGAAGAAATGGCAAAGTTTGTTGCTGGATACGATGATAACGGTGATGTTAGGGATATTTACATAGCTGAAGTGGAGGCAAAGAAGTCTCTGGATCTTAAGGTTATAACGCCTGTACCTGACCTTGTTAATACACCATATGAAATTGCAAACGAAAGAATGTACGATATTCTTGTTGACATAATAAATTCACATAAAACAACTTTGATATTCACAAACACCAGGAGTGGAACGGAACATGTTGCATTCAAACTTAGAGAGAGAGGAATAAAGAGCCTTGAGGCACACCATTCTTCACTTGGAAAGGCAACAAGGTTAAGGGTTGAGGAAATGTTAAAGAGGGGTGAACTGAAATGTGTTATTTCCTCAACAAGCCTTGAACTTGGCATTGATATTGGATACATTGACATGGTTGTCCAGATAGGATCACCAAAGAGCATAGCAAAGGGTCTCCAGAGGATTGGAAGATCAGGGCATAAATATGGTGATATTTCTAGAGGGAGAATGGTTGTTTTTGATATGGACGATCTTGTTGAGTGTACTGTAATAACAAAATCTGTTTATGAAAACAACATTGACAGGGTATTTGTTCCAAAAAATTCACTTGATGTTCTTTCCCAGGTACTTGTTGGAATGAGTCTTGAAGATGTATGGAGTGTTGAGGAAGCCTATAAATTAATAAAAAGATCCTACTGTTACCATGATCTGAAAAAAGAGAAATTCCTTGAAGTTCTTGATTATCTTTCAGGTAAATCCTATGGTGAAACATTCTATTCAAAAATATGGTACGATGAAAATGATGGTGTTTTCGGTAAGAAAAGATCCTCAAGAATGATCTTTTTTATGAACATGGGAACAATACCTGAAGAGGCTGATTATGTTGTTATTGATGAAAACAACGTTCACCTTGGTGAACTAAGCGAAAAGTTTGTTGAAAGGCTCAAACAGGGGGATATATTTGTTCTCGGAGCAAGAACATATGAGTTTCTGAGGGTAAGGGGATCAAGGGTTTACGTTAGAAGTGCTGAAGGAAAAAGGCCAACGGTACCATCCTGGGCGGGAGAAATGCTGCCAAGGAGTTTTGATCTTAGCACAGAGGTGGGAAAATTTAGAAAAAAAATAATGGATATGATTAAGAAAAAAGAGGATGTTGTAAAATACCTTATGGATGAATATTACCTTGATTATTCTGGTGCTGTTAGTATTTACAAATATATAATGGAACAGATGGTGGATTATGTTCCAACAAACGAAGGTGTTCTAATTGAAGGTTATGTGGATCCGTCAAGGTTATACAACATAATCTTCCACTTTCCTTTTGGTAGAAGGGTGAATGATGCTTTATCAAGGGTCTATGCCTACCATATAGCAAACAGGTACAGCACAAACACAAGAATAACAGTGACAGATGATGCATTCATGATATCTACAAACAAAAAAATACCAATAGATTCAATACAATCACTTGTCAATACTGATAACCTTGAAAGGGATTTGAAGAATGCAATAAAGAATACAGAACTTTTCAAGCAGAGGTTCAGGCACTGTGCCACAAGATCCTTTATGATTCTGAGAAAATACAAGGGAGCTGACATATCCGTCACAAAACAACAGCTTAAAAGCGATAAAATACTTGAAATTCTTTCAGAAATACCAAATTTCCCTGTAATTGAAGAAACTTACAATGAAATATTCAACATTGTCATGGATCTTCCAAATGCAAGGGAAATTTTACATAAGATTGAGAATGGAGAAATTGAAGTAAAGGTAAAGGACTATTCTGAGGAACCATCAATCTTCTCAAACAATGTTATTCTATCAAGCATATCGGACATTGTTCTAATGGAGGATCGTTCATCATTGTTGAAGGAAATACACATGAAGATACTGAAAAAAGTTTTACCTGAGGAGAGTGTTCATCTTCTAGAACCGGAAGAGGTAAAAAACTATTTTAAAAACAAATTTAGAATAGAGAATGAAAATGATATTATAAAATTCATTGAGAATTTTGGTTCTGCAGATGTGCTTTCTGAAAAAGGGTTAAACATTTATTCATTTTCAAAAATAAAATTTGATGATCTGAAGGAATTAAGTTTAAAGTTAATAAGAGATAGGAAATTGAGATCTGTTTTCACGGATAGGGCAGTTTTCACACTGCCGGAATATGTGCCATATTTCATGGCAGTGTATTCAAAAGGCATAACAATAGATGAAAACATTGAAAAAATATTAAAAAATATAGATGGAAAAACAACAAATGAAATATGGAGAATGAGCGGTTTTAAAAAAGAAATATTTATGGATTTGCTTAGAAATCTTGAAAGGGCATATCTGATTGAAAGAATTGATATCAGAGATAATGAAATGGTATGGGCGAGAAGGGACGTTAAGGGAGAGGACAGAAAAAAAGCAATAAAGTTCCTTATTCAAAAAATACTTTCATACTATGGTCCAATAACAATCTCGGAATTAGCATTTTATCTCAATACACTTGAGGATGAGGTTTCAGTTCCTCTGAAAGAACTTTTGGAGGAAAATGTAGTTCTGGAAGGTAATTTCCTGCCTGGTTATGAGAAACAGTATATGCTTGCTGAAGACTTTAAAAAACTTAAACCCATTGAATTGATAAAAAAGGATGATTTGAAGAATTACAGGTTCACAAAACTTATGAAGAAAGAGAATACCATGGATGAAATGTTCAAAAAATACCTTGTTTTCAATCATCCTTATCAGATATTTGTGAGAATGAATGAATTTTCATACAGTGAATGGTTGGAAATGAAAAAGAAAGATATTCTGGTTTTTGGAAAATTTCTCGCCAACAGATACTTTTTCACAACACGTGAAATGGCAAATATTTTCAGATTCAGGGATTTTGAAATGGATGATATTGCGTCAAAAATACTTGGAAAACTGAAATCAGGTATCATGGATCTTCAGGAAATTTCAAGATCCCTTGAACTGCATCCAAAAACAGTCAAAAATTATTTAACAATTATGGAAAAAAACCTTCTTGTTTCAAAATCCTTTGAGGAACATGATGCCTATGTTTCTCTGAACATTGAAGGGATTTGGGATATAAAAGATCTCATAAGGAAACTTATTGATAACCTGGGACCATTGACTGTGAAGGATCTAGAATATTTCATTGATGTTCCTAAGGAAAGCATTATGCCTCTCATAAACGATATGAACATTGGCAGATTCTACGTTGAGGGAAACTACTATTACGGTGAATTTCAGAAAACTGAAAAAACAGGAAAAATTGTTCTTTTACCTGAAGGAGATCCATTCCTCATGCCGTATCATTTTGAAATACTTGAGAAGTTTGGTGATGGCTTCAACTATTTCATTATTAAAGATGGTGAAATAATAGGGTCTGCTGATATTGAGGATAAGGGGGATCATTTGCATGTTTTAAGAATAAACTGTCCGAAAGATTACCATGAAATCTTTGTTGAAAAGGTACTTGAACTTTCAAATTTTCTTGGTCATCTCCATGTGATTTTTTCAAATGCACCCGATGATCTTATACCCGTTTTGAAGAAAAACAAATTTGAAAGGCATGGTAATTTTTATTCAAGACCGAAGGCTTCTGGCTTGGAGCTTAGCAATGAAAACCTTTACAGGTATGTGTTCAGGAGACAGGGTCTGGATGTTGAAACAAGGGCGAAAAACATCATAGAGCTTGAAAAAATTTTTCCTGGAATAAGGAGTGATCTTGAGGCCTTGATAAGAACATGGAGGTACATATCACTTGAGAGGTTGAAAAGGAGTGGTATACTTTACCTTACATATGGTATTCCTCCAATAAACACATACGCAAGCATGGATAACATTGTAATTTTCAAATCCATAAAAAATGCAAGGTTAGAAAAAATGCATGAAAGTATACTTAAGGTTGTTAAGGAAATGCAGTATGAGGATGAAATCCTGAATGAATCGCCTTTTGGGGAGGAAATAACAAAAAATGCTCTTGATTACCTTTACAAAAACAATTATATTGTCAGGGGTGAAAGGGATGAATATATTGTTGTTGAAAGTAAGATTGATAGGGATCATGCAATAAAAATTTACATTGAAAAACTTTTCAACATATTCGGGGCACTTAACATTAAAAAAATAATGAACATAACCTATGGAATGATTGATGCTGAGGATATTAAGAAAGCACTGAATTTAATTTATAAAGAAAACAAAATTTCCAACGTTTTCTTTAATGATAATCTTTTTTATTTACCCAGAGATGATGAGAAACATTTAAAATCAAAGAGGATGGATCTTGAAATAATTCTTGATCCTCATGATATTGCTTACCTTTACATGCAGGATTACATTAAAAATTATGTTGAACCTGGTAAATTTGTTATTCTTAAAGGTCTTGAAATTATTGGATCATTCAGGGCAATAAAAAGAAAAAATGTTTGGACAGTATATGAGTTCTCAGGATCTGATCATGGTAAAACTGTTCTTGAATCGGTCATGAGATCAATGGGTATAAAAATTGAATTTAAAGAATGATTTTTATTTTTTCACCGCATTTTGAGCATCTTCCATCAGGGGTTAGATTCTCAATTTTAATGTTATAACCGGATCTTTTTATTAGTCTGGTCCCACACTTTGGGCAGTATGTACTTTCATATTTCTCATCCCATACATTACCAAGATAGACGTAATTTATACCCTCCTCCTTTGCTATTTTGTATGCCTTCAGCATTGTTTCCATTGGTGTTTCGTAGAGATGCATTAGTTTGTAATCCGGGTGAAACCTTGAAAAATGTACAATTGAGTTTTCACCAAAAACATCAAACATCCATTTTGAAAAATTCCTTATTTCATCCTCTTTATCGTTCAATGTTGGTATGATCAAATATGTTATTTCAACATGTATACCAAGATCCTTTGCCATTTTCACAGCTTCAAGAACAGGTTCAAGTCTTCCCCCGACTATTTTTCTGTAAAAATCATCTGTAAAACCCTTAACGTCTATGTTCATTGCATCTACATACTTTGACAATTCTTTCAGAGGTTCTTCATTTATATAACCATTTGTTACATAAACATTGTAAATGCCCTTTGATTTTGATATCATTGATGTTTCAAGGTTGAACTCAAACCATATGGTTGGTTCGTTGTATGTCCACGCAATTCCATCAGAGCCCTCTTCAATCGCCATATCAACAATTTCTTGTGGTGTATAATTCCTGAGGGGAAAATTTTCAACAGTGCTTTGACTTATTTCCCAGTTCTGACAATGTTTGCATTTAAGGTTACAGCCAACCGTGCTAAGTGAAAATATCCATGAACCGGGGTGAAAGTGGAATAGAGGTTTTTTCTCAATTGGATCCATTGCCATGGCACTTACCTTTCCATAAACCATGGAGTAGAGTTTTCCACCTACATTTTTCCTAACGCTGCATATACCATATTTCCCATCATCTATTATGCATCTATGGGGGCATAATGTGCATCTTACCCTTTTTTCATCAATCTTCTCGTAATATTTAGCCTCGTGTAAAGTGTTCGTATCCATATTTATCAATTTTCACCTCCTTACCATCCTTTACAAGAATATTCTCCCCTTCCCATACATCACCTATGCTTGTTACCATATAACCCTTTTGTTTCATTCCCGATTCAACATTTTTCCATATTTCTCTGTTCACTGTGAAAAAAATCTCATACTCACCTCCAAAGTTCAGGAGAATTTCTTCACCGGGTATATTAAATTCATCCATTACCTTTAAAGCAAGTGGATGTTTAGGTAGTTTTTCATAGTATATTTTAAAACCCAAACCCGTTTGATTTTTAAGCTGGTAAATGATTGAAAATATACCATCAGAAAGATCCATGGCACTTTTAACACCAAGAGATGATAATTCCCTTGCCTCATTGATCCTCGGTTCTATATCCAAAAGAATATTCGCCCCTTCACTATGACCATTTTTCCATAGATAATAGCCGGCGGAATTCTTCCCCAGAAAATTTGTAACAGCAACCACATCACCATTTTTCACATTGTTTCTTTTCAATATTCTATCCTTTTCAACTTTTCCAATTGCAATTCCTGTTGCAACAAACTCCTTGCCTTCCTTTGTATCTCCGCCAACCATCTTAACATTGTATTTATCGAGACAATTCTTTAATCCTTTATTAAAATTCACAAAAAAATCGATGTCTGTTTCCCTTTTCATGGAGTATGATGCCATGAAAAATTCTGGTATACCCCCCATGGCAGCGATGTCGCTTAAGTTAAGTGCTGCAAAAAAGTAACCTGCATTTTCTGGATCAACCTTATCGGGAATATGTGTTTTCTTTGATATTGAATCTGTTGTAACAAGTACATATTCTCCACAGGATTCAAAATAGAAAGCATCATCTTCAACAATTGAACCATAAAGATCCATTAGTTTTTTTATTATTTTTCTTTCACCAAGGTCATTGAGATGCATGATTAACTGTAAAGTTTAATAATAAAAAATGTTTTGTTAATACGTGGATGAGTTAGAAATTGATGGTATAGTTTTCACCAAGTATTATTCAATATATTTACCAGAGGAAGATATGGTTGTCCTGAGTGATCTTCACATAGGTTTTGAGGAGGTAATGGCACAGAAAGGCTTGATTTTGCCAAAATTACAGAAGAATAGGATAACAAACGTACTGGAAAAAAATTTTGATAAATTCTCACCAAAAAGAATCTTGATAGATGGGGATTTCAAACATGAATTTTCAAGGAACGTAAGGCAGGAATGGGATGAAATAACGGATATCATTGATTTGATAAAGTCAAGGTCAGAGCTCATAGCTGTCAGAGGAAACCATGATAATTATTTGAAAAACATACTTTCTAAATATTCAATAACCCTTCACAATCAATATATAACAAAAAATTTCACTTTTCTTCATGGTGACAAAAGAATGGATTGGAAAGGAGTTCTTGTAATGGGCCATGAACATCCATCAATAAAGATAAGGGATAGCATTGGTGGTCTCTTGAATTTACCTGTGTTTATGTATAATAAAAATGTTATTGTTCTTCCATCACCAAGCATATATTCATCAGGTTCGGACATTCTTGGTAACGAAATAATCTCCCCCATGCTTTCCAATTTCAATATAGATGAAATGGATTGCTTTGCAATAGATGAAAAAATCGGTATACTTGAAATGGGTAAAATTAAAGAAATTAGAGAATTATAGCTTTTTGAAACGATTTATTGTTGGTTCGTAAATTACACCCCTGTCCTGAAGATCATTGAGAATTTCGTCCACAACAGTTCTTTCAATACCTTCAATTGTTGCCTTTTCAACAATATCGTCATATTTTGCACCCTCACCCTCAAAGTCAAGTTTTTCAACAAGATCAAGAATTATTTCCTCTATACTTTTCCCAGCCTTTTCCTCTTTTAAGAAAAATTGTTTAACCATGTTTCTGTATTCTTCAATGTGGGAAATTTCCGTATCAGGAAAATACTGAAGCGCAAGCTGTGCATTTTCTATGTAAACACTTGGGTATCCTTCCTTTTGGAGTGTTGATAGATCCTTATATTCTATAGCCTTCTCAATCAACTCCGCCCTGTAAAGTAAATTTTCAATTGCCCTGTATTTCCAGTAATTCTCAACAATTTCATCACATTCCCTTATATTTTCAATTCTGAGCGAATAACCATTTGTTTCTTCAAGCAATTTACCAACAAATATTACCCTCAGGGGGGGCTCTAAATTTTCAAGAAAGTTATAAAGTTCAGGATCAGAAAATTGTTTGTATATTTTTAAGTTGAAAGTATATGTTTCATCGCTAACTGAAAGAAAAATCACACCATTGCCTGTATTTTTACTCTCAATTATTCCTGCCCCTATCGTTCTGTTTACCTTTGCACCCAACCTTGTTATACCGTACCTTGTCTCCTTCTCCTCCCCTTTTCTTTCCATGAACTTTATTTCTGAAAGCTCTTTGGAAAACAATCTCCACGCTATTTCCCTTACCATTCAGAGTTCAGCCTCCAATTCATTCTTTATCATTTCCACATAATCACTGTCTATTTCATCCATTTCTACTGGAAATATTGTTATTGCATTCTTTATTGATACTTTTCCAAAAACTGTGTATGGTTTCATGACCATATCTTTCACAAATTCCTCTATAATTTTTCCCTTAACCTGTTCCTGGTAAAGAACGATAAATGCAACATCACTACCATCATCAAATATCAAACTTGCTTTAACATCAAACTTTGGATCAACATTTCCATGTAAGGGACATACTGTATCGTTAATTATTCTTCCACAAATAGGACATTTTTTAACCTGTACTATTTCCCTCACACCAAGAACAAAACCTTCAACATAAGCATAGTTTAAATTTAATGAAAAGGCCTTGGAAAGAGAAATTGGCTTCACATCAATTTCCTTTTGGGTTTCTAAAATTTCTGTATTTTCGTTAATGTTAAGGTAAATTGATCCTTTGAATTCGCTTACGTATGCACCTTTTATCCTGTAGGTTTTACCCTTTTCAAGGTTTTCCTTCCATGATGTGAACTGTATAATTCCTGTTGTATCGCCCCCAAGGCCCTTGTATATGGTTCTATCCTTTCCCTGAAACGGTTCTGAATAAAGAATCTTAAGCGTTATGTCAACGTTTCTTGAATCTTTTGTCAGTCTTTCTACCGTATACATTGTAAGCTGTTTCTGTATACCCTCTATTTTTGTTTCACTTTTCTCTATTGATGATTTCTCTGAAACATAGATCCTCAGAGAATCCTTATACATACCTGTTCTAACATTTTTTAAGAGAATTGTTGTGCCCTTTTCGAAGTTTATGGGTAAAAAACTCATGAATGTTATTGTTCCCGTATCATCACCTATGGATCCAAGGTAATATTTCTTCCCGTCTTTGCTGTATTCTTTAATGGATATAATTTTTCCTATAACGTTTACATTTTCCATGTTGTTTTTTAGATCTTTAATTTTGTATATATTTTCTTCAGGCTTGAACCTCTGCAGGATTTTTTCCTTTACTATTTCTGGTGAATATCCATACTTGATCCATTGGTTAAAAAGATTTTTTATCTCATCCCTGCTAACATTTTTTACAATCTTAACGATTTCATCCACATAATCATCCAGCGTCTTCCCCATAAAATATCACCTGTACTCGGGCAGTTCCTCTCCTTTCTTTATTAATTCATCAAGTATTACATTTGCATCATTTTCATTCAACCCTACCTTTTTGATAAGAAATTCAAGCAGTTCGTCCCTGCTCTCCCCTTCCTTTATCTTTTCATTAACCATGCCTATTATGTGCTCGGTAACCCTTTTGCTGAAATCTTCCTCAAGGTTTAATTCCCTTATCATAAGATAAAGTGATGTAGCCATGGACATAATTGCATCGCTGAATTCTTTTTTATCAAGTGAAGATAGATCCATTTCACCCTTCAAAACAATCTCTTCATTTTCACCTGAAATCGCAAACTTTACAAAATTAACACCACCGCTTAATATGAGCAACTTTCTGCATATGTCAAGTCTTTGGACAGAATCAAGAAGTGCCGTTTCTATGCCTGTTGAAATAATAAGGGATACAAAATCATCATGGAATTCAATAAAAAGTGTATATGGTAACTTGGGATGTTCTGCAATTAAATTTTCTCCACTCTCCTTTACGTTCCATACCATATCAAGAATATCATTCTTTGTTCCCGTCCCGGACGTTAGCCATTTCTTTATCTCAGCCCTGTAATCCATCATTTTTCACCCTTAATAAACATTATAAAATAGTATATTAAACTATTTATTTCTTTCATTTTCCAAAACCTTCCGTAACTTTACATCAAAGTTAGCTTCATATTGATGGAGAATTAGAATTATAGCACTCCATTTGAATTTAGAAACGTGGGTGCACTTAGGATTATTTTCTTATGAGATCTTCTAACTTCATTATTTCAGATATTTTCCATCCTATCTGATTTGAAATCAAATTTTTTTATTTTATTACACCTTGCAAGATATACCAACATTATGTCATTCATTGCTTCTATTGTTGGTGATAATGAAACACTATCTCGTATCTCTTTATTTCATTGTATATTAATGAAAGGAAGAGATATGCAACATGAACATGCGATACCTTATTTTCTGTGGAGTCCAGTGATATACAGGTGAAATTATATCCATTGTGTTTATTGTTCTGAAACAGTGCTCAACTCTGTTTCTCTTTCTATAGATATCAATGAT
>JAVRLH010000024.1:0-12951 GCA_031961605.1 Thermoplasmatota archaeon
ATATCAATATGGAAAGACCGTAAAGAAAATACCTTAATTTTATATTTCTTGTTCTTGTTTTCAACTTTATCTCATTTTTCTTTGAATATCCTGTTTCTATTCCCCATCTTTTCCTGTATGTTTCTGCCAGCTCTAAAACATTATTTTCTGTTACCTCTGCATTCGTATAGAATGCAAATTCATTCCATAAACCATCCTTTTTGTATCTAATCCTTACATAATTTGTTTCAACAACCATTTTCCCTCTCTTTATTTTATCTTCTATTACAACATAATAACAATGATTCATCTCTGACCATTTTAATTGATATCCTAAGAACATCTTTGTTTTTGGATTTTCTTTTGCAGGTATTATGTATTTTAATCCAAGATCTCCTATTTTTTTTCAAAACACCAGCATCAAAATACCCTCTATCTATCAATACATAATTTTATATCTATTCCATGTGCTATTACTTTTTTCAATAAAATATCCACTTCCTTTGCCTTGTCAATTCCATCAAGTGAATATTTTGCAATGTATGCAAGTGTAAATCTTTCATCATTCACTACAACATCAATGGATGCAATTCTTATAACTTTATCAGTTCCTCTGAATTTATTCTTTAAAACATTTATTATTTATTAACTTCATTGCATGGCTTATGTTCACTTATTGTAACATTAACCTTGTAATTTAACATTCCTATTTATTTAGCAATTTCAATAGAACAATAAATCAGAAAATTTGTTTTTCACAAATTCAAAACTCTGTGGAACCTTCTATAAATTGTATCATCTGAAGGGATTTTTGATAAAAATGGTTCTTCCCTATGTTTTGTATATTCACCATTACAAATAGCATTTTGAAAGATCAATGATATTTTTAACTTTTATTAATATAAAATCTAGATATTTCTGAAAACATTTTTCAAGATCCTTAACAATGTTTATTGGTAAAGTTTTTCATTCAATTGTAAACTACTAAATAACTTCCTTCTATTTATGTTTACCCTGACATCAGTGATAAATGCAAAAAAACTGAATAAATTAAAAAATTAAAAATTTTAAATGTATTATTTGGTTATCAACTCAGTGTTATGATTAGCTGTAATTTTAGTAAAACTTTCATTTAAGCATGGGCATTTTTATTCCCTTTTCTTTTGCCATTCTTATTGCAATATCGTAACCCGCATCAGCATGTCTGACAACACCGATGCCAGGATCATTGGTCAAAACCCTCTCAAGTCTGAGATCCGTTTCCTTCTCTCCATCAGCAACTATAACAACACCAGCATGGATGGAATAACCAATGCCCACACCACCACCATGGTGAACTGAAACCCATGTGGCTCCTGATGCTGTGTTCAATAAAGCATTGAGTATGGGCCAGTCAGCTATTGCATCCGATCCATCGAGCATTCTTTCAGTTTCCCTGTATGGTGATGCAACACTGCCTGTATCATGGTGATCCCTTCCTATAACTATGGGTGCATCAAGAACTCCTTCCCTTACTAGTTTATTGAATTCCAGACCTGCCTTGTGCCTTTCACCATAGCCAAGCCAAAGTATCCTTGCCGGTAAACCCTGCCATTTCACCTTTTTCTCAGCCATGTCAAGCCAGTTTATTATATGCTTATCATCCGGGAATAGCTTTCTAATAACATTGTCCGTCTCATAGATATCGTTGGGATTTCCCGAAAGAGCTGCCCATCTGAAAGGTCCCTTTCCCTCAGAGAATAATGGCCTTATGTATTCTGGAACATAACCAGGTATTTTGAAAGCATCATTTACCCCTGCTTCAACTGCCATTGCCCTTATGTTGTTTCCATAATCAAAAACCTTTGATCCATGTTCCTTGAAATAGATCATGGCAGGAACATGTTTCCTGAGAGATTTTTTAACCTCCTCAAGATATTTCTCAGGGTTTTCCCTTAAAATTTTTGCTTCTTCTACACTGTAACCACTTGGTATGTATCCATTAAGGGGATCATGTGCTGCTGTTTGATCCGTAACAATGTCAGGAATAATTCCCATTTCCTTTAGCTGTGAATAAACATCAGCAGCATTGCCAAGCAAGCCTATTGACAATGCCTTTCCAGTTTCAAGCGCTTCATCCTTCATCTTCAATGCTTCCTTAAGATCATCTGTCCATACATCAAGATAACCATGCTTAATTCTTCTTTTTATATGATCTTCATCAACCTCAACTATTATTCCAACAGCATCGTTCATTGTTATTGCTAATCCCTGTGCTCCACCCATTTCCCCAAGACCTGATGATAGAACCCATTTTCCCTTTAAACTGTGTGAATTGTATTCCTTCTTTGCTATTGCGTAAAATACTTCATATGTTCCCTGTAATATGCCCTGCGATCCTATGTATATCCATGATCCGGCCGTCATCTGACCGAACATGGTCAATCCTCTTTCCTCAAGCTCCCTGAAGTATTCCCATGTTGCCCATTTTGGAACAAGCATTGCATTTGATATTAAAACCCTTGGTGCCCATGTATGAGTTTTGAATATTGCAACGGGTTTTCCAGATTGAACTATTAATGTTTCGTCATCCTCAAGGTTTTTTAACGATTCAACAATTTTCTCATAGGATTCCCAGTTCCTTGCAGCCTTACCCGTTCCACCATAAACAATAAGGTGCGCAGGATCTTTTGCAACCTCAGGATCCAAATTGTTCATTAACATCCTCATTGGTGCTTCTGTTTTCCAGCTTTTACAGGTAAGAGTTTTTCCCCTAGGAGCATGTATCTCTACCATATCTCTTTATAATCCAATAGAATTATTTAAAGATTACTAGAGTTTAGCTATATACAAATCTTTCGTAAATTATTAGAGGAATTTTTGTTGGACTTATGGAAGACATAAATTTGAGAAAAATCCTCCAATTCGTAATGGAAATAGAAAAATATTAGTTTATCGAGCAAGTAGTAATTAAATTCACAAAAACTTCCTATTGGTTATTTTTCCAAATTTTTCAAAAAGAAAAAGTTTATAAAAAAAAATGAATATACAATATTATGGATCCATTTTTAGAACATTTTTTGAACCCCACTGAAGAGTTGATAATTGAAAAAGTCAGGGATTTTTCTGAAAAGTACCTTACGGAAGAAATATCTAAGGAAATAGAAAAGACGGATGAAATCCCATCCTTAATCTCAAAAGCAGCAAGAGAATTTGGGCTGTTTGGACTAAGAGTTCCTGAGGAATATGGAGGATTAGGTATGCGTCTTCTCCCTTTCTTGATAATACACGAAATAATCGCATCTCGTTCGCTTGCGGTTGCTGTTTATCTAGATCAGACACTTTTTGTAGAACCTGTGGTCAAATTTGGTACTTCCGAACAGAAATCAAAATATCTGACCAGAATTGCAAATGAAGGTCTTCCTACTACGAGTGCTATGACAGAACCTGGTGCAGGATCGGATGTTCTAGGTATATCAACTAAAGCTAAGAAAGAAGGTGATTATTGGAAGATTAATGGCTCCAAAACATTCATTACAATGGGAGATCAGGCAAGTTTCTTTCTAATATTTGCTAAAACCTCCGAGGGAAGAGCTAGGGATTCCATAACTGCTTTTCTTGTAGAGAAAGGTCAGGAAGGCTTGAAGATAGGTAGGAGAATTGGAAAGATTGGACAATTTGGAACTCATATCAATGAAATATTTTTCGAGGACTTGAGAGTGGGAGAAGAAAGTGTGCTTGGTAAAGTTGGACAAGGATACGAAATTGCTATGTATTCCTACATATATGGTAGATTGACTGTTGCAGCGCAAGCAATCGGTTTAGCTGAAGGAATGCTAAAAAAGAGTGTCAATTTTTCATTGAATAGAGTTGCTTTTGAGCAACAGATAAATAAGTTCCAGATGATAAAGGATTATATAGCTAGAATGGATGTTGGAATTGAAACTGCAAAAAGCATGCTTTACAGGGCTGCCTGCTATGAAGATAATCCATCATTTTCTGAATATGCTTCAATCTCTAAGCTCTATGCAACTGAAATCAGTACGGATGTTTGTAGGCTTGCTATTAAAATTCATGGAGGACTAGGAGTAGCACAAGAAATGGGTATTGAAAGAAGCTTGAGAGATGCTGTTATACAGGAAATCTACGAAGGAACAAATGAGATCCAAAAGTTAATAATTGCAAAAGAGGCAACAAACAGGTACAGGGGTGAATAATTTTATGAAATTCGACTTTCTCAAAGGAGTCAAAGTGGTAGAACTGGGGAGAATTTTATCTGCTCCCTACGCATCCAAATTGCTTTCTGACTTAGGTGCGGAGGTTATCAAAATCGAAGCAGGAAACGGTGACCCATACAGACAGTTACCTCCTAAAGTAGGAGATCAAAGCATTTGGTTTCTGAACTTCAATGAAGGAAAGAAATTCATTCACATTCCAGACTTGAAAGACTGGGCTTCTAGTGAGGAAGTTGTAGAGGCTTTGAAATCGGCCGATATTTTGATAGAGAATTTTAGGCCCGGCACGTTGAAAAAATATGGACTTGATTTTCAGTCCATTAAAACCCTTAACCCCAATATTATTTATGTGTCAATATCAGCTTTTGGACAGGAAGGAATGCTTGCGGGGAAGCCAGGCTTTGATATCGTAGTACAGGCTCTTGCAGGATACTTGGTTAACTATGACAACAACGAACCAATACACCCTCATACCTATCTAAGCGATTATGCTAGCGGTTTGTTTGCCGCTTTTATTGCAATATCTGCTCTCTTCAAAAAGGAAAGGAAAGCCGTTTACGTCGATATTTCAATGTTTGACATTCTTGTACATTGGTCATCCATTTTCAGCATAATTTTGCACCACGATCCCACATATACCGATCTAGTCTTCAGAATGGACCCTGTGGCCTTTCCATATGAATCGTTTAAAACCAAGGATGGCAAAAATATAGTCATAGCTGTAGTAGGTGAAAGCATGGTACTGAGATTCTACAAAGCATTTCAGAAAGAGCTGGAAGAAGAAGACATTAAACTCGAATATTTTCAGGGACCCTCAAAATTCCCTGAATTAATGACAAAGCTTTCAAGAATATTAAAAAACAAAAATCTGTCCGATATAGCAAAAGTGTTAGATGAACATAGAATACCTTGGGAAGAGATAAAATCAGGTGTAAACCTGATTAATGAGCCTTACGTTATAGAGAAACAGTTATTTGAGGATCTGCCTATCAAAGAAGGAAATGTGAAAATATCAAGGATACCTGTAATAATTAAGGACAGCAATATAATGTAAAATAATGTAAATTTCTTTCAATCAATTTAGCCCGTGACTAATTACAAAAGCCCTTCCTCTTAAAGGATTATAAGTTTTCTCCTCATATTTAGTATATTAACTCGTATTATTTCTTCGATCATTTTGAATTTATTTATATTTTTGATTTTTATTTTATTCGTCTTCCTAATGAACCTTTACAGGAGGTATCACTTGCACTAATCTCTCACCATAAATAATTTATTTTTATAGTTAACAGATTCTCCGCATGTCTAATTTGATCTAACCATAATATACAGAATTTTCCTTAAATTTTTCATTTTTAATTTATTTTCGGTGCCTAGATAATAATTCCTTTTTTTCTATTTTAAAGCTGTAATTAAAATTTTTTGTAAAAATTTGAGGGCTTTTGGTTCATTATGTATTTAGAGTTAACAAAACTTATTAAGTTTCAAAAATCGATTTTTTGAACAGAAAAATATCAAAAAATTTATTATCCTTTTATAAATTGGTTTAATTGAGAACATCTTGCAATTTATATTTAAAAATATTAGAAATATGTATTCGTTTAATTAATTAAACTAATACCAGAAGACGCATTCTGGTCAAGATTGCCTGAAGAATGCAAATTAGGAATATTTTATGCACTTGTGGAAGGTGAGAAAAATGAAAAATAAAAAGTTAAGTCTTTATATAGTCAGAGAATATGGGATACTACAGAGCTATATTTTTGAGGTAAAAAATAAGAAAGAGAAAAGGGGGTCCTAACGGTTAATCGGCACCATAGGAATCGCCAAAATGTTTATTAAGGAGTTTTGTATACAGTATATTAGAGCGATAACCATAGCTCTCTCGTCGGGACACGGCGAGTATAGGCGTGAAATGGGTACTTCGTTCAGGGGTGTCCTATACGCTGAACCTTCGCATTTCAATGCAGAGGGTATGTCAGAAAGATTCCACATAGTTGAATTTTCAAAAAATTAATCAAAACATTTTCAATGGAAATAAAATTTTAAAAAAAGATAAAGTTAGGGTTTTCATGTTACACTGGATTTCCCTAAAAAATATTATATTAGCAATAACTTTATCCTAATTAATGGATCTTACAGTAAAGATATCTAATGTTAAATTTAAAAATCCGCTTATACTGGCAAGTGGCATTCTTGATGAACAGGGAGAAACAATGTTAAGGGTTGCAAGGGCAGGAGCTGGAGGAATTGTAACAAAATCCATTGGTGTAGATGAAAGGCAGGGGTACGAAAATCCAACTGTTGTTGATATTGAAAATGGTTTAATAAACGCAGTGGGCCTTTCAAACCCTGGAATTGAAAATTTTGGAGATGAAATAAAGATCGCAAAAAAAGGAAATGTTCCAGTTGTTGGATCCATATTCGGTAAAGAAAACGAATTTCCATACCTTGCAAAAAGAATGGAAGATTATGGTGTTGATGCTGTTGAACTTAATTTTTCCTGTCCGCATGTTAAGGGTTATGGATCTGAAATAGGCCAGAATCCAGATCTTGTTGAAGAAATTATAAAGAATGTAAAAATTAAAGTGAACATTCCAGTTTTTGCAAAACTTACACCAAATGTTACAAGTGTAGTTGAAACAGCAAAGGCAGCAGAAAAAGCAGATGCGATTGTTTTGATTAACACAGTTAGAGCAATTGCAATAGATGTTTACGCAAAAAAACCTATTCTATGGAACAGATTTGGCGGATACTCCGGTCCTGGGATAAAGCCCATAGGTTTGAGGGCTGTTTATGATGTAAGGAGTGAAATGGATATACCAATAATAGGTGTTGGTGGAATTGTAAACTGGAAGGATGCTGTAGAATACATACTTGCAGGTGCAAATGCTGTTCAGATAGGTTCAGGAATATATTACAGGGGTCTTGGAATTTTCAAAGAAATTTTAACTGGAATAAAGAATTATATGAAAAAAGAAAATTTCTCAAAGATAGAAGATTTCTCCGGTCTGGCGGTGAAATGAATGTTTATAACTGCAAAAGTTGTAGAGAAAGTTCAGGAAAACAGGGACGTTTTTACAGTTAAAATAGATGCTAAAATTAAACCTATTCCTGGACAGTTTGCCATGGTATGGTTACCAGGAATAGATGAATTCCCAATGAGTTTTTCATATGTTCAAAAATACCCTGGTTTTACATTCAAGGTTCTTGGAAAAGGAACAAGAGCATTCTCAAATTTGAAGGAAGGTGAAAGAATAAACATACGCGGTCCATTCGGTAAACATTACACTGAAATTGGTGAAAATGCCCTTTTTGTGGCTGGAGGCACCGGTGTTGTTTCACTTGCACCATTCATAGAAAAATCAAACTTTAAGAAAAAAAACATTTTATTGGGTTTTAAATCAAAGGATGATGCCTTCTTTTTAAATAGATTGAAAAAAGAGGGGAATTTGTTTGTTTATACGGAAGACGGATCCCTTGGTTCCAAGGGCATTGTTACTGATGGCTTAAACACAGATGGTATAGATTCAGTTTATGCCTGTGGACCTGAAAAGATGCTCAGGAAGATCATCGATATACTTAAGAATGAAAAAGTGAATCTACAGGCGAGCCTTGAAAGGTACATGAAATGCGGTATTGGCATATGCGATTCATGCTCAATAAACGGTTTCAGGGTTTGCGCAGATGGTCCAGTATTTTCCAAAGAAGATCTTATAAAAATGCCGGACCTTGGCATTTTCAAAAGGTTACCATCGGGTAGAAAAGTAAAGGAATAATCATTCCTCAGCTTCTATATAAATATTTTTAACGTTCGGCAGATACTGCTTTATTTCGTTCTCTATTTTATTAATAATATCCTCTATACTTTCAGTTGACAAACCATCTTTGAAATTCAAATCTATACCAAGTATTACTGCATTGTTTTCTTTAGAGATCTTAAGAGTCTTAAGGAAGGATATTTATGCCCCATTGTTCTTGTTGTATAGAGGAGAATTGCTCCATCCATAAAAAATGAAACAATAAGAATTGCATAGAGTAATGGAATTTCTTTCAAAACATATTCATGCTGCATTTTATAAGACCTTCAACAAAAGAAAAAATTGAAAAGCATATGAAGAGGAAAGCAACTATCAATGACAGAAATAGTGTTCCTTACCCCTTCCAAATGGAAATTAAAACATATCTTTTCTATTGCTTGATTTAACACCATAAATCAATAAAAGTTGATTCACAGTATCGGAAAGGGAATGCAATGATTCAGCAAATATTGCTACCGATCCGCTTAAAAGAAAAACAATAAATTTAAGAATAAATAGAGAAAGATTGTTAAGGAAAAAGCACAACCCTGAATGTTCCAAAATCTTGTTTCATTTTATGTTATCCGGCGAAAGGGGCTCATCAAGGACTGTTTCAAAAACAACGTTTGTTAAAGTTTTTTCCACACCCTCAACATTCCTTAGTTCATCAACAACAAAATTGCCTATATCCTCAACGGTGCTTCCCCTAACTTTGACAAGAAGGTCCCATTCTCCCGCGATGATATGAACCTCCTCAACATTTTTCATGGCGGATATTTTTTTTGCCAACGTTCTCTGTGATATTTTAAAGTCTGGAGAGAAGGATATAAGTATGAATGCAACGACTGGAAGATTCAGTACCTTGTAATTGAGAATTGCTGTGAATTTTTTTATCACTCCTTCCTTAACCATTCTCTGAATTCTATTGTAAACTGTAATCCTTGGAATATCTGTAATTTTGGATATTTCACTTATCTGTGCCCTGCTGTTCTTACATAGCACTTTAAGTATTGCAAGATCCTTATCATCAATTTCCATAGGTAATCATTATAATAACCTTTATTAAAAATTTGTTTTTTAATTTTTGTCCAAAAATTGGAAAATAAAACAATACGTGTTATTTAAAAGCTATTACTTACTGGATGAAATTTTGCCAGTTTTTCATATTTTTCAATTCTCTTTGCCAGTTCCTTTTCTGATTTCAAGAGGTAATAGTGGGATTGTTTCATTGAAGAAATATATAGAATTAAATGTCTCTTTACTTCATCAACAAATTTATTTGAAATTTTTTTATAAAACTCTGAAAATTCATTTTCAATTTCCATTGCTTTTTAGATTATTGATCTTAAAGAATAATTTTCATCAATCTTTATTTCAGGTAATTTTTCATAAATTTCATTTTTAGTATTTTTTCAATAATTTCTATATGCTGAATTTCTTCATGGGCAAGAAAATTGAATATATTTCTTAATCTTTTCACATTAATGTTCTTTGCAATTTCTTTGTACATTAATTGAATATCTTTCTCTTTTTTCAATGCCATTTCCAGTATTTCCCTTAATCTCGCCATTGAATGAAAAAAGTAAATTGAATTTAAAAGATTTTCCATTAGAGAATTTAAATTTTTGAAGAGAAATTTTGAATTTCAGGAAAAATATTAATTACCGGGATTTTTTAACCATTTCAAATGAATCCATGGTTAAAAATCATGAGACCATTAAACGGCCTTATGTCAGCATTCACCGTTATAATTGTGGGTGTATCATTAAAGGGTATAAATATAATAATGCCTGGTGTTCTAATAGGTTTTATAGTTGCTTTTCTAACAAATGCTGGAGGAAACATTTTGAACGATTATCTTGACAGGGAAGTGGATAAAATAAATCATCCTGAAAGACCAATACCTTCAGGAAAGATAAGACCAAAAAGTGCTTTATATTTTGGAATTTCAATTTTCATTATTTCATTAATATTATCATTTTTCATTAATTTTTATGCATTCATTATAAATCTTTCAGGTATTTTATTACTTATACTTTATGAAATAAAGTTCAAAAACCTTGGATTTTCAGGTAATTTTCTTATAAGTTTTATTCTTTTACTCCTTTTCCTTTTTTCAGGATCCATTTTCCTGAGATTTGATCTACCATTTATTCTTGGTCTCATGGCCTTTTTCTCAACACTTGGAAGGGAGATAACGAAGGATGTTGAGGACATGGCGGGTGACTTCAACAGAATTACTCTTCCAAAAAGAATTGGTGTTTCTAGGTCACTTTTACTTTCGGGTATTTTTTATTTTATAGCAATTATACTTTCTCCTTCAGCTTATTTTATGGGATATTTTGGCATTTCTTATATTATAGTGGTTTTAATTGCAGATATTATTTTTATATACTCAGTTGTTATTCAGTTTAATAATCCAGGGAAAGGTGAAAAATTTGCAAAGATTGCGATGCTTATTGCACTTATATCCTACCTTGTTGGTGGTGTTATTAAATGAGTGTACTTGAGTATACATATGAAAAGCTTAAAAAAAGGAAAATGCATTTCACACTTATAGATCCAGCTAAACAGAGCATAGAAAAAACTGTTGAGATTGTTAAGGAACTTGAGAAAATTGGAACGGATGCAATAATGGTTGGAGGTTCAACAAACATTACACCAGAACTCATGGATGAACATATTAAGGAAATAAAAGAGAACATAAAAATTCCGGTCATAATATTTCCAAACGGTGTACAGAGCATATCAAAATATGCTGATGCAATATATTTTATGAGCATGCTAAATTCAATGGAAAGGGATTATCTGATCGGTAACCAGGTGAAGGGTGCAAGGATTATAAAAAATTACAAACTTGAAGCAATTCCCATGGGTTACATTGTTGTTGAACCGGGAATGACTGTTGGAAAAGTTGGTAAAGCAATTTTAGTTAAAAGAAATGATATAGATCTTGCAGTTTCCTATGCTCTTGCAGCACAGTTTTTTGGAATGAAGCTCGTTTATTTTGAGGCGGGTTCAGGTGCACCTGAAACTGTACCGCCTGAAATGGTAAGGGAGGTAAAGAAAGAAATTAACATTCCTCTAATAGTAGGAGGGGGAATAACATCAAGTGAGAAGGCAGGACCCATTTTAAATGCAGGGGCAGATATAATAGTAACAGGTACGCTTGTTGAAAGGTTTACAGACTATAGAGAAAGGATAGGGAATATTATTGATCTCTTGAGGGGAGGGGTCAATGAAACTGGAGGAATATCTCAACATTTACGATAACTATAGAGTTATTTTACCCATTGAAGAATTCTTAAGCAGGGATGTACATATTGAAAGGGTTAATCTTTTCCTTTCCTTAATTCATAGAAAATATAAAGTATTTAAAATAATTTTCAGAATAACAGAATCCGGGCCATACCTTTATTTTTCATTGAATAATCCTGATGTTATAAAAACTGTCTACTATAGAATAAATGATGACAATTTAATTAAAGAGCCTTTAAGATTCAAGTATGATGTAAGAAGTATTTATGTTTCAAGATTTTATAAAAAATCAATGCCCATTGGATTTAAAGTGGATACAGATTTTATAAAGCATGTTTTAAGTTATGTAAACAGAACTAAAAATGGGGAAATACTTATAATTTGCAGTTTAATGCCAACCTTCGGTCCAATTTTTCACGATAAAGAAGGTGAATTGTTCAAATTTGAAATTAAAGTTGTTTTTTTAGGTGAAACCAAAGATGAGGATATTCTGAGAATCATGGAGAGCTACTGGTCAAATGATTCAAACAGGATATATTTTAAAAGAATATCTGAAAAAAGTTTGAAAAAATATAGAGGTGTATTTGCCTCAAAGGGTGAACTGCTTAATTTACTACCATTCCCCGATCAGTTTCTTTCAGATCTTGGTGTTGCTTCAAGGTTCCCAAATAAAACAATAAATACAAAGAGTTCTATTGAAATAACAGTTGGAAGGGGAATTAAGTCAGGAAACATTATGAAATTCTTTATAAATGTGAATGAAGGACAGAGTTTTCTATTTATTGGAGAAACAGGATCAGGAAAGAGTTCAACACTTGTACATACGGTAATGGCTGTACTTGATAATCCCATACTTGTTCTCGACCCGACAGGAGACACTGTTAAGAAAATAATAAACGCCATGGATGATGAAACATTAAAAAGGGTTGTTTACATAAGTCCTTACAATTCCCAGGTTTCAATGAACATTTTAAGTATTCCCGATAGTGGAGAAAAGGATATTCTTATACCGAGATTGTCTGAAGATATAATTCAGATACTCAAAAATGTAACAGAGGCTGAATCCGGTGTGGTTGGTGGTCTTGTTGGATCCAGGATATCTGATATAATAAGGAATTGCGTGACAGGACTTGTTGAAATTCCAGGTTCAACACTACTTGATGTTTATGATATAATATCCAGACCTGATAAAAGGTATAGGTTCAAGGATTTAACGAACAACAAAGACTTCAAGAATTTTCTGGAAGATATTGAAAACTATCCTGTAGAAGATCTTTCTAGCACAAGGAGAACATTATCCTTCCTAAAAACAAACACCATTCTTAAAAATATGCTATGTTCAGAAAGTCCAAAATTGAACCTGAATGATGCGATCTTAAAGAAAAAAGTAATACTTGTGAATGGTGAAAGGGGAAGAGTAGGAGAAAGGATCAGTACATTTATACTTTCATCTATTCTAAGCATGTACTGGATTGGGATTGAATCGAGGGATAAAAAGGATCCTGTTTTTGTTTTCTGTGACGAATTCCAGGATTATATGAATTCTTCATTTGAGGATATGTTAATCCTCGGAAGAAAGGAAAATTTAAACCTTTTCATGGCAACAACCCATCTATCGGGTTTGACAAAAAATGTCTTTAATGGCATCATGGCAAACACTAAAAATTTCATTCTTTTCAAGCTTTCACCATCGGATGCAA
>JAVRLH010000025.1:0-12899 GCA_031961605.1 Thermoplasmatota archaeon
ATTACTTGTTGGAGCAGGAATTCAAGAAATATTTGAAAAGGAAATTGCAATGAAAATAAAACATAAAATATACTTTGGATTTATTTTTATTAATGAGGTTTTCCACAAAGGTAAAAATATTAAACATTTTGATACATTTTTAAATTTAGTTATTTAAAACAAACGTAATGAAAATTTTATAGTGAATCGCATTTATCCTTTATTGGTGAATTGAATGGAAGAGGGTTTTGATGTGATTGTTGTCGGTGGTGGTCCGGCAGGTTTATCTTCGGCACTTGTTGCGTCCAGAAACGGTCTTTCCACTGTCGTTCTTGAAAGGGGTGAGGAATCAGGGACAAAAAATATGTTCGGCGGTGTTCTCTACACAAACTCCCTTAAAAAATTGATACCTGAATTCTGGAAAATTGCACCTGTTGAAAGGCCCATAACGAAAAGAAGGATAGATTTTTTGACGGAAAATTCACTTGTTTCCATTGAATATGAGAATTTTAAATATAAGGAGAATTACAACGGTTTTTCAGTTTACAGATCAAAATTCGATAAATGGTTTTCAAAGTATGTTGAGGAATCAGGTGTTTTGATCGCGAATGGTGTGAAGGTGGATGAAATTGTCCATGAGAACGGTAAGGTTGTTGGTGTAAGGTCTGGGGATGATATACTTTATGGAAAAATGGTAATAATTGCAGATGGTGTTATATCTTTAATTGCACAGAAGGAGGGAATGAAAAAGAAGCCGGATCCGAAAAATTTTGCACTTGGCATGAAGGAAATAATTAAATTATCTCAGGGGGATGTGGAAAAAAGGTTCGGTATAAAAGAGAATGAGGGTATAGAAATCTTATACCTTGGTTATCCCACAAAATATATGAGGGGTGGTGGATTCCTTTACACGTACAGGGATTCCATATCCCTCGGTCTAATAGTTTCACTTGAAGAACTGAGGAAGAGTGAATATATGGCAATTGATCTAATTGAAGATTTTAAGGAAGACAGGAAGATTTCAGAATTGATAGATGGTGGTACTGTGGTGGAATATTCAGCACATGTTATACCTGAGGGAGGGTACAGAATAATACCTGAACTTTACAGGGATAATATTCTTGTTGTGGGTGATGCTGCAGGATTTGTTATAAACTCCGGTCTATACCTCAATGGGATGGATCTTGCAGTTCTTTCCGGAATTGCGGCAGGACAAACAGCGGCCATGGCAAAGAGAATGAATGATTTTTCATCCGGGGTAACCAAAAATTATGTTGAAATTCTCAATGAATCAATACTCAGGGACATGGAAACTTACAAAAATGCTCCAAAGTTCCTTGAGGATCCAAGGATCTACGATTTTTATCCAAAGTTTGTGAATGAAGTTATGGATAAAATAGTAACATCAAACGATAATCCAAAGCAAAATCTATTAACAATGGTTAAGGAAAAAAATCACTGGGAAATTATTGCCACATTACTTAAAGGGGTGACATCAATATGAAAATAAGCATAGAGGACAGGCTTGCTCTTTTGAAATATAAGGTTGATACAAAGCCCCACATAATTCTAAAGGATGAAAGTGTTTGTGAAAAATGCGAGGGTAAGTTTTGTGTGCATGTTTGTCCCGCATCCTGTTACAAGATTGAGAATGGAAAAATTGTTTTTCATTATGAAGATTGTGTAGAATGTGGTTCATGTTTTATAGCATGTTCAGAAAAGAATATTGATTGGGACTACCCAAGAGGGTCGTTTGGTGTATATTTCAAATTTGGCTAGATCTTTCTTTTGTTATTTCATAGTATATGTGATGTATTTCAGGAATTATCAATTTCCTCAAAGCCAGTTCACATGCCTTTGGAGATCCGGGCAGGGCAAATATTATATTTTTTCCATAAACACCAGCGAAAGCCCTTGAAAGCATTGAACTTGAACCTATATCTGCGTAACTAATATTCCTGAACGCCTCCCCAAACCCAACAATAATTTTCAAATATGGTACAAGAGCTTCAGGTGTTAAATCGTAAAGGCTTATTCCCGTTCCACCGTTGAAAATTAAAACATCAGCGTTTTTAATACCTGAATAGAAAGCATTTCTTATCTGTGATACATTATCTTTAACAATTGTATAGTATGTTACGGTGAAACCTTCAGAGGTAATTATGTCCCTGATCAATTTTCCAGTTTCGTCGTTTTGTGGTGTTCTTGTTGAACTTACAGTAATAACACCGAAGGAGAGTTTGTATCTATGTGCTTTATGATCTTCCAAATCAATCACCCCAGTTTTCTTTAAGCTTTTTATATGTATCCTCAAGGGCTTCCACCACAACCTTTGTATCCGATATAACTGGCATAAAACTTGTATCGCCGCACCATCTTGGAACAATGTGTACATGAAGATGATCCTTTATGCCAGCTCCTGCAACTTCACCTATATTTATTCCTATGTTGTATCCCTCAGGTTTCATGGTTTTATCTATTGCCCTGATTGCTTTTTTTATCATTCTTAAAATTTCTAGGATTTCATCATTATCAAGTTCATTGAGATTACTAACATGCCTTGTGGGTGCAACCATCAAATGACCTGGATTGTAGGGATAAATGTTCATTATGACCATTGCCTTTTCGTTAAAATCAAGAACAAACCTTTTTTCCGGTTCTCTTAATCCCTTACAGAATATACAACCCTCTTCAATTTTTGCTGTTTCTACATACTTTATTCTCCAAGGTGCCCAGAGGAAATCCATGAAAATTCAGAATAAAAAAGATCTTATAAATTTTTAGTATATGGTTTCAATTGAAAGCCCTTTTCTTGCCATATCCTCAAGCCTTTTAATCCTTTCCTCGGTTGGCGGATGTGTTGAAAATAGATGTATCAGGGATCCACTCCTGAAAGGGTTAACAATAAATAGAGAAGATGTAGATGGATTTCCCTTTGTTAGAGGCTTTCTTCTTACATAATTTTCAATTTTTCTAAGTGCTGAAGCAAGGGCAAGTGGTTTGCCTGTTATTCTTGCACCACTGTAATCTGCTTTATATTCCCTCTGCCTTGAAATTGCCAGCTGTAAAAGTAAAGCACCCAGCGCGGCAAGCATTGTGATGAACAATGCAATTATGTCATTTTCCCTGTTCTTTCCATTACCTCCGAATATGGCATTCAGCATGTAAACTCTGGAAAGGAATGTTAATGCGCCTACTATTGTTGCTACAACGGTCATTATCAATATATCCCTATTTTTTATATGTGATACTTCGTGTCCTATAACACCCTCTATTTCATCATCATTGAGCATGTTAAGAAGACCTGTTGTGACTGCAACCACAGCATGATTTTTATTTCTCCCCGTTGCAAAAGCATTTGGTATATCTGTATTTATCAAAGCAATTTTTGGCATTGGTATTCCAGCCCTGGTTGCAACGTTCCTAACAATTGAAAATATTCTCGTGTTCTCTTTTTCATCTATTATTTTAGCACCATATGAAAAGAGAACGAGCTTTGCACTGAAAAAGTAGGAAATTAAATTTATTATTAATGCAAGAATTAAAAACACCAAAATACCAAATATTGAATTTCCTAAATAAAAACCAATAATGTAACCTACACCTACGAAAATAAGTGTTAAAAGTATGAACAACCCTATTGTTCTAAGTGTCGGATTCATCCAACACTCAAAAATAAAAGCAATATTTGAACTTTTTTATCAGAAAGGTTTAAATAGAAGTGTAAATTTACACATAACGAATTATTGAGGTGATTAAACATGATGACTGGACAGGTTCCAATACTGGTGTTAAAAGAAGGGACTGAAAGGGAAACAGGAAGGAGCGCTCAAAAGGATAATATAACTGCGGCAAAGGCAATCGCTGATGCGGTTAGAACCACACTTGGACCAAAGGGAATGGATAAGATGCTTGTGGATTCCCTTGGTGATATTGTTATAACAAACGATGGTGCAACTATACTTAAGGAAATTGATGTTCAGAATCCAACAGCAAAGATGATTGTTGAGGTTGCAAAGGCTCAGGATCAGGAAGTTGGTGATGGAACAACAACATCTGTTATACTTGCAGGTGAGCTATTGAAACAGGCTGAGGTTTTACTTGATCAGAACATTCACCCAACCATTATAACAAACGGTTACAGGTTGGCGAGCCAGAAGGCAATTGAAATACTACCTCAGGTAGCAAAGAAGGTAACAAAGGATGATGTTGAAATACTCAAACAGATAGCAATGACAGCAATGACTGGAAAAAATATTGGTTACGATAGGGAATATTTCGCGGATCTTGCTGTTAAGGCGGTTCTGAGCATTATTGAAAATGTAAACGGTAAATTCAAGGTTGATGTGGATAACATAAAGGTTGAAAAGAAGATTGGAGGAGGAGTCAGGGATACAGAACTAATAGATGGAATTGTTCTGGATAAAGAGAAGGTTCACCCAAGGATGCCAAAGGTAGTTAAGGGTGCAAAAATAGCATTGCTTGATGCAGGTTTAGAGGTTAAAAAGACAGAAATAAGTGCAAAAATACAGATAGATGATCCATCAAAGATACATGCATTTTTGGACGAGGAAGAGAAACAGCTAAAAGACATGGTCGAGAAAATAAAGGCAGCCGGTGCAAACGTTGTTTTTGCCCAGAAAGGTATTGACGATCTCGCACAGCATTATCTTGCCAAGTATGATATCTATGGTGCAAGGAGAATAAAGAAAAGTGACATGGAGAAACTTGCCAAAGCAACGGGCGGAAAGATTGTGACAAATCTTAATGATCTTAAACCGGAGGATCTTGGAAATGCAGAGCTTGTGGAGGAAGTAAAGATAGGCAACGATTACATGACATTTGTAAGGGGATGCAAGGATGCTCATGCTGTAAGCATATTGATCAGGGGCGGAACAGAGCACGTCATAGCTGAGGTGGAAAGGGCTCTTCATGATGCTCTGAAGGTTGTTGGTGTTACCATTGAGGATGGTCTCATTGTTCCTGGCGGAGGAGCAACTGAAACAGAACTGGCTTTGAGGATCAGAGATTATGCCCACACAGTTGGTGGAAGGGAACAGCTTGCTGTTGAGGCTTTTGCAAATGCCATTGAGATTGTTCCCAGATCACTTGCAGAAAATGCAGGCATGGATGCAATAAGCATATTAATGAAGCTAAAGAGCGAGCATGAAAACAACAAAAAGTCCCATGGTGTTGATGTGATGAACAATAAAATTGAAGACATGTTCAAAATTGGAGTCGTTGAACCAATGAGGGTGAAGAAACAGGCAATAGAAAGTGCCATGGAAGTTGCAACAATGATACTAAGGATCGATGATTTAATTGCTGCGAAGAAGAAGAGTGAAGCAGGACCAGGACAGCAGGGACCCGGACCGCAACCAGGAATGGGTGGAATGGGCGGAATGCCCGAAATGTAAATCTTATAGTGTTTTTTTTATGTTTCCTTCTTTTTCTATTTCAAAGGGTTCAGTTCCAGCTCTGAAAGATGAGTATGAGGTTGTCATAGTTGGTGCAGGTCCTGCTGGTCTTTCAGCTGGAATATACGCAGTAAGGGCAGGTCTTGAAGCAGTCATAATTGAAAAAAATGTTTCCGGGGGCCTTGTTACAGAGGATCCTCTCATAGAAAATTATCTCGGTTTTGAGAGTGTTCAAGGAGAAGAACTTGCAAAGAAATTCACTGAGCATGCTAACAAATATTTGAAAATTTATACAGGCATTGAAGTTCTTGACATTGAGAAAAGTGATGAAAAATTCACTATTTCAATATCCAATGGACAAACAATCAAATCAAAGGCAATAATCTTTGCAACAGGAACAACGCATAAAAAGCTCAATGTGAAGGGTGAGGACGAATACCTTGGAAAGGGTGTTTCATACTGCGTTACCTGTGATGCATATTTCTTCAAAAATAAAAGGGTTGCGGTTATAGGCGGTGGAAATTCGGGATCTATTGCAGCCATTTACCTTAAAAGTGTTGGTGTAGATCCGACAATCATAGAGTTTATGCCAAGATATATGTGCGAGAATGCATACCAGAAACAGTTAAAGGAATTGGATATTCCATACATTATGAATGCACAGGTACTTGAGATATTCGGCGATGGATCAAAGGTGAAAGGGATAAGATACAAAGATAGGTCAACAAACGAGGAAAAGGTAATAGATCTTGATGGTGTTTTCATATATGTTGGATTGAATCCACAGAGTTCCGCAATAAAAAGAATAGGTGTAAACATGGACAGCAAGGGTTACATAATAACAGATAAAAAGGGTAGGACAAACATTAAGTACATATATGCAGCCGGGGATATTACAGGTGATTCCGGACAGATAATTATTTCTGCAGGTCAGGGTGCTCTTGCCGCATTAAGTGCATATGAGGATCTAAGACTAAAAAGCTAAAGTATTTTAATTAAGCCTGAATACCTTATTCTGGTGAAAAATCATGCTTGTTGAGATCGATGGAAAATTACAGGATATAAGGGTAATCTGGTACAGTGATGGCATTGTTCATATGCTTGACCAAAGAAAGATTCCGGAGAGAGTGGAAATTTTTATGGCAAGGGATTACAGAGATATTGCATTTGCAATAAAAGAAATGGTTGTCAGAGGTGCACCTGCTATAGGTGTTACTGCTGCATACGGTATGGCGCAGGCAAAATTGCAGGGGAAAGAACTGAACGAAGTTTTCAATGCATTAAAAAATACTAGACCAACAGCTTACGATCTATTTTACGCTTTATCATTTATGAAGGAGAAGATTGAGAATGGTGAGGATCCATTAAAATCTTCAGAGGAATATGCAGATATGATAGCTGAAAAGGCAAGGAAAATAGGGGAATTCGGAAATACATTAATAGAGAATAACTTTAAGATCCTTACCCATTGTAATGCAGGTGCTCTGGCTGTATTAGATTGGGGAACAGCTCTGGCACCAATGAGATTTGCCAAAAGATATGGGAAAAAAATTTTTGTATGGGTGGATGAAACAAGACCCAGACTTCAGGGAGCAAGGTTAACATCCTGGGAATTGAAACAGGAGGGTATAGATCATAAGATCATTGCAGATAATGCAGCAGGGTTTTTGATGAAAAGGGGAGAGGTAGACATGGTCATAGTTGGTGCTGACAGGATCGCTTTGAATGGTGATTTTGCAAACAAAATAGGAACATACGAAAAAGCTGTTGTTGCAAGGGAGAACAGAATACCTTTCTATGTTGCTGCACCTATTTCAACAATTGATAAATCGATTAAAAGTGGAAATGAAATACCCATAGAAGAAAGATCGGAAAATGAAGTCCTTTATGCTGGAAGCTGTAGAATTGCACCTGAAGGTGTAAATGCTTACAATCCTGCTTTTGATGTCACACCGAATAGTTATGTTACAGGATTCATTACAGAATACGGTATAATCAAACCTGAAAAGGTTAAAGAAATTGTTAACAAAGATAAAAGATGGTAAGTGCAGTAATACCTGTTGGTGAATCAAAAAGGTTGGAAGGGAAGCATTTCCTTGAAATAGATGGGAAAAACATTTTGAATTTTCTTGGGGAAAGAGTTGTAAGCTCAAATTTATTTAATAAAGTTTACTTTTATTCAACAAAAAAGATACCGTTGAACTGGGGGGAAATGATTGTTGATGAAAATAAATCCGGTGTTCTTTACGTTTTAACCAGATCAATGAACGTAATTAACGATGATATTTTTTTCATTGGTGGGGATATGCCATTTTTTGATAAATTTTCCGCTTTGAAAATTTTGGAAAAATTTAAAGAAAATTCCGTGATTCCAAAGTGGAAAAATGGTTACATTGAACCTCTTTTCTCCCTCTACCACAGATCCCTGAAATCCCTTGGCATAAAAAAAGGATCCATGGTTGATTTTATAAATGCAATAGATAAAGAATTCATAAATGCTGAGTATCTTAATACAACAACTTTTTTTAATATAAACTCAATTGTTGACTATCAAATAGCAAAAAATATTTGGAATGATATAAAATTTAAAAGGTAATTTTTAAAAAAGTTTTAAATAGTCAGATACTTTTATGACATTTGTCATACAAAATTGGGGTGAAAACATGAAAATACCAAAAAAAATAAAGGAATGGATGAAAAGCCATACGATAGCGGATCTTGAAGAGTACCTTTTCGATGAAAGATTATCGGAGAAATCACAGGAAATTCTATGGTTATTGAGCGAAATGAACGAACTTGAGGCTTTGGAGTATGAGACCGAAGAAATTTATGCTTAAATGAAAAGTTTTAAATTTTAAATTGCTTTTACTTTTTTTATGAAAATTGCTGTTCCTCTTGAAAAAAATAATGGATTAAATTCCAACATTTCAAAGCATTTTGGGCGTTCAAATTATTTTGCTGTTGTTGAAATTGAGAATGGTAATTTCAAAAATTTTGAAATATATGAAAATCCCTTTCAGGAGCATGGACCAGGTCAGTTACCTAACTTTTTGAGGGATCTTGGTGTGGGAACAATTATTGTTTACGGAATTGGTGAAAGGGCTATTGAATTTTTCCAGGATTATGGAATTGAAGTAATAAGTGGAATAGACGGAAACCTTAAGGAGATCATAGAATCCTTTATTAAAGGGGAGTTAAAGGAAAATGTAGAATGGAAAAGGAGTGAAGAATTCCACCATCATGATTGATCTTGAAAACCTTGACCTGAAATTATTCCAGCATGATGATGAAGGCTTGAGGGTAGCAACTCCACTTCCTATAGCAAAAAGCAAGGCAAAAAGGCTAGGGAATAATAAAATTGCAGATCTTGGATCAGGTATTGGTGTGCAGTCAATAGTATTTTCATATTTCTTCGATAGGGTATATTCGGTTGAAAGAACAGGTAGGATAAGGTATGCAAAAAGGAATGCAAAGAAGTTTGGAATTAGGAATATTGAATTCATAAAAGGTGATGCGTTGAATGAATCTGTGATTAAAAAATTAAAAGATGTTGATGTTGTGTTTTCAGACCCATCAAGGCCTGTAAGGAAAGGCGAATGGGATCTGGATGACCTTTCTCCATCACCTCTGAAAATTTTAAAATATTATAAAAATGATGCATTTTCATTCGATATTCCTGTACAGATAAGTATCAATAAGCTTGATGATGAATGGGAAAAGGAATATATCTCACTTAAAGGTGAAATAAAAAGACTGAGCATCTACACAGGTAAAATTAAAAAGTTCCAAAGGAGTGCACTTATTCTCCCGGAAGATATCAGGGTTACATTCAATCCAAACCTGGAAAGGAAAATGGATGAAATTGAAAAACCAATGGATTATGTTTATGATTTAGATCCTGCAATAAAGTATGCAGATCTATTGCCAGAAATTATTCAAGAGATTGGTGATCTTAAACTTTTGTTAAAGGATAAAAAAAGATGCTTTTTAACATCACAGAAAATTAAAAAAAGCGGATATTTCAGATCAATATACCAGATAAATTTTAATTCTAAAAATATAGATGAATTGATTGAAAAATTAAATGAGAACAATGCAGGTAGAATATTTCTAAGGTATAATGTAAAATCAAATGAATATTACAGCATAAAAGAGAAGATTGAAAAACAACTCAGTGGTAAAGAGAAATATTTTGTTTTCAAATTCAGTGAAAAATTTTATGCTGGAAAGGAAATATTCAAAAGGTTTATTTAACAATTTACATTTTCATTGAACGATGGATGAAGCACTTAAATTAATATTCAGAAAGCAGGGTTACGCTGTAATTGGTGAACATTCAGGCGTTAAATTATGCCACTGGTTCAGGGAGAGTTTAACTAATAACAGACCATGTTATAAGGAAACATTTTATGGTATAAGAACACATAGATGCATACAAATGACACCGGCAATAAACCAGTGTACACAAAATTGCCTTTTTTGCTGGAGATTTCAGGGTTTCAAAGAAACATTCATTCAGAATGCTGATGATCCAAAAATGATAGTTGAAGAGAGCATTAAGGCACAGAAAAAATTAATATCTGGCTATGGTGGAAATCCACAGGCGGATCAGAAAAAGTTCAGGGAAGCAAACGAACCAAAACACGTTGCAATATCTTTAACTGGGGAACCAACACTTTATCCTTATTTAGGTGATCTAATTTCAGAATACCATAAGAGAGGAATTACAACTTTTTTGGTAACAAATGGCACCATGCCAGAGGTTCTGGAAAATCTGAATCCCCTGCCAACACAGCTTTATGTGACAGTTGCTGCTCCAAACAGCCAGATTTATAAAGATCTACTCGTTCCCATGATAAACAATGGATGGGAAAGATTGAAGAAAACACTCGAAATATTACCTTCACTAAACACAAGAAGGGTGATAAGACACACATTATTAAAGAACATAAACATGGATTACATAAAAGAATACGCAAAGCTTGATGAAATGGCTGATCCTCACTTTATAGAACCAAAGGGTTATGTTTATGTTGGTTATTCCAGAGAAAGGGTAACAATGGAAAGTATGCCTTCTCATAAAGAAATTCAGGAATTCGCCAAAAAGCTTTCGTATGAACTTTCATATTACATTGCTGATGAAAGACCTGATAGCAGGGTTGTTTTACTACAAAAGGAAAAGAATATGCCGAAAATTAGTATAGATTAAAAAATAAATAAAACTTAAGTTGCGATTTTAGGAAAAATTTTTTATATTTACGTCTATTATGGTATAAAGGTGTTAAACATGATAGATTACTCAAAATTGAAATGTGATCTGGCTGAAAGATGGTCACACATAAATCCGGCACTTCTTCCGCTTGATGAAATAGATCTTGCAATATTATGTTATTTAAGGAATGATTCAAGGACACCCAATATTGAGATAGCGAAGGCACTTAACATAAGTGAGGCAACGGTGAGGAGGAGAATCAAGGAACTTCAGGAAAGGAAAATAATATTGGGATTCTCAGTTCTTGTTAACATACCTGCTGTGGAAAATAGCATTAAAGCTTATACATACATAAAGGTTGATCCTGAGAAAATTGAAAATGTTGCCGAGAGTATTTCAAAGAATTCAAGGATTATTTCACTTTACAGGGTTGTGGGAGAATACGATCTTCTTGCTGAAGGTCTATTTCTTTCAATGAAAGAATTGCAGGAATTCATAGATACGGATCTTAAAAGGGAGGGTATAAGGCAGCAGGTAACCCATGTTGTTGCAAAAGGGTACAAGAGTAATCCCTGGATTGGATTATAAAAAAATGATTCTTTTTTAAAATTTAATCTTTATTTTCAGAAAAATTATTTAATGGGCTCGACCGGATTCGAACCGGTGACCTCCGCCGTGTCAAGGCGACGTCATAACCATCTAGACCACGAGCCCTAAAACTTGAATAGATAATTCCTTTATTTATTTTTCTCTTTCAACTTTTTAAAATGTGGTGTTCCGAAATCCTGGTTTTAAAAAGTCCATGCCAAAATATTGGTTTCGCAAAACTGAATAAACGCAGGATCAACTATATCATAAAAGATAAAAAAGGACTGAAATACAAGAAGATCGCAAGAATAAAAATCGTTGATTGCTTAAAAATTGGAGATTTTGCAAAAAATTTTGAATATCCTAAATAATAGAGCCAAACAACAAAATAAGAGCAATGCATGGATACAAAGAATATGGAGAAGAAATTGAGCATCTCTTTAGGATTAGGTATACATGAGCGCATACCTATTTAAACAAAATTTGAATCATTGCTCGAATGCCTGAGGAATGTAGATTAGAAATTTTTCATACATTTTTGGAATGTTAGAAAAATGAGCAATAAAATTCAAGGGTTTATATATTCAGAGAATAAGGGATAATAAACTAATTTACAGAGCCAAACTAAGGAATTGTGAATTCTTTTGTCAATATCTTTTCTTCTTCCCCAACAACCTCCGCAAAAACTTCAAAGTAATCCTTTATACCAGAAGTTTGAATTTTGTTTTTTAAAAGTTCATCAATTTGGAATATACCTGCTGAATTTTTCATCTTTATTTTAATTTTTACAGGTTTTTTCTTACCTTCCATCACATTTACCAGTTCAATTGCCATGGCTGAAACAGAGTGTATTGAAATCTTTCCTGAACTGAATGGGATCCTTGCCCTTCCCTGTGCCATGTCAAGGGCATCAGCTATCTTGACTATACCTCCTTCAACAGTTAAGGGTAAAACATCGGATCTGTGTGAATATATGCAATGGAGAGTTTCCATTTTAACAATTTCCCTTTTTTCATCATCGTAAAGACGGGATATCAATCTATCTATTATTGGGCCTGCTACAATTGTGCTCAGCAATTCATGATCCATTCTGTGTATTGCATGACCAACATCATGCAAAACGGATGCTAGAAAAACTACAACCTCAGCATCATCATTACCCATTCCGTAATTTTTAACTATGCTTGGTACAACCCCGTGCTTTATTAAAATTCTGAGTATCTTTATTGCAAAATTTGCAACAATTTTAATATGAACGGGGCCATGATCAGTTATTCCCATCCTATCAACCGCTATTATATTAGATGATTTGAGAAGTGTTTCAATTTCTTTATCTTCCTTTATTAAATCCTGAAGATACCTGAGTTTTTCATTGGTTAAGACAGGAACCTTTATGTCAAGCATAAAATTCAATAATTTTTACCTTTAATATTTTTTTCCAAATTTTTACAAGTGTGTTAACTAACTTTTTGGTTAATCATTTTTAGCTCACCACCGTGTTTTTTCTAAGTAAAAAGTAACATAAGATCTTCATTGCAGCTTTCTGGAATTGATATATTGTCTTTTTAGCTCTTATTACTTCTCCCATCACCCTTTTTAATGCTGAAAAGAATATTTCTACCCTCCATCTTACACCGTATTCAACAGATTCCTTCCAATTCTCTAAACCCATTTTATGGATTTCTCTTACTACATTTGCCCTT
>JAVRLH010000026.1:0-12889 GCA_031961605.1 Thermoplasmatota archaeon
GAGTCATGTTACTTAATTCACAAAAATGTCCCAACATTCTTAAATTTACATCAGCAGTAATTTTAGATCCAGCTTTTAAATTCTCGTACCATCTTTTTAATTCCTTATCCTCTAACAATTTTTTATGTTTTGGTTCTATGATCATAATTAAAGGTAACAAATAGTTATATTTAAAGTATTCGTTTAAATAATTAAACGTATCTTATGGGATACTACACTCAAAAATTTTATTTGTAGTATCCCATATTCTTTGACTCCTGCTCTATCATTGCCTGTATATAATTCTCCTTTATTTTTCTTCCTTCTTTTCCATTTCTTTTTTCTTATACATTCTGAACTTATAACTTTTCAGTATTTTCCATTCTGAATAATTATAATAAAATATAATTATATAAATCTTTAGACTTCCATCTTCCCCTTTCGGAAGGAAAGTTCTAGCCTATATTGTTTATGAAAAACAGTCAAAAATAAAGAAAAGAATTAAAGGAGTTCCTCAAACTCTTTAATTAGTTCAGGGTATTTTTTCTGAACTGCATCCAGAAGACTCTTAACGGAAATTGTTTTCAGCTCCACTTCAGATATGGCATCAATGAGCTTATTGAGTGTTTCATCTGAAAGTTCAGAAAGTTTTTCTTTTGCAAACCAGTTTCTAAGGTTCTTCCTTTCAAACTTTTCCCTTACCTTCTTTTCATAGTGTTCATTTAAGAATTCCTTTGATGTATTTTTATTTTTTATTGATTCATATGCAGCCTCCCCTGCCAGTTTCCCAGATATACAGGCGTTTGAAACACCACCACCCGTAATTGGATCTATAAGCCTTGCTGCATCTCCAACCAACATTACGTTATCTGTAACAATTGAATTTGACATTGAGCATGTTGAAACTGCTCCTGTGATAATTTCAATTGTTTTTCCCTTCTTTAAACCATGATGTTTTTCTATGAATTCATCAAGGTATTTCTTCACTTCCCCCGGTCTTTTTAACTTGTTCAGTGCAACACCAATTCCAACATTTGCCTCAGATTTCCCCTTTGGGAATACCCATACATAACCACCTGGAGCACAGCTACCAAGATAAAAGTCTGTGAATTCTTTGTTTATATCAATACCAACCATCCTGTATTCAATGCATGAAACAATATCCCTGTCCTTCAGCATGGTGTTAATCTTTGCCCATCTTCCAACCTGACTTTCAAAACCATCAGCTCCAATTATAATCTTTGCTCTTACTTCTTCTATTTTACCCATTCTTTTTACCCTTGCACCAACAACCTTACCATTCTCAAATATCAGAGAAACAGCAGGGCTTTTTACCCAAATTTCTGCACCTGCTTCACCCGCCAGCTTTGCAAGGTATTTGTCAAATTTATCCCTTTCAATTACATACCCAACCTCATTACCTGCCTGCTTTTCCGTCAGCTTTATGATCCTTTCTTCATTCGGTGAAAATATTCTGGCACCCTTTACCTCATTGGATATCCACTGTATTTGTGGTTCAATTTCCACCTCAGGTAACCATGATTTTGATATGCCTTCCCCGCACCTTACAGGTGATCCAATATCAGGTCTTTTTTCTATCAAAAGGACCTTTAAACCATGCTTTGCAGCATACCTTGCAGCAGTGCTTCCCCCGGGTCCTGCTCCAATAACGAGAACATCATATTCAATCATTTAAACCACTCCGCAGAAATAGCCCCCATTGGACAAACCCTAATGCAAAAACCACATTTGACACATTTATCTTCATCTATGATTATTCTTGTTTCATCCAGAAACATGCAATTCACTGGGCAAGAACCAACACATGCACC
Source organism: Thermoplasmatota archaeon (assembly GCA_031961605.1). Classification (GTDB taxonomy): domain Archaea; phylum Thermoplasmatota; class Thermoplasmata; order Thermoplasmatales; family ARK-15; genus JAVRLH01. The sequence goes on from JAVRLH010000026.1 coordinate 1,812, forward strand.
GCAGTAATTGCATTTTGAAGTATCCACCTGCAAGGTTTCACACTCCTTCCGTGCCCACAGCATTACCATACCTCTTCCTGTACTCCTCAAGGCTCATGGAGAATTTCTTTTCTACCTCCGTTCTGTATACAGGTCCTGAATTGTAGGCGCAGAAAGGTATGATCCTTCCATCGGGTGTTGCGTAATGTATAACGCAGCGCTTCAACCTTTCAAGATCATAGTTGTATTCATCCTGGAAATGCATAGCACCAATGAATAGAGAATCCCAGTGAAGTTTACCCAAAGCCTCCTTTGTTCCCTCATTGAATATATCAAGTATTTCCTTTAACTTGAAGTGTGATGGTGCTTCCTTTTCGTTGTAATATTTCTTGAATGTTCTGTAAAGTGATGAATATGATGTTATCTTCATCTTATTTGAAAATGTACCCTCAAGAATCTTTGGTCTTAATTCCTCAAAAAGACCTTCAACATCAATGAACCTTGTAATTGGTATTACCTTATTTTTATCATAATCTTTGAATATGTATGTTGCTGTTCCACAGTGAGGATGTGATGTGAATGCCACATACGGGTGCTTGAAAATCTGGGATGCCAATTCCGAAAACAATGCAGCTATGGGTATGGAGAAGAAATCAGATTTCTCAAAATAATCGGTCTGTTTAATGAGATCATTTATGAGATCTCCCTGTGTATACCTTCCTTTGATAAGCTGTTCCTGTGGTATTCTTCCAGCGAAAGATACAGGTTGAAAATTAACAGACCTAATAACATCAAGGTTCTGTAAACCAAAATCTATTATTTTTCCCACCTCATCATCGTTCACACCTTTAACAATCACAGGAACGAGAACGGTGGCAAGAGGCTTTGGCTTTGTGTTTCTGAGGTATTCAATTGCCTGCAATTTTTCTTTAAGGAATCCAGGTCTGCCCCTTGTTGTAATGTATGTGGATTCTTTAAAACCATCAAATTGAAGATAAACGGTATGCAAACCTGCATCCAGCATCTTCTGGGCAAAATCATTTTCATGAGCTATCCTTAAACCGTTTGTTGCAACCTGGATCTGTGCAAAGCCAAGTTCCTTTGCCTTCTTTATCACCTCAAGGAAATACGGATAGATTGTTGGTTCTCCACCCGCAAACTGAACGGCGGGCGTTGGAACTGGCTTTTCATTTCTGAGGTTCACCATCATCTGAACTATTTGTTCAAAACTAGGTTCATAAACATATCCGGCAGCATTTGCATTGGCGAAGCATATTGGGCACTTTAAATTGCATCTGTTTGTTAGATCTATGTTTGCAAGGCTTGTGTGGCTGAAATGTAATTTGCAAAGACCACAGTCATAAGGGCAGTTTACACCATTTATTTGTGGATTCTGTAAACCAACACCATCAAGTGAATATTTCTCAAACCTTAGATACGTTTCAACATCACCAAAATAAATATCCTTGAATTCACCATGCTCCGGGCATACCTTTCTGTACATTACCTTTCCATTTTCCTCGTAAATTTCTGCAGGAATAACTTTCTTACAAACAGGGCAGATTGATCGCGTTTGCTTTGGTAAACCTTTTTTAAGTTTTGATTCCTGTATTACATACATGGTTTTACACCTTGGCAAAATGTATAAACAAACTAAATAAAATGATTTTGTCTACTTTTTAACTACATTTTTACCATATTCACATTGTTCAAGTAACGGACAGAGCGAACATTTTGGGCCTATGGGTCTGCATATTTTCTTTCCAAACTCAACGAATACACTGTTGATCCTTATCCAGTATTCCTCAGGAGTCAAACGCATCAATTCCTTTTCCGTCTCCTCCGGATACTTTGTTTTTACTACACCAAGCCTATTGAATATTCTATGTACATGCGTATCAACTGCAATGTAATTCATATTGAAACCCATGGAAAGAACAATATTTGCTGTTTTGCTCCCCACACCAGGTAAATTCATCAGTTCCTCCTTACTTTTTGGTACTTCTCCATGATACTTTTCAAGCAGAATTTTTGAAATCTCCTTTATTCTTTTTGCCTTTTCCCTGTAGAATCCTATTGGTTTAAGTATATTTTCAAGATCTTTTATTTCAGCCTGGGAAAGTTCTTCAATCGTTTTGTATCTTGAAAAAAGTTCCTTTGATACCTTTTCTGTTGTTTCATCCCTTGTCCTCTGGGATAGGACAGTTGAAATAAGAATCTTCCATGGTTCTCTAAAGGGCATTTTATGATGATCAAATTCTTTTTCAACCTTTTCAATTATCCTGATAATGTTCAATTTCAAACCTCCCTTTTATCTGAAATTGTATGCAGGACATTTGCCAAGACATTTTGTACAGTGTATGCATTTCCCCTCATCAACCCATACCTTACCTTCAACAACGTTTAAAGCATTTCTATCACACCTTCCAGTGCATACACCACAACCAACACATTCACCAGCCTGATATATGATCTGTTCCGCCATTTGTTTAAATTTGTTTTTTACCACAAGATAACCATTGTATTTGTATACTCCTTTTGGAAGAATGTTGAGCATGTTCAAAAGTCTTTTTTCTTCAATACCCTTGTTCCATTTAATTCTAACTTGGTCATCAAGATTTTCATAAAATACCTTCAAACTTGTTCTTTTAAACCTTATGTTTTTTTGATTCAAATGTTCAGGTATGTTGTTCCATCTCCATAGACCATTTTTTACCCATTCTTCAGGCAATCCCTTTTCTTTTGCATAATTTTCAATGTATTCATTCCATTTTTTATAATTTTCATAACAATTCTCAACTATTTTCAGATCCATGAGATCCTGTGATGGGCAGAGATAACATCCTGTTCTCCATAGACCTCTATCGTACCAGGAATTGTATTCAAGTTTGCTTTTGAATATGTATAACCATATTGATAAACTGTTCCAGTTCTGTATTGGGCTGACACCTATTTGATTTGGAACCCATTCGTTTGTCCATACAGAACCTTTGTTATGCCTTGTTTCACTCTCATATCCCCTCTGCCCTATAACCATGTAAATTTCATTGTTTCCATAATGATCCCTTATGTACCTTGTTGTTGGGCCAAGCTTGCATACCTTGCAGCACCATCTGTAATCCCTTCCCGGAGGACCAAAGTGATCAAGATGCTTAAAGAATGTATCCCCCGCATCTATTATATCAAGATCTAGGTTGTATTTCTTTGAAAAATTTTTAACGTATTCAACGGTTTCAGGAAACTCAATTCCAGTGTTCAAAAATAATGTTTTGAATTTTAAACCACTTCTTATTGTCAAATGCAATGCCACAAGACTATCCTTCCCACCACTGAATGAAACTGCAATTTCATTGTTCTTCAATCTACTTAACATTTCAATTGCCCTTTTCTCAATTTTATCCATGTAATTTCTATTAGCATCCACCGCCATATCTATTGTTGATCTTTTCATATTAACTTTTATTGAAGCATCATAAATGTGTTTCATTTTTACTCCAACACCAATCTTTTTATCAAGATTATCAATTTTCAATATACCTGTACCTATCAATTCCCCCCTACAATCAAGAACAAAAACGTATTCATCCTTAATAGCATCATTACCAATTTTTAAAATGCCAGGTGCCATAAGGTTATTTCCATTCTTTATTGATTCAACTGCACCGCAATCTGCATAAACAAAAATATCCTTCAAATATTCTTTTGCTATAAGATAAAATTCAGGTTTTAGAACAATATAGGGCCTTTCATTTTCATAAATTACAGTAGCAACAACGTATCCAGAAACTATTATTTCTTCACTTCTTTCTGCCCCGGGTATTCTGTTCAAAAGAATTAAATATCCTGAAAAAATTTCTGAAAATTTTCCATTAAGTATTTGAGAAAAGGCAATATCGAGAATTTCCAGATCACCCTTCAAGGCAAATTTGAATTCACCTGGGGGTGTTGATTTTACAGTCCTTGGCCTGGAATGGCAAATATCACACACATCACCTAAAACAGGTACATTACAGTTATCGCACCAACCGATTTCAGCCTTTCCAAGGTATACTGCCTTTGACACAGGTCAAACAAAAAACAACAAAATAAAAAACTTTCCTTCGAAAATTTTATAAAGAATTTTCCAATACCAAAAATTGTATGAATTTCTTTTCAATCCATAAAAATTCTTACAATGGCGGTGGTGGTTTTGATTATTAACCTTTCTGAGGAGAAAACGTTATTGTTAAAAAACATTGAAGAATTTGTAAAAAAGAAGATTGATCCCATAGCAAAGGATATTGACAGGGATGATCATATTCCAGAGGGTCTTTACAGGGATATGGGATCATATGGCCTTTTATCATTACTCATTTCCCAGGATTATGGTGGTCTCTCATTGGATTATTTAACATATTCTATGATCATAGAGATAGTGAGCAAATATTCTGGAGGTGTTGGATTAAGCCTTGAGGCACATAATAGTCTTGGCCTGAATCATATTTTCCTTTTTGGATCCCAGGAACTAAAGGATAAAATAATTGGATATACCTTGCAAACGTTCAAACCAATAGCCTGGGCACTAACTGAAACAACATCAGGCTCTGATGCAAGAAACATGAAAACAAGTTATGTGAGAAGAAACAATTCCTACATAATAAATGGTTCAAAAATTTTTATCACGCATGGAAAAAGTGCTAAATACATTGTTGTTATTGCAAACGGTGATGAGGGTTACACAGCGTTTGTTGTTGATGGTGATTCACCAGGCCTTGAAAGAAACAAGCTTGAGGGAAAGATGGGTGTTAGGGGATCTGATACAGCTGAACTGATTTTTAACAATGTTGAAGTAGGCAAGGAAAATGTAATTGGAAAAACAGGAGAGGGATTCAAACAGGTAAAGGAGATTCTGGATGGAGGGAGGATTGCAATAGCTGCAATAGGCGTTGGTTTGGCTCAGGGTAGTCTTGATAAAATTGTTGAATATGTAAAGCAGAGGAAAGCGTTTGGATCTCTTCTCTCAGAATTCCAGGGGATACAGTTCTACATAGCTGATCTTGCAACAAACATTCAGGCAGCAAGGTTGCTTGTTCATAATGCAGCCATTATGAAGGATCATGGTGAGCATTGTAGAAAAGAAATATCCATGGCAAAGCTTTTTGCAAGTCAGGTTGCCATGGATGCGGGGAGATTAGCAATACAGATCTTTGGTGGTTATGGATACTTTAGAGATTTTGGTATTGAAAGATATCTGAGGGATGCAAAATTGTTGGAAATAGGGGAGGGGACAAGTGAAATTCAGAAGAATATAATTGCAAAGGAGCTTTTAAGGTAAAAGGAGGTTGAAAAAATGGGAAATAGGGTTGCAATGGTCGCAGGTGGAATGACGCAGTTTGCAAAGGCAAGAAGGGATTCCACACAGGAAGAGCTTGTTATGGAAGCTGCAAGAATGGCACTTTTTGAAAATGATCTAAAAATAGATCCACTTGATGTGAAAAAAATGATAGATGGTACAGTTGTTAGTTATTTCTCTGATCACTTCGAGAAACAGCTTTTGTTTGGTGCAATAATCAGGGATTATCTTGGCTTTAATCCTCAGCAGAGTGTAAGAACTGAAGGTGGTGGTGCAACTGGTGGTTTGGGTCTGAAAACAGGTTATGAAATGATCAGGTCTGGGGATGCAAGCCTTGTACTTGTAATAGGTTTTGAAAAGATGTCAGAGGTATCAACAAGCAAGGGTAATGAGTTCATTGCAATGGCATCTGATACGGATTTTGACTTCCCTGTGGGTGGATTTTACACAGCCTATTATGCCATGATGGCAACAAGATACATTTATGAATTTGGGATTACGGAAAAGCAGCTTGCAAAAGTTGCTGTTAAAAACAGAAACAATGCACAGTATAACTTTTTTGCACAGACAAATGCAAAGAATCCGTACGCAACAAAGAGTACATCGGGTTTCATAACAATATATGATGTTTTAAAATCAGATATGATAGCTACACCTTTAAAAAGACTCGATTGCTGTCTTATGAGCGATGGTGCTGCTGTTGCTTTGCTTGCTGATGAATCAATTGCAAGGGAGCTAACAGATAAACCTGTAATAATTGAAGGTGTTGGAAATGGAACGGATACCATGAGACCATCCGATAGGCCAACAACAGTTGGAGGTCTAATTAAAGATGATCTTTTATTGCCACATGAAAAACCTGAATGGTATGAGGATATGGTTTATCCGGGCCTTCATTCCTTTAGGGCGGGAAGAAAGGCTGCAAAGGTTGCATACAAGATGGCAGGAATAAAAAATCCTCTTGAGGAAATAGATGTTGTAGAACTCCATGATGCATACACATCATCCGAACTCCAAACTTACGAGGATCTTGGACTTGCAAGGTATGGAGAAGGGGGGAAGCTAATAGATTCCGCACCATTTGATGATGAAAAGGGTGTTTTCAAGGAAATAAATCCAAAACTTGCCAACAGAGTTCATGTTAATCCTTCAGGTGGTCTCATTGGCTGCATGCATGCTGTTGGTGCAACTGGGATAATGCAGGCCGTGAGCGTAATGTGGCAGCTACAGGGAAAAATTGAGAAATTTTATGGAAGTGATAAACTGCAGGTGAAAAATGCAAAAAAAGGCCTTGCCCACAGCCATGCTGGAACTGGAAGTGATGTGACTGTTTTTGTTCTTGGAAGGGGATGGTGATTATGGTAGTGAGTGAAAAGTATGTTTCAAAAAACAAAAATCCTCTTGTTGTTGAACAGCCTTACAACATACTCTACAAACATTCTTTTGGAGAGATATCTCCATACTTCATTGGTCTTAAAAACAAAAAGCTTTTTGGCACAGTTTGCAGAAACAAAGAAAAGCATAAGGGTGTAAAGGATCTGTTATTTTTGCCACCCAGAGCAGATTGCCCTGAATGCATGGCAGAAATACATGAATGGGTTGATCTTACGGATGCTGTCTTCAGGATCTACACTTTTACAACAACATACTTTGCTGGTGAAAGCTTTCTGGATAAATTACCAATAACTTTGATAAACGTTGAGGTTGAAGGATACGATAATTCATACTCAAAGCTAACAAGCGTTCTTGTTGTTGATGAACCAGGTGAATACAACATGGACAGGAAGGATGTAAAAATAGGAATGAGGATTAAGCCAAAATTCAAGGATGTTCCGCTCGAAAAAATTGATTCATCAACACTTTACTTCGTTCCAGTGAAGGAACAAAGTGAACAAATACGTAAACCATAGATCTCAGTGACCACAGCGTTAATTCAACCTGTCCCAGAACTAGCAAAGATAAAACAATGTATGAAATTATATGATCTCATAAAAACTTTCTTAAAGGGACTTCTCGCCGATAATGTTAAAATTCGAAAGGATTAAAAACCAAAACGTATTGATGGTTTGTTACTGGTAGGTGTCAAGAGATGGTAAGGAAACCAGGCAGAATGTACAGGAAAATTACAGGACCGACATATGCAAGAAAGGAATACATAGCAGGTATTCCGCAGCCAAGGATCCATGAGTTCGAGCATGGCGATTTGAAGAACCAGGAAAGATTCCAGTACACGTTGAAATTAATTGCATTGGAAGACTGTCAGATAAGGCATACAGCCCTTGAGGCTGCAAGGGTTGCAGCAAACAAATTTCTCATGACAGCTGTTGGAACGAACAATTATTATTTGAAAATAAGGGTTTATCCCCACCACGTGCTTAGGGAGCACAAAATGGCTACGGGTGCAGGTGCAGACAGAATTTCAAGCGGTATGAGTATGGCATTTGGTAAGCCTGTTGGAACTGCCGCAAGGGTTCATGCAGGTGATGTAATAATGTTCGTAAGGGTTGATTCCCTTTTCCTGGATAAAGCAAAGGAAGGACTCAGAAAGGCAATAATGAAGTTACCCACACCGGCAAAGATTGAAATTGTCGAAAAGAATCAGAATGAAAACTGATTTGGAAATTCCCTTTTTATAATATTTTTTTCTTCTTCACCCAATGTATTCATATTCATTGATATGAGAAATACACCTTTATTTGAACTTATTATATCTTTAACTGTTGAAAGCATTTTTATTACATCATTGAAACTGTTGTTTGTTATCAAAAATTCAACTCCTTCAAAAAGTACTATGGATTTTTTATTTCCAGTCTCTTTAACAAATTCACTTATTCTGTTGGCTATTTTGGGTAAGTCTGTTGGGGAATAGGTTTGAAACCTTTCATTTTTTAACATGGATACCTTTGTAAGCCAGATGTATGTGACATTTTCATTTCTGTTGAAAAGATCTATGCTTTCAGGGCTTGTTCTTGTGATGCATAGGCCCTTTCCACCCCTGCTCAATATCTGTTCAAAGGCAATGAAACACTTTTCTGGCTTTTCCTCATTTATGATATAAGATTCACCATATTTGACAACAAAATCTGGTGTTCTTCCATCAAAACCATAATTTTCAATCCTTTTTATCTTTTTTTCATATGTTTTGATTAAATTTTCAATCTCACTCTTTTCTATATTCTCTTTATCAATGAGTTTTTTCAAATCATCAAGCATCTTGTAAAAATATCCAAGAATTATGTCCTCTTTTCTCTGATCAACCATGATTAAAAATTAGCATCGCCATAATAAAACTTTTCCACTGGATATTGGAACATTTTATATATATGAAAATGAATTAAGATATTGGTGATCGGTAATGAAATCATTGATTAAGGATGCTATCAGCAGATATTCTGCCAACCAAATGCCTGTAAATCCATCTCCACCACCCGTTGTAAGTGAGGAGGATAAAGAACTTGAGGAAATATTGAAAACACTTAAAACAAACATAAAGATTATAGGATGTGGAGGTGGTGGATCAAACACAATAACTAGGATTATGGAAGAGGGTATAGTTGGTGCCGAGCTAATAGCTGCAAACACAGATGCACAGCACCTTCTTCTTACAAGAGCTCAAAAAAAGATTTTATTTGGAAAGAGAACAACAAGGGGACTTGGTGCGGGGGCATTACCACAGATTGGAGAAGAGGCAGCAAGGGAAAGTGAGGATAAAATAAAGGAAGTTTTGCAGGGGGCTGATATTGTTTTCATTACCTGCGGTCTTGGTGGAGGCACGGGCACGGGATCCGCTCCTTTTGTTGCCAAGATTGCAAAGGACAATGGTTCTCTTACAATTGCAGTATGCACATTACCATTCAGCTCCGAAGGAAGAGTAAGAATGGAAAATGCACTTTATGGTCTTGATAAGTTGAGGGAAAGTGCAGACACTGTTATAACAATACCAAACGACAAACTTCTGCAGATTGTTCCAAGAATGCCTCTTAACGATGCATTCAAGGTTGCGGATACAGTTTTAATGAGGGCAATTAAGGGTCTTACGGAAATGATAACAAAACCTGGCCTAGTAAACCTTGATTTTAATGACCTGAGAACAATAATGAAGGATGGCGGTGTTGCCATGATAGGTGTTGGTGAGAGTGAATCCCCGGGTGAGGAACGTGTCCAGGAAGCACTCAACGATGCAATAAATTCACCATTGCTTGAGGTTGATATTTCCACTGCAACCGGTGTTCTTATACACATAATTGGTGGTCCTGAAATGACGGTATCAGAGGCTCAGGGTGTTGTGGAGGAAATACATAAAAGGGTTGGTGATAAGGCAAGGATCATATGGGGTGCTGCAATAGATCCGGAGTATGAAGGAAAGGTTAACATAATGATTGTTGCCACAGGTGTGAAATCAAAACAGATCCTTGGAAAAATTACGGAAGAGGAACTTAAGGCAGCAAAGGGTGTTGATGTAATAAGATAAAAATTAAATATTTTGCTAGCCCTTCTTTACTCTAAAATTACAAAAAACGATGAGTATAGGAGTGAAATGTTTGATTGCCAAAACAACATATACCCTGAACCTTGTCATTTAAATGCTGGAAGTATTTCAGTGTCAATACTGCTGTTTACTTTTAAGGTCATTTTAGTTGAAGAAAAAAAGGTTCTGGAAATAGAAAAATTTTTGAAAATCTTCCCATATACTTTCTCTAAAAAATTATGAAAGATACATTGGTGATTAAAAATGTTTACAAAATTTGAAATTAAGGATTATGCCATTTCTATTCTATTTTTGACCGTTTCCTTTGACATTGCATTTTCCGGTATAATGTTCCATCCTGGAAATTTAATTTATTTTTTAATTCCAAGTTTCCTTGCCGTTATAACAGGATTTTTCTTCCATGAACTTGGTCATAAAATTGTATCCATGAAACTTGGATATCCTGCATTCTATAAAAGATGGGATCTTGGCCTCTTTCTTGGTCTCCTCTTTTCTTTATTCGGCTTTGTTTTTGCTGCTCCAGGAGCAGTAAACATATATGGTTATGTTGATAGGAATTCCTATGGAAAAATTTCCATTGCCGGACCCGCTGTGAACATATTTTTTGCTATTTTACTTTTACCCTTTTCCAATTTCTCAATATTTAAATTTATAATTTTTGTAAATGCATTCCTTGCATTCTTTAATCTTTTACCGATACCGCCACTGGATGGATCAAAGGTTTTAAGATGGAATTTATTTATATACATGATAATCTTAATATTCTCGTTAATATTGCTTATTTATGCGTACATGCTTTGAAAGATGATGGGGTATGGATCCAAACGAATTAATTCAATTAAAAAACATTTACGATTCTCTTGAACAGGATAATCCAAAGCTAGTTCTAGTGGAAGGTATTGATGGTTCTGGAAAATCAACACTTCTGAAAACATTCTACAATAAACATATTAATGATTCATTCAGGGCATTTGTCACATATGATTTACTTACATTTTATGATGCAATAACAACGTTCAAAAAAATTATAGATGATCTTAAAAAAAATATCTCCACAAGGTTTGATTTAAAGAATTTGCTTATTTTTGAAAAAGGAGAAATGAATATTGATTCTTTCCTGAATGATCTTTTAACACTTTCAAATTACAGAAAGATTGTAATAATACTGGATCATACAGAAAATGCAAACTCACAGTTTTTTGGATCTTTACTCTACATTTTGAGATCTATGCAGGGAAAAAGACTGATGGTTGTGATTTCTTATGATCCATATAAAAC
>JAVRLH010000027.1:0-12257 GCA_031961605.1 Thermoplasmatota archaeon
TTATTCTCACTCATGGTAATACATCCCTATGTTTAGGTATCTTATTAAGTTTTTTCTTGCCATCAGACTCTCCGCATGTCTGACTGATGTCAGATAAACCTATATAGAGGGGAGTTATTTTGTAGTTTATGAACAACCAAAAAGAACTCCCCTCAATAAACAATGTTAAGGAACTTAAAAAATTTTTCCACGCATCTCTGGATTCCATATTTGAAGAAAATATAGAAATACAATCTCAATACAATGCTAGAGAAATATCATTAACTTTGCAAAATGCTATGCGGAATGGTGAATACATTGAAGAATTTGTAAGAAATCAAGGTTCTTCAAAAGTCCCATCTGGTGATACAGTTTATAGAAGGCTCCACCAATCATTGAATTTTGAAAAAATAGATTCTCTTATTGAAGATTCTGTTGAAATTGGATAATCAATAGGAATGTTCAATCGTAAAGTAAATGTGGCAATTGATGAACATGATGATCCATACTATGGAATGGATAATAAATATCTAATAAATGTTTCAAGAAATAAATTCAGAGGAACTGATAAGGAGTCAATGATTTCGGGACAATACAACAGAGCTCTATCATGAAAATTTTTTTATATGTACAGATATTGAAGGATAAAAGGCAATGTTCCCTTAGGGGAGAAGCCAAGGACGTGGAATTATGTCAAAAAGTATGTACAAATATATTTCGGAACTTTGGAAGAGACCAAAAGAGGGAATGCTTGGAGAGTTACAATGGGAAAGGATGATACAGTGGAGAAAGGGTCCGGCTGTTTTAAGGATTGAAAGACCAACAAGGCTTGACAAGGCAAGGGCACTTGGTTATAAAGCAAAGCAGGGTGTGATTGTTGTAAGGTCAAGGGTAAGAAGAGGGGGTTTCAACAAACCCCAGATAAGGGCAGGAAGGAGACCAAAAAGAATGGGTATTTTAAAAATTACATTAAGGAAAAGCATACAGAGAATAGCTGAGGAAAGGGCTGCAAAGAGATACCCAAACATGGAGGTATTGAATTCATATTATGTTGGTGAGGATGGATTATACAAGTACTATGAGGTAATACTTGTTGATAGATCACATCCGGCAATAGTGAAAGACAAGGATCTGAGCAAAATAATCCATCAGAGGGGAAGGGCATTCAGGGGATTGACATCAGCAGGAAAGAAAGGGAGAGGATTGAGGAAGTAAGATGAAAATACTCCAGATCTCAGACCTTGCTCCACCGAACATTGGCGGTATTGAAAAGGTTGTCTGGATCTATTCAGAGAAGTTGAAGGAAAGAGGGAATGATGTAAAAATTTTCACATCCCTTATTCCTGGAACAAAGAAAAGGGAAATAATGGATGAAATTGAATTTGAAAGAGCAAGGAAAATTTCAATGTTTTTCAGAACAAATCATGGCAACTTTGATATCATACATTCACATTCATACCTTTCATCTTATGCCCTATCCATTGAAAAAAAATTAAAAAAAAAAGTTATTATAAAGCATGTTCACAGCATATACGGTAAAGATCTCGTTGATTTTACAGGATGGAGATTCTCAAGGATACTTTCATTCTTTGAAAGATCTTCAATAAATTCAGATTGTTCAGCCTACATTGTTCCAAGCAAATTTGTGAAAAGAAAACTTGAGGAAATCGGTGTTAAAAGGGAAATTTTTGTTGTTCCACATGGAAGGGAATATGAAAAATTTCCGGAAAGAATTGAAGCAAGAAAATTTCTGAATCTTCCTGAGGATAAGAAAATTGTTGGTTTTGTTGGAAGGATATCAAAGGGTAAAGGTATAATGGATTTGATTGATGCATGGAAGATTGTTTCTCAAAAAAATAAAAATTCAATGTTATTGGTTGTAGGACCGAACCAGGATGTCAAAGTTTCGGGGATTAAGGGAATGATGGATGATCTTCAGAAAAAAATTAGCGATGAAAATTTGAGAATAAAGGTGACGGGTGCAGTTGAAGAAAAACTCATGCCCTATTATATTTCATCCATGGACATTTACGTTTCACCAAGTATAAATGAAGGTTTTGGTTTATCTATTTTAAATGCCATGAGCGCAGGTAAACCGGTGATTGCTTACAATACAACAGCAATACCTGAACTTGTTGATGATGGGAATGGAATACTTGTTGAACCCAATGATATAAAAATGCTTTCTGATTCAATTCTTTATTTGATTGAAAATGAAAAGGAATCAGAAAAACTCGGAATGAATGGAATGGAAAAGTCAATGAAATATTCCTGGGATAAAAGTATTGGAGAAATAATAAGGATTTACAATTTATTTTTGTAGGCGTATTCTATTGCAGCTTTAACAAGTCCATAGTGCAATTTTGAAGGGTTCAATGGCCTACTCTTGAACTCAGGATGGAATTGGGATCCAACATAGAAAGGATGATCTTTCAGTTCAAATATTTCCATTTTTCTACCAGATTCATCAACAGCTGTGAAAATCATTCCATTCTTTTCAATTTCATCTATGTAATCTGGATTTACCTCATACCTGTGTCTGTGCCTTTCATATATTACATCGGTACCGTAAAGATCATATGCAATGCCTTTCTTATTTATTATCACCTTCTGTGCACCGAGCCTCATTGTTCCACCAAGATCCTTGAGGTTTTTCTGTTCGGGCATAAGGTCAATAACGGGATGTTTTGTTTCAGGCTCAAATTCCGTACTGTTTGCATCCTTATACCCAAGAACATTCCTTGCAAATTCAACAACAGCCATCTGAAAACCAAGGCATATGCCAAGGAATGGTATCCCATTTTCCCTTGCATATTTTGCTGCAAGAATCTTTCCCTCAGTTCCCCTTTTTCCAAAACCACCGGGTATCAATATACCATGAACATTCTCAAGGCTCTCCTTTCCATTCTCAAGCAGTTCGGCATCAACCCACTTTATGTTAATCTTTGTTCTGAGATGTGAAGAAACGTGCGTTAAAGCTTCCGTATGACTTAAATATGAATCTTTAAGATGAACATATTTTCCAACGAGAGCTATTGTTACCTCATACTTTGGATTTTCCAGATCAGAAAGAAATTTCTTCCAGTGTGTTAGATCTGTACCATTCCTTTCAAGGCCAAGTTTTTTAATTATATATCCATCAACATTCTGTTCCTGAAAAATTATTGGAACCTGATAAACAGAATTTTTTGCATCCGGTGCGCTTATAACAGCCTCAACAGGAACATCGCAGAAATCTGATATTTTCTGTTTTGTTTCCTTTGTTAAATTTACCTTACATCTTCCAACTATCATGTCTGGTTGAATACCAATTGCTCTCAATTCCTTTACACTGTGCTGTGTTGGTTTTGTTTTCTGTTCACCAACAACATCAACTATGGGAACAAGTGTTGTGTGTATGAATATTCTATTATTCTCACCAACCTCCCTGCCAAGCTGTCTTAATGCCTCAAGAAAAGGCATTGATTCAATATCTCCAACAGTTCCACCAACTTCAATCAAAACAATATCTGCTTTAGATTTATTCGCAACACTCATTATCCTTCTTTTTATTTCATCTGTAATGTGCGGTATTATCTGCACTGTCTTTCCTAAATATTCACCCCTTCTCTCTTTCTCAATTACGGTTTTATAAACTTTACCAGTTGTTATATTGTTATCCGTTGAAAGTGAAATATCAAGGAACCTTTCATAGTTACCAAGATCAAGATCCACCTCCGTTCCATCATGGAGGACATAAACCTCACCATGCTGGTATGGGTTCATTGTTCCAGCATCATAGTTCAGGTAAGGATCTATTTTTATAACATTAACATTAAAACCCATGGATTGCATTAGCTTTGCAACACTGGATGTTGTAATTCCCTTACCCAAACCTGATATAACACCACCTGTTATTATGATAAACTTCATGTTGAGTTATATTTCAATCACAAAAATAAACTTTTCAGAAAATGTTTTTATTACCTTTTTGATTCTCCAAGAAAATGTCCTGGTATAAGGATAGAAACCTAATCGGTCTTTCCGTTTCTTATTTATTGGCAAATGTAGGCTGGGGTATGGCCTGGCCATACCTTCCAGTTTATATGGAAATGATAGGTGGTTCAATAATTTTCATAACATTTTTGTCAATAACATTCAATCTTTTTGGTGGTATATCACAATACCCCTGGGGAAAGATCTCTGATTCAACAGGTCTGAAAAAGATTTTCATAACAATGGGTAATTTCACATCGGGCATTTTTTTCCTTCTCATAGGAATGACAGTATCACCAATGATTATTCTATTTTATAGATCAATGCAGGGTGTTTTTTCATCCATGTCAACGCCTGCGGCAAGTGCACTTATTGTTGAAATATCAAACAATAGCACTGGCCTTTATTTTGGTATATTCAATTCATTCTCTGAATTCGGGTATACTGTTGGAAGTTTAATGGGTAGTTTAGTTATTGTCTTTTTCCACAACGATCCAAGGTATATCTTTTTGATTTCAACATTCCTTTTTGTTGCATCGACAATAATTTCCCAGAGTATAATTAAGGAGAAAAGATCAAAGATTGATAGAAGAAAGATCCCTTTCCCAACCTTCAAACATGAGGGAAGACCCGGTAGATTTCCCTTACACATAAAAGATGCAATGAACATATGGAAAACAAACAGGAATGTTATGCTTGCTTCACTTGCTGTCTTTTTTACCATGACCGCTTCAGGTGAAGTTTATTCAATTTTACCAGTTTATTTTTCAAATAAATTTTCAAGCGAATGGGTTGGTTTTCTATACGGGATTGAATCAATGTCCATTGTGATTTTTACGCCAATCTTTGGTATACTTGCAGATAAAATAAAAGCAAAATATATCATGGCAACAGGTATATTTGGTTACATAATCACATTCATTCTTTATTCAAAGATAAATTCACCACAGTTAATGATTTTAGCTGAAATAATTTCAGGTTTCAAATGGTCAGCATTCATAGTTGCTGCATCAACATATGTTGCAAAGGTTGCTCCAAAGGAAAAGGAGGCAAGAGCACAGGGCATAATGAACATGGCACAGAACATGGGCTGGGTTCTTGGGCCATTAATCACAATACCTGTTGTTTTGAATTACAGCTTTGATTTCAATTTCTATTTTTCATTTATATTTGTGATAATAGGTCTTTCCATAAGTCTCATGTTGAAAAATGAAAAATAATTAGATATAACTCCCAAGGACTTCTTTCACAAGAGAATAAAGATCACCGTTTTCCTTCATTATTTCAAGCACGGAAAATATAGGGAATAGTTTCAGATATTCACTCTTTTCAAAAAGAACAGATGTTCTAATTATGTCAAATTCCTTCATTACCTTAAAGACTAAAAATCCTATCACAAGACTCAAATCCAATTTTTCACCAATTTCCCTTTTGAGATAATAGGAGAAAAGATCCTGTGATCCACCACCTTCTTTTTCATTCAGATAACCAATCAAATCATCCGTGAGCTGGTATGCAATACCAAGAGCCATTCCGTATCTCCTTGCATCCGTTACCATTTTCCTTCCTTCTTCTGAACATAAAGCGCCTATTTGTGCTGCACCCTCAAATAATGATCCGCTCTTCAATGCTATCAATTTTACATAATCTATATCGTGCCAGTTTTTACTGTCCATAGCCATAATGTCAAGGTATTCGCCCATAGATGCCTTTGACCATGTATTTAGACCAACCTTGAAAAATTCAGAACCCTCTTTTCTAGCAATCTCAAGCGATTCCGAAATAAGTAAATGTGGAATTATAACAGCCTTTTCAACGCCATATTTTTTCCACAACGTTGGCCTTTTTCTTCTTTCTGTACTCTTATCAATAATATCATCATGAACCAAACTTGCAGCATGACCTAACTCGGCACTAACTGCAAGCCTTAATGCCTTTTCATAATCACCATTGAATGCCTGTGCTGTGAGAAGAAGAACTATGCCCCTCAATCTTTTTCCATCCTTAGTGGCATAGTTCACAATTTCGTAAAGTTCTCCATCATATTTCTTAATGTATTCATCAATTGCCCTATCTATCTCAATCTTTTTACTTTCCAGTTCCTTTATCAAATTTTCAAATTCCATTTCTCCATATCACTGCTTCCTTTAATCCAAATAAATATTTAAACACTTTTTATCATTTTTGTAAACTGTTATTTAAGCATGGGCATTTTTATTCCCTTCTCTTTTGCCATTCTTATTGCAATATCATAGCCAGCATCAGCATGTCTAACAACACCAATGCCAGGATCATTTGTCAAAACTCTTTCAAGCCTGAGATCCGTTTCCTTCTCTCCATCCGCAACTATAACAACACCTGCATGGATGGAATATCCTATACCAACACCACCTCCATGGTGAACTGAGACCCAAGTAGCTCCAGAGGCTGTGTTCAATAATGCATTGAGTATTGGCCAGTCAGCTATTGCATCAGATCCATCAAGCATTCTTTCAGTTTCTCTATATGGCGATGCAACGCTACCAGTATCATGATGATCCCTTCCTATGACTATTGGTGCATCAAGAACTCCTTCCCTCACCAATTTATTGAATTCCAACCCGGCCTTATGCCTTTCTCCATATCCAAGCCAGAGTATCCTTGCAGGTAATCCCTGCCATTTTACCTTTTTCTCCGCCATATCAAGCCAGTGTAAAATATGCTTATCCCCAGGGAAGAGTTTCCTAATAACATTGTCAGTTTCATAAATGTCTTTTGGATTTCCAGATAATGCTGCCCATCTAAATGGTCCTTTTCCTTCAGAGAATAATGGTCTTATGTATTCTGGAACATAACCTGGTATTTTGAAAGCATCATTCACACCGGCTTCAACAGCCAATGCCCTGATGTTGTTACCATAATCGAAAACCTTTGACCCATGCTCCCTGAAATAAATCATGGCAGGAACATGTTTCCTGAGAGATTTTTTAACCTCTTCAAGATATTTCTCAGGATTTTGCCTCAAAATTTTTGCCTCCTCAACACTGTATCCGCTGGGTATATATCCATTCAGTGGATCATGTGCTGCTGTCTGATCAGTTACAATATCAGGGACTATATTTTTTTCTTTAAGATCAGAATAAACATCTGCTGCATTACCAAGCAAACCTATAGATTTTGGTTCATTGTTTTCAATTGCCTCATCCTTCATCTTCAATGCTTCGTTAAGATCATCTGTCCATACATCAAG
This sequence comes from Thermoplasmatota archaeon, assembly GCA_031961605.1. Classification (GTDB taxonomy): domain Archaea; phylum Thermoplasmatota; class Thermoplasmata; order Thermoplasmatales; family ARK-15; genus JAVRLH01. The sequence goes on from JAVRLH010000027.1 coordinate 7,184, forward strand.
GTATCCATGCTTAATTCTCCTTTTAATATGATCCTCATCAACCTCAACTACTATACCTGTTGCATCGTTCATTGTTATTGCCAAGCCCTGTGCTCCACCCATTTCCCCAAGACCAGAAGATAAGACCCATTTTCCTTTTAAACTGTGTGAATTGTATTCTTTCTTTGCTATTGCGTAAAATACTTCATATGTTCCCTGGAGAATGCCCTGCGATCCTATGTATATCCATGATCCGGCTGTCATCTGACCGAACATGGTCAGACCTCTTTCCTCAAGTTCCCTGAAGTATTCCCATGTTGCCCATTTTGGAACAAGCATTGCATTAGATATTAAAACCCTTGGAGCCCATGGATGTGTTTTGAATATTGCAACAGGTTTTCCTGATTGAACAATTAATGTTTCATCATTCTCAAGATTTTTTAACGATTCAACAATTTTCTCATACGATTCCCAGTCCCTTGCAGCCTTTCCTGTTCCACCATAAACGATAAGGTTTGCAGGATCCTTTGCAACCTCGGGATCAAGGTTGTTCATAAGCATTCTCATTGCAGCTTCTGTTTTCCAGCTTTTACAGGTAAGATTTTTTCCCCTAGGAGCATGTATTTCTACCATGTTTTCTAATATACAATAAATCTATTTAAGATTATTTGAAGGGCGAAAATGCAAAAATTATGCGTAAAAGGCCAAGAATGGAAAGGGAATATGTTCCTGTTTTTGCAAGCGTATGCTTAATCTTTATTGTTGAATTAAAACCATGGAATGAAAAATATACAATGATCAATTGTGTTACCATTGTTCTCAATCCAAAGACCAACATAAAAAGAACATGGGGCTGATAAATACTCCAGAAAGAACAAGAAAAACTAAGAAATTATCACTTAAGGCTCCACCTATTCCAAGGATCAAGATGTAATTAGAGTCTGGAGCTTTTCTATGAATTTTTCGATCTTCTCATAAAAATAAAACCAACAAGCATCATTGTTGTTCATGCAAAAATATCTGCTTATGTTTATACATTTTCTGTATTTACATAAACACAGCAAAAAAGCCTTGCTTTTTAAAGAGGGTATGAAGCCTCGTGTTTTTGTAAAGCGAATGATATAATCAATGCGTATAAAATTGGTGATTTTTCCATACCATACAAAAAAAATTATATTTAAATAATCGATAGAATTTCACATTTGCCTGAATGAAAAGTAACAGATGGTTCCTTGGATTCATATTCTCAAACATGGCAGGGGGTATCATCAATCCCATGATACCCCTTTTCGTAGTTGTATATCTGGGATCTAACGTTTTTTATGTCAGTCTTGCATCAGCTTTAAGCTCACTTGTTTCAGTTCCGGCATTAATATTCTGGGGTGAACTTTCAGATTCCATGGGTAAAAGGAAACTTTTCATACTTTACGGTTTTTATGGATCTTTTCTCAGCCTTATGCTTATTATTTTTGTTCATGATGTTTACAGCTTTATACTTGTTTTAATAATCTATCAGGTTGTTTTGAACGCAAGCGTACCAGTATCAACGCTCATAATACTTGAACAGAACAACCCTGAGGAATGGCCAAGGATCATATCAAGGTTCAGTCTTCTTTCAGGCATTGGATCCTTTCTTGGTCTCATTGTCGGTATGATCTTTCTTTTTGATCTAAGCAGTTCTTCAGATCTACCTTACATATACATAATTTCCTCCATACTTTATCTTGTTGCTTCAATCATCTCAAACTTAATATTGAAGGAATCGGAGAAAAAAATAAAAAGGGAGGAAATAAGATTAACAACAACAAGAACACTTGAAAGGATCAGGTTTTCACCGAGCGGAATCCTGCACATACTTAAATTCTCAGGATTGAAAAAAAATCTTTCCAAAAATCTTTTATTTTTCATTTTAACAACATTTTTCCTGATGTTTGCCTTTCAAACATTCTTCGTTCCCTTCCCTGTCATGGTAATAAAACACCTTGGAGCATCAAACATTGAAATTTTCATAATGTATGCTGTAAATGTTGGTCTTTCAACAATAGGTTATGTTTATACAGGGCAAATAATGGAAAAACTTGGTGGAAATAGAACTTTAAAAACAGCATTAACAATACGCATCTTCCTTTTTGCATTTTCTGCAATTATTCCTTTAATTTTTTCAGGATTTTCAGGTATTGCAATATCCATGATCATTTATGGTCTTCTGGGTTTCCTATGGAGCTGGATTGGCATAAGCCAGATAAATTATGTTTCAAGGAGTGCCGGTGAAGGGAACAGGGGAAGGGCTATTGGTCTTTACAATTCCATGCTTGGACTTGGACAGGTTGCTGGTTCCATTTTTTCAGGTTATATAACAACAATGTTCGGTTATTCAATGGATTTTATTGTTTCAGCAATTCTTGTTTTCTTTGGTCTTATTTTCATGAGCAGAATATATTCAGAAAAGATTGCTCCATAATTTTTTGAAAATATTTTTATTAAACAAATTCATGCAATGTTGGTGAAAAATATGATTAAAATAATTAAAACTGATAAAGCACCATTACCATCCGGACCATATTCCCAGGCAATAAGAGCTGGAAATTTTTTGTTTATATCGGGACAGATACCAATAGATCCAAAAACTGGAAAAAAGATAAAGGATGATGTTTCACTTGAAACCAAACAGATAATGGAGAATATAAAGGCAATACTGGAATCTGAGAATTTAAGTTTAAATAATGTTGTTAAGGTAACAGTCTTTCTTAAGCACATAAAGGATTTTCAGAAAATGAACGATGTTTACAAAGAATATTTCAAGGATTACCAGCCAGCAAGAACAACGGTGCAGGCAGTTCCTGCAGGTGATGTTGATATAGAAATAGATGCCATCGCCTATATACCCTAATTAAAGTAATCTCCTATACTATAATCCCAGGCAAAAGTTTGTATAAAGAAAAATATGCAGGAAAATTGAAGAAAAACAATAATAAGCCAGAGAACTGACATACTCTCCGCATTTAAATGCGAAGGTTCAGGGTATAGGTTGTTTTGGCTATTACAACCATTTCACCCCTATACTCGCCGTGTCCCGACGAGAGAGTTTTACGCTCTGATCTACTTTGTACAAAACTCCTTAATAAACATTTTGGCGATTCATCCCCGCTTTAAAAAGCAAGGCTTTCTCGCCGTGTTTTTGTAAAAAGATCACTGAATTTTTTGTAATTACACTTCCTGCATTTTTTATATTTTTATCCCAAATACGTATTTTTCAATCAATTTTTCAATTTCACCATAATTTTTTTCTTCAAGGTGCTTTGATCTCCTAAGCGCCTTGTTGTGACCTAGAGCGCCGCTGAGATTTATTGCAATCCTCTGATTCTCCTTGAGAACGGTGAAATATTCAAAGTTCAATGCTGCAAAAGTTCCCTCTAACTTAAATGGCTTTTCCATTAGTTTTTTCAACTCCTCCCTTTTCTTTAAAATTGATTCATAAAGTTTATCTAAATAATCAATAGTAACAGAGCAATCTTCATTTTTATAATTTCTCTCAAATTCATAAACGGATATACCGTATTTTTCGAGTAATTCAATTGTTTCTTTTTCAATTTTCATAATTTCTCAAGTTCAAAATTTTCTTCCGTGATATTATCAAGGTAATTCTCCATGTTGGAATAATCCATCTTAGCTCTCTGGATTCTTTTTTTCAAACTTTCGATTTCACCAAGAAGATATTCTTTTCTATGTTCCATAAACTTTATTCTTTCATCCAGTTCTTTCTCCTCTTTTTCAAGTATGTTTTTTATGGTGCAAAGAACACCTGAAAAATTTTTCATCCATTTCACCTTCTTATGGTAGGCGTTATCACCACAAGGGAATTAAAGGCAAACGCCATTGCCTTGATATAGATAAATAATAAAAATATAAAAAATTAACGAATTTCCTAAATTTTATTTTTAAGAAAAAATTTCTATAAAAAACATTGTTGCTCATCATGAGAAATAATATTTAAAATTTGTAAGCAAAAAATAATTTATTTAATAAAAATTTTAAAAAAAATGGATAAAATTTTTGACTAATAGATCAATTCATAGTTTATTTTTTGCATTCTTAGGAAATTCTCAAGTTCCCTTATGTTCCTATCACCAAATGTCTGAACAGATATTATTACGCGTGCCATTCCTGCAGGTATATCACTTTCAACCCTATCAACATGGATATCAAGAACGTTCGCCTGTCTCTCCGATAGATAATTCATTATCTGTTTCAAGGATCCAGGTTTATCCGGTATAATAAGAGATACCTTGATTATCAGTTTTTCATCCATCAATCCCTTCTGTATGATCTGTGTGAGTAAATTGTAATCAACATTTCCACCACTTATCACCGCACATACCCTTTTATTTTTCATTTCAATTTTTCTTGATAGAATTGCTGCCAGGGAAACCGCCCCTGCCGGCTCTGCAACAATCTTATTCCTTGTCAGAAGCATGTACATAGCATCAGCGATCTCTTCATCCGTAACTGTGACAAGATCATCCACATATACCTTTACCATTTCAAAGGTAAGAGGACCTGGTGTTTTTACAGCAATACCATCAGCAATTGTGTTTAAGTTCACAAGAGGGACAATTTCACCCTTTTCAACAGATTTTTTCATGGACTGGGCCCCTTCAGCTTCCACACCTATTATTTTTATATCACTCTTAAGCGATTTCAATGCAAATGCTATTCCTGATATTAGACCCCCACCACCTATTGGAACAACAACAGCATCTATATCCTTTATCTGTTCATATATTTCAAGACCTATTGTTGCCTGGCCAGCTATTATGTAAGGATCGTTGAATGGATGCACAAAAACCATTCTGTTTGAATTTGTGAATTCTATTGCCTTCTTGAATGCATCATCGTATGTTTCACCGTAAAGCCTCACCTCAGCACCATATGCCTCGGTTGCAACAACCTTTGATGGTGGTGTGAAAATTGGCATAAATATTGTTGCCTTTGTACCAAGCATTTTTGCAGCATATGCAACACCCTGTGCATGGTTTCCCGCACTTGATGCAACAACACCTCTCTTTTTTTCCTCTTCACTTAAATGGTAAATTTT
>JAVRLH010000028.1:0-11582 GCA_031961605.1 Thermoplasmatota archaeon
GCTCTGTAGAAATCCTTCGTAAAATATTTATTTAGGGGGATTTTGTCGGATTTATGTATGCCTCAAAGATGACTAAAATCCCCAAATTCGTAAAGAAATCACAGGAATATAAGTTTATCGAACAGGCAATAATTATATCCAAAAGACTTCTTCCTGCATATTCTTCCAAATTTTCTAAAAAGAAGTACCAGCAGTATCAACTTTTTGTAATACTTCTATACAAAGTTTGGACAAATAAAAGTTATCGTGACGTTATTGAGATAATAGCATCAAATCCTGCATTTGTTGATCTTTTATCTCTTTCTGAAATGCCTCACTTTACAACAATTCAGAAATTTTCAGAAAGGATCGAGAAAGGACTTATTACATTTGTTTTCAATCAAATCCTGAAATTTTTTATGGGATTATTGGGAAACAGAATGATAATTGACAGTACCGGATTTTCTGTGGATTATCATTCTTTTTATTACGATAAGAGGCTTGATGATTTTGGAAGGAAAGTTAAGAAAAAGTATGTTAAAACAACAATATGTGTTGATGATCAATCACAATTGATTGTTTCATATGATGCATATTTTGGAGAGATCCATGATTCAAAGGAGTTCAAGAAAACATTGAAAAATATGGATAATGAAATAATTAGTAAATTCAGGATCATTATTGGTGACAAAGGGTATGATTCAGAAGAAAATCACATTATTGCCAAAAACCATGTTTTTTGCATCCATGAAAAAAAGGAATTATTATATTGTATAAAAAATAAATTAAAAATTGAAAATTTAAAGAAAATTCTGTATATTATGGGAAAATCAAATTATACATGCAGAGAATCTGATTAATACTAGTGTGTTAACTAAAGGTTAGGTTAATCATTTTTAACTCCACATCGTGTTTTTGTGCAAAAGAATTTCTATCCTTTTAACTAGGGAATTGTTATACTTTTACCAAATTATTTTATATTTCCTTTTTTATTATTTTTGGAGGCGTTTTTTGGAAACACATTTTATCACAAACACCTCCATTTATGTTTGATTTAAATATTTTACTCTGGATAAAATAATTAGTTAACACACTTGATTAATACATAATTTTTATTAACTTAAAATTGTATTACTTTTTAGGGCGAAATGTATGGAACTAAAAGAAATGGATACTCTAAAGAATACATATGAAGAAATTGAAAATCCAAAAATTGTTTTAGTTGAAGGGGATAGTGGATCTGGGAAAACAACATTAATTAAAAATTTTTATGAAAAATATTTGGGTGATGGAATTGGAATATTCTTCAACTATGACCCAATCCTTCACTATGATGTAAATTTAATTTTTGAAAATATGCTAGAAAATTTGAAAAAATCCTTTTCAAAAAGGTTTGAAATTCTACAACTTTTTTCCCAGAAATCTGAAAATAGCACATTGGATAACCTTGCAGAATCATTGTCTATGTTTTCCTCATATAAGAAAGTAGTAATAATTATAGATCATTCGGAGAATGCAAATTCCCAATTTTTTGGATCTTTAATTTATTTATTGAGGTACCCGGGGATGAAAAAATTGATGCTGATAGTATCATATGATCCTTATCTAACAAATGATTATTTCAGAGATTTTCTGATTAATCTTGATGCTTTTTCAGATAAAGTTATAAAAATATCAATTAAACCATTAAATGTTGATGATTTGTCAAATTTTTTAAAAGATTTAAGATTAAGTTTACCTGACTTTGTTATTGAAGAAATACAAAAAGTTTCAATGGGAAATATAAGAAACGTTAAACAAATTATAGAGGACCTTAGAAAAAAGAAGGATATTGACGAAACAGGCTATTGGGTGGGGGGATATCCTAAAATTACATTACCAGGGAAGGGAGAATTAAGATCAAAGTTCCTTAATGACTACAAAAACTTTAATGAAAATACGAAAAGAGTTTTGGATGTGGCTGCTGTTGTTGGTGGAGAGTTTAACATGGATATAATTTCTTATATAACAAAATTTTCAGAGGATACGATTGTTAATTCGCTCGATGAACTAATAAAAAATAATATTATAAAAGAAAAAGAAAATGGTATGTTTGAGTTCTACGATTCTGAATTTCAAAAGATACTTTATAATGAGATAATTTCATCAGTTAAAAAAAGATTTTTGCATAAAAAGATTGGAGAATTTTACGAAAATGTTCAGAGAGATATTATTAAAAGTGCATTAAACTATTATGTTGCTTTAGAGACAAACAAAGCATCATTTTATTTGAAAGAATCTATTGATTTTTATATAAAATCAAGACAATTCAGTAAAGCGCTGGATTTTCTTGATAAACTTTCTGAATTGAGGAATCTGGATAATCAAGAACTTTTTTTGAAAGGATTTTGTTTGTACAAATTAGGTAAATTTTCTGAAGCAATGGAAACATTTTCCTCTTTGGAAAATGTTGAAAAAGAATTAAAAACAAAGGTATTGATTTACAAGTGCTACATTTATCTTATCTCCTCTGATCTTCCTTTAATTGAAGAAATATTAAACGGTATTGATTTAAAGGGTATTGATGACGATCTTTTATACCATGTTAATTTTATTAAAGGTTCTATGTATTTAGCAAAAAATCTTTTTAAAGATTCAGATTATTATTACAAGAAGGCACTTTCGTTGGCGGAAAAAATTGATAACAAAGAATATATGGCAAATGCCTTAAAAAATCTCGGGAATGTGAATTATTATTCTGGAAACCTTTCAGAAGCACAGAGATTTTATTTAAAAGCATTAGAATTGTATAAAGAGATAAATGACTATGAAGGTATATCAAGGATCTACAATAATCTTGGAAATTTAGAGAACGATTTTTCGAAGGGAATAGAATACATTTCAAAGGCTCTTTCTTACGCCTATGTATCCGCCAATGAATTTATGATTCCTGTTTTGCACTACAATCTTTCAATCCATTATTTTGAGGCTGGTAAAATTGATGAATTTTTTAAAGAGATAGAAATAGCTGATAAATTTTCAAAAATAAAAAATGAGTCCGAGACAAGAATTTTAATCTTTCAATTTTTGAGCCAGATTTATTTTTATAAAGGTGATTTCTCAGAGGCTATAGAGAACATTGATAATGCAATAAAAATCTCAATCAGTATGGGTAATAAACATAATGAGATGGCATATCAGCTTGAAAAATTAAAGATTCTTGCAATTTTAGGCAATTCAATTAATGAAAAGGATCTTGAAAATATTTCCGATTCTTTAAGGGTATTTAATGAGGAAAACTTTTATCCAATGGATGGTCCCCTGATTGGATTCTTATATCTTCTATCTAACAATATGGATAAAGCACTGGAATTTCTTGAAAATGCATATAAGGAAGGAAAAAAGTCACTAACTTTAAGGGATCTTTCTACACCATTCTTCTATTTATCCATAGCATATGTTCTAAGTGGAAAGTTTCAAAATTTCTTATCATTGTACGAAGAGTATTATGGATTTATGGAGAATACACATGCTAATCCATTGGAATTGAATGTTTTAATGCCATCTTACAACTATCTTGTGAACAAAGAACCTAATATAGAATCTTCATTAAAAAATATTGTTGATCATGGTTTTACTTTCCTACAATTCCTCTCATTCCTTTTGTTGTACAGGGTCAGCAATGATGTTAAATATTTAGATCAGGCGAATCAACTGAGGAATAAATTAGGAATTATTTCCTTCCCCCAGTGAACTACACCTCTTATAAGGATGGAAATCCCTTCCCATGCCCATCCTACAGCTCTGTGAACTCCTATTAAAAAGTAAAGAAAGCAAAGAGGATAGTAAAGAACATGATATTCAGAATACCATAAAGTTAATTAAGGGATATTTCGCTCAACAAAAGAAATTTTTCATAGAAGGAGAGCAAGAATCTTGCGACAATTTAAAAAAGAAATAACATTAAAAATAATAGCATACAATCTCAGAAGGATAGTAGATCTAAATGATTCTGGATTCATTTTTATTATGGAGGTTTTCTCCAGGGATACATATTACGTAAAACCTAAGGAGTTAAGGATAAAATCAGGTTAAAGAGCTTTACTGAGCCGTGTAGCCGCCATCAACTACTACTTCAGAGCCGGTCATGAATGATGCATCATCTGAAAGCAAGAAAACTATGACGCTTGCAATTTCTTCCGGTTTTCCCAACCTGCCTAGTGGATGGAGCTTTTTTAGGGATTCATAAACAGCTTCCTTATTTCCAGTGCTTTCAGCAAATCCGCTGACCATTGGCGTATCTATGAAGCCTGGGTGCACGGAGTTTACCCTGATGTTGTACTTTGCATAAAACAGAGCATCAACTTTGGTCATAAGCCTAACAGCCCCCTTTGATGCGTGATATGGAGGGGCATCCTGAGCTCCAACGATTCCATATATAGACGAGAGGTTAACTATGCTTCCTCGATTGTTCTTGATCATGGATGGCACAGCGTATTTTGTGCACAAGAATACACCATTAACGTTTACGTTCATCACCCTGTTCCATTCTTCAAGATTTATTTCATGAGTACTTTTGCTTACTCCAGCAATTCCAGCATTGTTCACAAGCCCGTATATATCCCCCAATTCCCTTTCAATCCTACCAAAGACTTCTTTAACCTGTGATTCATTTGTAACATCAAGTAAATAAAATTCTGTTTTTCCACCTAAATTTTTGATTTCAGCTACAGTTTTACTTCCTTCTTTTTCGTTTACATCACATACTGCTACAATTGCACCTTCTTTTGCTGCCGCTATTGCGGTGGCCTTGCCAATCCCCATGGCTCCTCCGGTTACCACTACTACTCTCCCATTAAGTTTTCCACTCATGATTACTTTTATTCTTTCTTAAGTAGTAAATATTTCTATCAAATTACCAAAGATTAAAAATTTCAAAAATAAAAAAGGTGAATTCTGTCTTTTTAAGAAAATAATCGTTTACTTTCGGAGATACTGTACAAACCTGAAGAATTGGGTAAAATTGTTATGTAGATCCAAAGCACACATCACAGAAAAGCTCAAAATGTGGCTATATTGACAAAAACAACAGAAAAGTATCAACATTCAAATGCAAACATTGTATTTTTAAGATACATGCTGATTTGAATGCCTCAGGGAACAAAGATCTCGGTAAATCTGAGTATCTCAGGCTGTTTTGAACCAGCATTCATTGCTTTTCAATGAATCCATGCTTATGGGCGTGGTGTAGACCAGCAATTTCTCTCAAAAAAAAGGTAGTTGACCTTTTTTAATAATTTTAGGGTTGAGTTTATTTTTTCAAATTTTTTTAAACCTTAATTCTGAAAGGAAAGAACAGGAGTATAATCATTGAAATACCAAATAAGATGAAAATACTGCGGGAGAAAATTGGTTTGGATATATTCTCTCTAAAATGAGTTAAAGTTAAAAACAGTTTTTTTTGATTAAATCTTCATGTTTTATATAAAAATTTTTGAAAGACTTTTAAAACATCATCAATAACATCTTTCAGGTTCCTGTTTGAATCTATTACCACATAATTCCTTTTTTTTGATAAAAACAAATAGAAATCCCTCACCTTTTTTAAATATTCAACATCCATCTCAAAAAATTCTTTTTTCCTTTTCACAATCCTCTTTAAGCCTTTTTCTGGATCAACGTCCAGATAAACAATCAAATCCGGTTCAAGTCCAAAAGGCTCAAAAATTTTCATAATGTAATCATAGGATTTCTCCATGGATCCAAGTTTATAAACAAGCTTAGATCCCTGATATGCAAGCGTTGAGTCAATAAATCTGTCACATATCACCATTTCCCCTTTTCTAATATGCTCTTTTATTAATTTCAAATGCTCAACTCTATCAGCCATGAAAATGAAAACCCTTGTAAAATCATCAAGATCATTTTCCATAATTTTTTTAACATCCAATAAAATGTTTTTTGGTTCTTCGGTATAGAATACATTATATCCCTTATCTTTCAGATAATCGTAAATATATTTACTAATTGTTGTTTTACCCGATCCATCTATACCTTCAAACGTTATGAACATAAATTATGAAAATTCATACCATAAGATTAATTTTGTTCTAATCAATACTCTCCTTTATGGATTATTCGATTGGTGATTTCGTTGAATTAATCACGAAGAAAGGCGTATTTAGAGGATACATTATGCCAAAACATGATTTCAGTTCAGATGATATTTTAATATTGAAGCTTGAAAATGGTTACAACATTGGTTTGAACAAAAATGAAATAATTGATGTAAAATTCATTGAACATTATGAGTTGAAAAGGAAAGAAATAAGTGTAACAAAAAATGAAATTGGTAAAAAGATAACGATCCTTGGTACCGGGGGAACTATAGCAAGTTACATAGATTATAAAACTGGTGCTGTGAAACCTGCCCTTACACCCGATGAATTGGTTTTTGCTGTTCCCGAAATAGGTAACAGGTACAATCTTGAGACAAAGGTTCTTTTCAACATACTCAGCGAAAATATGAAGGTTCATCACTGGAAAACAATTGCAAGGGAGATATACAATGCCTTTATGAACGGATCTGAGGGAATTCTGATTCCCCATGGCACAGATACAATGGCTTTTACATCCGCAGCATTATCCTTTATGCTTCATGATCTTCCTGGACCTGTTGTTCTTGTTGGTGCCCAGAGGTCATCAGACAGGCCAAGCAGCGATGCTCATCTAAATCTTCTTGCATCCTTCAAGCTTTTTGAAACGGATCTTGGTGAGGTTGTTGTTGCCATGCACGGTTCAACATCTGACACATACGTTGATGTTCACAGAGGTGTAAGAGTAAGAAAAATGCATACAAGCAGGAGGGATGCGTTTAAATCAATAAACAATGAAACTATTGCAAGAATAAATGAAACAGTCAAATTCATTAGTGATTATAAGAAAAGATCAGGGCCGGTGAAACTTTATGACAAGATGGATGAAAGTGTTGCCCTTGTTTATTTTTATCCAAACATGGATCCAAATATACTTGAATACATTGGATCAAATAAAAAAGGTATAATAGTTGCGGGAACAGGACTTGGACATGTTTCAAGCGATACAATAAAGGTTCTGAAGGATCTTGTCGATGATGGCGTTTACATAGGTATAGCATCACAATGCCTTTACGGATCCGTTAACCTTAACGTTTATTCAACGGGAAGGGAAATGGTGAAGGCAGGTTTAAAACCTCTAGGTGATATGCTCCCGGAGGTTGCCTATGTGAAACTTATGTGGGCAATGGGCAATTTCCCAAAAGATTTTGTTAATATTATGGAGAGGAACATTGTGGGTGAAATTTCAGGGAGGAGGGTGAACTGAATGTTCAAGGCGGGTCTTGAAATACATCAACAGCTAGATACAAAGAAACTTTTCTGTTCGTGTGATTCATACCTAAGCGATAATGTTCTTGGTGAATTTGTAAGAACATTGAGACCTGTTCAGAGTGAAATGGGAGAATATGATTCTGCAGCTCTTCTCGAATCAAAAAAAAGCAGAACATTCATTTACCAGATCACTGAAAATTCCTGTCTTGTTGAAATGGACGAAGAACCTCCCCATCCTCTCAACATGGATGCTCTTGAAATAGCCCTGACCGTTTCCTTATTGTTGAATTGTAAAATAGTTGATGAGGTTCATTTCATGAGGAAAATTGTAATAGATGGATCAAACACAACAGGTTTTCAGAGGACGGCCCTAATAGGTCTTAATGGATATATTGATACGGAGTTTGGAAGAATTGATATTCCAACAGTTTGTCTAGAGGAGGAGGCAGCAAGAAAGATTGAGGAAAAGGAAGGATACGCTGTGTACAGACTTGACAGATTGGGCATTCCTCTTGTTGAAATATCCACAGCACCGCAGCTTACAACACCCGAGCAGGTAAAAAAAGTTGCTGAAATCATAGGTTTTGTTTTAAGGTCAACAAAAAGGGTGAAAAGGGGTCTTGGATCAATCAGGCAGGATTTAAACATATCTATTAATGGTAAAAGGGTTGAGGTGAAGGGTGTTTCAAGATTAAATCTTCTAGAAAAAATATCGAGGTATGAGGTAGAAAGACAAAAAATGTTACTTGAACTTTCAAAGAAATTGAAGGATCTGAAAATAGAATTCAGGGAAGGTGATGTAACACATATTTTCAGTAACACAAAAAGTAACATAATAAAAAATGGTATTGCAAAGAATAACAGGGTTTATGCACTTTATGTTTCAAACCTTGCAGGTTATTTAAAAAGTGAAAAGTACAGGCTTGGAAAGGAGCTTGCTGAAATTATAAGGGTACTTGGTATAGGTGGTTTATTCCATACAGATGAACTACCTGCATATGGTATCAGTGAGCAGGAAGTAAAAGAATTAAAGAAATTTTTCAATGCGGGTGAAAGGGATGCTGTAATTTTCATTGTAGCTGATCCAAATAAAGTAAAAGTGGTCACATCCATGTTGATTGAAAGGATAAATAGGGCAAAGGATGGGATAACAGAAGAAACGAGGGGACCAAGGGATGATGGTTCCACTGAATATTTAAGACCATTGCCAGGGAAGGAAAGAATGTATCCTGAAACAGATATCCCACCTGTAAGAATAACAGAAGAAATGATAGAAAAAATTAGGAAAAATCTTCCAAAGAGTTTTGATGAAACTGTTGAAGAATTTTCAAAAAAATATGGAATATCAAGGCAGGAGGCATATCAGATAATAAACAAAGAAATTGATGAAACATTTGTGAAACTCCATGAAATTTACAAAAACGGTAATGTAATAGCAAGAACTTTAATAAACACAATATCTGAAATTGAAAATGATGGTTATGATGTCACAAAGATTGATGAAAATGTACTTTCAAAAATATTTTTGTTCCTGCAGAAAGGATTGATTGTAAAGGATGGAATTCCTTACATTCTGAGAGAATACATAAAATCTGGAAAAAATATAGAGGAAATAGCTGAAAAATACAGGCCAATGAATGAAAACGATCTGAGGGGGATGGTTAATAAAATTGTAAAGGAAAATGAAAACATATTTTCAAAAAGTAATGCAAGGGCAATACTTATGGGAATTGTAATGGAAAAATTATCAGGAAGGGCTGATGGATCCATGGTTAACAGAATTCTAGAAGAGGTTTTAAAAAATTATTTTAATGAAAAGTGATTAGTGATAATTATGAAATATGTTCCGGATACTTCTGTAATAATAAGCGGTAAGTTTTATGAACTCATATCAAGGGAAGGGGGAGAGGTGATAATACCTGAAGCTGTAATATCAGAAATTGAGGCACAGGCAAACAGGGGTTTAATGATAGGTTTCACTGGTCTGAATGAACTTGAAAAAATAATTGATCTATATCATACCAACAGGATAAGTTTATCCTTTGGTGGAAAAAGACCGGAAAGATGGCAGATCGAAAGAGCAAAAATTGGTGAAATTGATGAAATGATAAGGAACGTAGCCATGGAAAACGATGCAACACTTGTAACACAGGATTATGTTCAATACACGGTTGCAAGGATAAAGGGTATAGATGTTATTTTTCTTGGAGAAAAAAAAGTACCAAAGGTAAAGATAGAAGATTTCTTTGATGATCAGACCATGAGCGTGCATTTGAAGGTTAACACAATACCAATGGCAAAAAAAGGATCCCCGGGGCACTTTCAACTTTATCCCTTAACAAACTCACCCATGAATGAGGAAGATCTGAACAATATAGCAAACGATATCATTGAAAGGGCAAGGGGTGCGGATGATTCATACATAGAATATGAAATGAAAGGTGTTACGGTTGTTCAGTTGAGAGAATACAGGATAGTTGTAACAAGAAGACCATTCTCTGATGGTCTGGAAATAACAGCTGTCAAACCAATTGTGAAGTTTTCCATAGAACATTACGGACTAGATGAAAAATTGCTTAAAAGGCTGCTCGAACCATCAAGGGGTATTTTAATATCAGGAGCACCCGGTGCCGGTAAGACAACATTCGCCCAGGCTGTTGCGGAGTTTTATGCAAAGAATGGTAAGGTTGTGAAAACAATGGAAAGGCCTAGGGATCTGCAGGTTTCGGAAGAAATAACACAATACACTGCCCTTGAAGGTGATATGGAAAAGACGGGAAACATTCTCCTTATGGTAAGACCGGACTACACAATTTTCGATGAGGTAAGAACAACAGAGGATTTCAAGGTATATGCGGATTTAAGACTTGCAGGTGTTGGAATGGTTGGTGTTGTTCATTCAACAAAGGCAGTTGATGCAATTCAAAGGTTGATTGGCAGAATTGAGCTTGGTATGATACCACAGATCGTTGATACCGTTATGCATGTACAGGATGGCAATATATCCAAGATACTCACACTCGAATATGTTGTAAAAATACCAAGCGGTATGACCGAACAGGATCTTGCAAGGCCTGTAATAGTTGTTAAAGATTATTACACGGGCAATGTGGAATATGAGATCTATTCGTTTGGGGAAGAGGTTGTTGTCATTCCGGTGAAGGAAGAAAGGAGCAGGATCATTGAGCTTGCAGAGGCAAAGATTTATGATTTGCTAAAAAAACATTTAGGTATGCCCTTTAAGGTTAAGCTTGTTAATGAGAATTTATTAAACCTCTATGTTTATGAGGATGAAATACCGGAGGTAATAGGATGGAAGGGAACAAACATAGAGGATATAGAAGACATAATTGGCATGCACATTGAAGTTTATCCGCTTTTAGAAGAAAAAATTACAAAAGAGATAAATGTGGAAAAGAAAAAGGATTTTATCTATCTTATAGGTGATGAATCACTTGCAGGAAGAAATGGGGCAATTTTTGCTGAAAATGATTATCTTTTCGACATTGTTTTTTCAAAGGGTGGAATTGCAAAAATAAAATTCAAGTCTGAGCAGGGTAAAAAGTTAATGGATGCACTTATGGAGAATAAAAAAATATTTTTCAAAGGTTAGAATTTTTTAACGGATACATCAATGAGCTTTTCGAATGATTTATCCTTCAATGAATATTGCCTAACCTTTACGTTACTTTCAAGAATGATTAATTTTGCAAGATCATCAGGGTATCCTTCAGCATAAACTATTTCTCTAATTCCCGCATTTATGATCATTTTCGCGCATACAACACATGGATGGTTGGTAACATAAATAACAGAATCCTTAACACTCACACCATGCATTGCAGCCTGTATTATTGCGTTCTGTTCAGCATGTAAACCCCTGCAGAGTTCATGCCTTTCACCCGAATTTATGTTAAGATCATCCCTTATACAGCCCGTAACATCGCAGTGTGCCAATCCGGCTGGAGGACCGTTGTAACCTGTTGAAATTGCCCTGTTGTTCTTTACAATTATTGCACCTACCTTTCTTCTCAGGCATGTGGATCTTGTTGCAGCAAGATAAGCCATTCTCATGAAATATTCGTCCCAGTCCGGTCTATCCATATTTGAATTTAAAGACAAATCATTATTAAAACTTGTTGTAGCATTATTTTTTTTGTACTGTCCCGAAATCTTTGACTATAAAAAGCCCATACCCAAATATGGATCCTCCAAAGCTGAACAAACGCAAGATCAACTATATCATCAGAGCGAAAA
>JAVRLH010000029.1:0-10854 GCA_031961605.1 Thermoplasmatota archaeon
ACAGGGAAATACATCCTCTGGATTTGAAAATGAACCTTTATGGAATACTTGATGAAATTCTCAAACCTGTCAGGGATTATTTTGAAAATCATAGTGAATTAAAAGAAATGATAGAAAAATTGAAGGTGGTAAAATGAAGGCTGTTAAAGATTTAAAAATAAATAAAAAAACAACGATTGAGGAATTGATGGACCAGTTTTCTCAAGCAGGGGGTTTTACTGCAACAAAGCTTGCACAGGCCTATTCAATTATAAAAGATATAATGGATGATGAAACAAGGATACTTTCATTTCCAGCAGACATAATTTCCACAGGTACAAGGGGAATAATAAAGGATATGGTAAGGAAGAAAATGTTCAATGTTGTAATAACAACATGCGGCACACTAGATCATGATCTTGCAAGATCATTCAAAAATTATTACCATGGTTACTTTGAGATGGATGATGTTGAGTTGAGTAAAAAGGGTATTTACAGGCTTGGAAATGTAATAATACCCAAGGAAAACTATGGTGAAATAATTGAAAATAAGATGAATGAATTTTTTGATAAAATTGAAATAAGAGAATGGAAGCCCTATGAGTTATTATGGGAACTCGGTAAATTTATAAACAATGAGGACTCAATTCTTTACTGGGCATTTAAAAATAAAATACCTGTTTTCGTTCCAGGTATTACGGATGGTGCGGTTGGCTCACAGCTCTGGAGTTTCTGGGAAAGGAACAAAAATTTCAAATTAAACATCTTTGAGGATGAGCATGCTCTCTCTGATATAATTTTCACAACAAAGAGTTCGGGCGCATTGATGATAGGTGGAGGTATATCAAAGCACCATACAATATGGTGGAATCAGTTCCGTGGCGGTCTTGATCATGCTGTTTATATAACAACAGCTGTTGAATACGATGGTTCATTGTCAGGCGCAAGAACAAGGGAAGCGATCTCATGGGGAAAAATAAAGACAAAAGCGAAACACATAACTGTTGAGGGCGATGTAACAGTTCTCTTACCACTTTTAATAGGTCCTCTTCTATGATGATTGAAGATTTCTATTACATTGACTGGGAAAAAATAAAAAAGGATCTTGATTCAAAGAAAAACAAGAAAATTTATGTGGAATTACCGGAGGGACTGAAAATATACATGGATGAAATTAGAGAAAAATTAAAAGATTATGAAATAATATTTTCTGGTGAAAACATCTATGGTGCCTGTGATGTTCATTTATTGGATAATTACATAACACTGCATTTTGCCCATTCAAGAATACCCAACATAAACTATGGTGAAAATGTAATCTTTGTTGAAATTAAAACTAAGGTTGATCCTGAGTTTTATTATAAAAAAATATTATCATTACCCTGCAAAAGCTTTGGTTTGCTTGCTTCCATTCAATACATACATTTACTTGAAAAATTGAAGGATTACATTGAGAAAAATGGATTCTCTGCTAGAATTGGAAAGGGTGATGATAGACTTTTCTACCCCGGGCAGGTACTGGGATGCAATTTCAGTTCTGCAAAAAGTATAATGGACAATGTGGATTGTTTCATTGTTATTTCAGATGGTGAATTCCATGCAAGGGGTGTTTCTGTTTCAACTCAAAAAGATACGTACGCCTTTGATCCATTAACAGGTGAAATAAAAAAGATTGATTACGATAAATTGATAAAAATCAGGTATGCGCAGATTGAACTTGCAAGGAATGCAAAGAAATTTGCCCTTATTGTTTCAACAAAGATTGGACAGTTAAGGTTGAAGTATGCCAAAAAATTACTTGAAAAATTGAGGGAAAAGGGAATGGATGGTGAAATAATTTTAATGGACAATGTTACACTTGAAAAATTAGAAAATTTAAACTTTGATGTGTTCGTGAATTTTGCATGCCCGAGGATTGTCCTTGACAATGAAATTTTATTAAAAAAACCTTTTTTAACTCCAGTTGAGCTAGAAATGTTACTTGAAAACAAACCCTATTATCCATATGTCATGGATGAGATAATCAATACTGATCATAATCTTTATTAGGATTGTGAATTTTTTTAATGACACCTGTTAGAAGATTCACATTTTATTTTTATCCTTACATTCAAGGACTGAAGGTTTTGGTCTTTCTGTTGTTGAATCCTGGCTCTATGAAAAGTGTACCACCTTAAGTAATGGAGCTGGTGTTTCTGAATTGATAACCGATGAGGTAAATGGATTAATTTTTAGAAAAAATGATCACAAAGATCTTGCAGAAAAGATCAAAATTGCTTATCTTGATGAAGACCTGAGAAAGGAATGCGGATTGAAGGGAAAAAAATGGCAAAACAGTGTTATGTTTCAAGTACCGCAAAGAAAATTGAAAAGGTTCTGAAAGAGACAATAGAAAATTTCTAATTTAAGTATTTATTTTATTTTACCATGAACATTGGTGTTCTTGTTTCAGGAAGGGGAACAAACTTACAGACAATAATAGATGCATCATTGTCAGGAAAGATAAAATCAAAGGTTGTTGTTGTAATTTCAAACAGAAGTGATGCTTTTGCTTTACAAAGAGCTAAAAATGCAAATATTCCGGCATATTTTGTTTCATCAAAGAATAAATCACCAGAAAAATACGATGAAGAAATAATGAAAATTCTTGAAGAATACGGAGTGGATCTTGTTGTCCTTGCAGGTTACCTTAAAATTCTTTCTGAAAAATTCATAAATTCCTATTATGACAGAATAATAAACATTCATCCTGCACTTTTACCCTGCTTTGGTGGAAAGGGTTATTATGGTGAGTTTGTTCACAAAGCTGTTATTGAAGCAGGGTGCAAGGTATCTGGGTGCACTGTTCATTTTGTGAGAAAGGAAATTGATAAAGGACCAATAATCGTACAGAAATGCGTCCCTGTCTATGATAATGATACATCTGAAATCCTTGCTGAGAGAATCCTGCCCTTTGAACATGAATCTTTAATTGAGGCAATAAAAATAATTGAAGATGGTAAATATAAAATAGAAGGTATGAGAGTAAAATTGATAGAATAAATTCGGAAAAAGTTTATATTGATTTTCACTATCTTGGTTTGGTTAGGGCTCGTAGCTTAGCCAGGTAGAGCGTTCGGCTCTTAACCGAATGGTCAGGGGTTCAAATCCCCCCGAGCCCGCTTTAATTCATAAGCGAATACTTTAAATAGAACTATCTATTACATATTGTCATGAGCTTCGAAGCCAAATACAAAAAATTGTTGGAAAATGAGGATTTAAGAAGATGGTATGAAAATTTGAAGGCAGGATCAAGTATTACAGGGGATGTTTATTTAAGAACACTTGGCCTTTACTGTGAATTGAACAATACAACACCTGAAAAGATAATTGATGATGCGAAAAACAATCCAAAGGAATTCAAAAACAAATTCCTTGATTTTGTTAGATCATTGGAGAATCAGGGTAGGGCAGGTTCATATATCTTAAGGTTCAAAAGGGTAATAAGATCATGGCTGAAATTCAATGATATAGATTTAAAAATTGATGTTAAGATTAAAGGAGAGAATGAAAGTCCGACAATAGCAAATGAGAGAGTTCCGAACAAAGAAGAGCTTTCAAAAATTATTAGAAAAGCATCATTGAGAGGTAGGGTTGCAATAGCTTTAATTGCATTTTCTGGATTAAGGCCAGAATCACTTGGAAATTATAATGGTACCGACGGCATAAGACTCGGGGATCTTAAGGAATTGAACATTGAAACATTGGAATTTGAAAAAGTACCAACAATGGTTGTTGTTAGATCAAGCTTGAGCAAAGCAAAACACCAATACTTTACATTCATACCTGAAGAAGGTGTTACCTATATCTTGGATTACCTTCAGGATAGAAAGAAAAGGGGTGAAGAGTTAACACCTGATTCTCCTCTTTTAAACCTTGATGAAAAAGGGATAAAGAAACATAATTTTTTGAGAACACAGCTGGTAACCAGGGATATAAGGGAAGCAATAACATCTGCAGGATTGAAAATGAGACCATATGTTTTAAGGTCATATTTTGCCACAGCTCTTGATATTGCAGAATCAAAAGGACTAATTTCACATCCATGGAGACAGTTTTTCATGGGGCATAAGGGAGATATTGAGGCAAGGTATTCAACAAATAAGAGATTACCACCTGACCTAATTGAAGAAATGAGGGAAGCATATAAAAAATGCACAAAGTTTTTGGAGACAAGGATGACTGAGCTTTCTGAATCCAATGCTAAACTCTATTTGCAACAACAATTGTTATTGGCTGTGGGATATAAACAAGAGGAAATTGATAAAATGGATCTTTCAAACATGTCAAATGAGGATTTTCAGAAACTCCTTAAAGACAAAATAACGGGTGCAATGACCAATAATGGAGGTAAACAAAAAGTCGTTAAAATCGATGAACTGGCATATTACCTGAGTAAAGGATATGAGTTTGTGGCAACATTGCCGAACGGAACTGCTATAGTTAAACTTCCATTTTAAAACAGTTTAGAATCAAAAAAGAACAATTAAAAATTTATTGTTCAAAATATTTACACCATTAAAAAAGTGCATTGCTAATAAAATTGATAACAATATAATTCGGAATACACAAACAGTTTTTATTTATAGTAATAATTTTATTATTTCTATATTATCTATAAACATGGTATTTTATGAAAAAACTTTAAATACATCCTTGCATTTATAAAATTCACTTTAATAATAAAACTTAAATATAAGTTCCTTTTACTATATTTTGTGATTAACATAAAATCGGTAAAACGGAATTTCGCAAGGAAATTTCCTAATCACCCGCTTACTAAAATCTTGCTTAGAACAGATGACTTACTCTCCGAGGAAGAATTCCTAGGGGCTGTTTCGGTATGGTTAAAAATAGTTGATCTTGAAGAGGAGGTGGTTATAAGGTGATGATAACTTATACAATGGTAAAGGGATTTGAAAGTAAAAATTTCAATTTAAATTATGGCAAATTTTCCGTTTTAACAGAGTTATTCAAAAAACATAATATGCATTTATCTTATCTTGAAAGTTCAAGTTTGTTGAATTGGAAAATTGAAAACAAAAATAAATGTGAAAAGAAAGAAGGTGAGAATTTATGACAAGGATTTCAAAAAATAAATATTTCTCTTGTCCTGTTTGTGATAAAACAATTGAATTAAAAAAAGGGAGATATAGTTTATATGGCCATATTCTTAATATGGCGGGAAAAGATCCCGCTCATAAGGATTATAAGAAAAAATATGAAAAAGATATTTTAAAATGGTTGAAAGGAGAAAAAGAACTGCCCTATGATCAAAAAATTGTGGAAGAATACAAAAAATATTGTCAACTGAGAAAAAGAAGCAATGAGGACGAAGATTCAATGGGAAATGAGCAAAAAACAGCAAATGATGTATTTTCAGTGGATTATTCTATTGAATCGGATGATAAGATAATTACAACTGCTTCAGATGCATTGAGGAATATACTTGAAAGTGCTCTTGGTTCAAAATCAAAAAAGATTGAAATTATTATGGGCCAGTTTCACTATGAAAATTATAAAGATATTGATGCTCTCAGAAAAATCTTATTAATGAATAATGTTCCAGATATGAAAATTGAATGGATTATAGATAAATATTCAAAATATATAGGATTGGGCAAAAAACAATTGGAAAAAGAAGAGATACCCAAAGAATCGAAAAATACAAATAAGTCAATTGAAGAAATTATTACAGAGGCACAAGACAGATTTTTAGAAGATTTAGATAAGCTTCTTACAAAAGAAGAAGATAAAATAATGAAAAAATTAGAAAGACGAATAAAGTGGAAAGTATTAATTTTAAGGGCAAAAAATCTGGGCATTGATTTATCACAATTTGGTATAGATTTATTTGATCAATTTATTTGATTATACGCTTGAATCTTGGGTTTATAATGTTAAAAACAACCAAATATCCAGACCTGATTGTTAAAATGCAAGCTTTATAGCAATCAAAGAAAAAAGAAACCATACATTAGAAAAGCCCTATTCAGGATGGTTTTCAGAAGTTCCAGCTTCAAAGTATATGCACTATTTACAGATTACAAAATAAAATAATAAGATGACTAACCTGCAAAAAGGAAAGAAGAAGCAACGATGCTTTGGAAGAATCCATATGTGGGAAAGATTGTAATGGTCCCTGCAAATCAGTACCATCATTATTTTGCAATAATCGCTGGGAAAGAGAAGGAAGAAAAATCTAAAGAACAAATGATGAAGCTTTAAGAGGTAAAACTAGGCTTTGAGAACCAGTTAGAAGACTAAAGAAAACAGATTGCAGAGTTGAAATCCAAGATGGATGAGAAAGAGAAACAAAAACTGTATAGATATTTTAATCAATTCCAGAATGAATTGAAGAAAGTTCAGATATGAATGAGCTTGAAGATTTTCAGAAATTAAAGCAAAAGTTAGATACATTTGCAGAGATAATGGGATTAAGGTCTGAGGCTATATCGGTAAATGATCAAATAATTCTCGAAGTAACAAAACTAAAGAATAATTCAATATTTGAGATTGTCAGTTTTTTAAAAAAAGATAGATGAAAGCAGTATCTAAAGTTGATGAACTAATTGAAATATTTAGTCTAATTATTCAAGATGAGGCAAGAACATTGTCAGATCAGAGAAGATTGCACCAGTTACAGATGGAAAGGCAGGGATTGGTGCCTAGAGAAGTCCCGAGAAGTGAAGAGGAAATAAATCAAATTTTAAAAAGATTGAACACAACGACGAAAGAACAGCCTTCCACATTGCAACAGAACTCACAAACTTAACAATCATAAAAAAGCCAAATCCAAATTATCTATATAGTTAAGGGAAAATCTGTTTTTAAGAAAATCAGTACTTTTTAGCTTGAGTGTGTTAAAATCTTCGTGAATGATCGATACGATAAAATATTTTTCCGTGAGAAACACCGAGATTTTCAGGATTTGCGCCGTAAAAGCCCGTCCGTCCGTAATCTTTTATTTATATTATAAATAATGAGAAATTTGAACGATTATGAAAACCTAATTTTGATAAAAAATTACATAATACTACCTAAATCAGCTGAGATTCAAATTCTGTATAAATAGGGATCAGAAATAAATATTTTGTAAGAATTTGGTAAATTTAACCAGCGTGATTGTAAATATACGTCCAGTTTACCTGAAATACATAAACCCACTGAGATCCATCTTTTGATGAATTATAATAAACTTCCTGAAAAGGTTCCTTGAAAAATTTTTCAAATGAAACTTTTGATATTATAACAGGGGGATCGTATGATGGATTTAGGCTAAGTTGATATCCGTATACACCATTGTAATACATATTTGAGTTTATTAAAACATATCCAACTTTTGGGAATGTTCCATTGAATCCTTCAAGTTCATAAAGTGCATCATACCAATCTGTTGAAATCCATAATTTATAGGTATATTCAAATGTAGTATTGAATCCCAGAGCATCCAAATAAATACCATCAACAGCATCCGTAGCAACGGAATAGTTTTTATTTCCATTCTTTTCAAGCCATATTATGCCTGACATCATAACATTTGTTACATAATTTTCTGAAATACCACTAACCTGCTCGGCTAGTGGATATATTGTTCCTATGGATAAAATTATAGAAATCCCTAAGAGTATTGCAAAAATTCTCTTTATGTTATTGTAATTACCTTTTCTTTTTGAAAAGGAAAAGCCAATCAAAGATAAATTTAAAGGCAAGGAATAAAAAGGTTTGTTTTCAGATCTATTTCTTTTTTGGATTACTTTATTTTCACTTTCTGATTTACAATCAGGTACATTTATGCCAATATTTTCATTGAATTGTAATTGCTTATAAGTGTAGTAAATACCAATGGCAGATATTATGGATAAAGGTTCGAAAAGATATTCAATATAGCGGTATGGGATAAGAATACCATTCCAGGTAATTGTAGATAAAAATAAGAAAAGTGCTAAAAATGAAGACCAACCAATAAGGAAAATTTTTGTGGATGGAAAATCGGAAATATACTTTAAACCAATTCCAACAAAACTAAATAAGAAAATAAATGGTAAGGCAAATAAAATTCCTATATCTGTTATTTTCATTCCATTTATGCCAATTGTGGCAAGTACAAGAAATATTGTAAAAGAAATTAAAAAGAATATAAGGTAAAGGTATCTATTCTTAATTATTTTATATATCTTTTCAAGAAACAAAATGAAATTTTTGAATTTGTGAGCATAAAGGAGAATCATTATAATGATTGCAAAGTATAGAATTAAAACTGTATACCAGGGTAATAGTTCATTAAATGCTCCAGAAAAAAATCCATACATTGATGGTACAAATGCTAACCAATAATAGAAAGTAACAATTGAAAAAATTAGTAGATAAATAAAATCGTATTTGAATGTTCTATAATTTTCATCAAAAATTTTCCTGAAAAATATTATACCTATTATTGAGATTATAAACATGAATGTGCTTAAATGGTGGGACAATATTAAAGCAAAAGAAGAAATTGAAAGTGGAACATAATATTTTGTATTGTTCCATGTATAAAGGTAAAAAAGAATGGATAAAAGTAAAAATATATGCCCAAAAATTAAAAGTCCAACCATTGATGTTTCAAACACTTCCAGAGGATTTATGGCAAATAGAAGTGAGGAAATTATAGAAATTTCATTATTTTCCGTTAATTTTTTTGCTATTAAATATACAATTGGTATTGTAAAACCTGCAAAAATTGGTGAAAAATGCAATAGAATAAATTGAACACTAAAACCTGTTAGCTTGTATACAATATCCATCATCCAGTAGAATACAGGAAAGGATCCATAACCTGAAGTGCCCCATACTGATGGTAGATTTGCGAATATTTCATTTGTAGATATTATTTTTGATGTTAAATTGTAGTATACACCAAAATCAATACCCCATATTGGATATTTGAATGAAGGTATAAGCCTTAACAAAATGCCAAGTAATGTAATAAAAATAACAGCAATTATGGATATAATTGATTTATTAAAAGTCTTATCTTTTTTCATAGATTTCCACTGCATCATTTTAACTGAAAGCCTTTGAAAATATAAATATTTTATTTGACTTTCATAAAGATAGATTTTTTAGAAAGTGAGAATACACAAACTCAAGGTCATCTTTGCTAACTGAAAATTTGAATTGTTGTGTAAAGCAATGAAATTATATAAAAAGGTTTTTGATATAAGATGAAATAACCTATATACGTTTATGATAAAAAATAGTGTAATTATCACAGAAAGCGATTATAAATCGGGTATTGGAAAATATGCCTGGTATTTATATAATCTAGGTTTAATTGAAAATTTTTTCCATCTATCCTACAACGGCAAAAGTGATTTTAAAAATCATATTTATTTTACCAATAAATGGGGAGTAAATGTACTTTACAGCTATTTTATGGGCGGTGTTTACAAAAAAGCTGTTGAAAATATGAATTTTGTACATGTTTCTTCCCTTCACCATTTTCACATGGTTAAATATAACAAAAATACTGTTGGAACTCTTCATGATCTTTTCGGTATTATTTATCCAATGTCAAAAACATTTTATTATTGGGTTAAAATGAATTTGAAGTTTATGAATAAACTTCAAGGTGTTGTAGTTATTTCTGATCACACTAAAAGAATGGCTGAAAATATGTTCCCTGATATTGATTTTAAAAGAATCCATCATTGGTTAGATGATCCTTATTTTGTAGTTAGAGATAAATTAGAAGCTAGAAAAAGGTTAGGATTAAATGAAGATAAAATTTATCTTTTAAATGTTTCCACAGATATCCCTATAAAAAATATAGATGTTTTACCAAATATATTTAACAAACTTGATGACCGTTTTGTATTAATTCGCATAGGTGATAGTGAAAGAATTGTTCATAAATTTAAAAATAAAAAACAGATTATTAAAATTAGAGATGATGTGTTATCTGATGAAGAATATGCTTTATATTTTAATGCATCTGACATGTTAATACATCCTGTAATTGATGGCGGATTTGAGAGGCCATATTTGGAAGCAATTTTTTCTGATTTACCTATAGTAACTTTTGATATACCTATTTCAAAAGAAGTACTAAAGAATCATGGAATTTTTGTGAGTTTAGGAAAAGATAAATTGGATCCTGAAGAATGGGTTGATAAAATTTTAAATTATTATGATCACAAACCTGATTACAGTGATCTTAAAGAATATTATTCAAAACATCGGGCAAAAAAAGAATATGAAAATTTTTACAAAAGTTTAGCTTATATATAAAATATTTATTATTTTGGCTCTGTAAAGGATATTGATAAGAATCTTTTGTAAGCAGAAAATACCTTCTGAAGAGTCAAC
Source organism: Thermoplasmatota archaeon (assembly GCA_031961605.1). GTDB lineage: Archaea > Thermoplasmatota > Thermoplasmata > Thermoplasmatales > ARK-15 > JAVRLH01. The sequence goes on from JAVRLH010000029.1 coordinate 10,369, forward strand.
GTTAGGAAGCGAAATAAAATATATGAATGAAAAGGATAAAAATATTTCCAAAATGATCGAAGAAATTGGAGTAAAATACCCTTTGTCACCAATAATGATCTTGAATTTACTAATTATTTCCCTATCCATCTTTTCCAATGTTTTCTTGAATTCTTTTGAATCTTGAATCACCCCAAAATATGCATTATATGAAACAATCAATTGTGATTGATCATCTACACATATTGTTGTTTTCACATACTCCTATGAAAAAAGTTCTTTTGTCGAATCAAATATCACATTTTCCTTAATTAATTTTATGGTCTGCTGAATATCTATGCTCCTTACTGCTCTTTTTGCTTCCTTTGCTTTTTCTTCCATTTTTCTTATCTTCCTTTCTGTTAGCGTATCAATATTGTCTATGAATTCTTCTCCTTTTTTAAGCATTATGAATATTTTTTCAAGGAGAATCCTTGCTATGGCTACTATTGCTTTGTTCTTTCCTAT
>JAVRLH010000030.1:0-10710 GCA_031961605.1 Thermoplasmatota archaeon
TTTTTAAGTTCCTTAACATTGTTTATTGAGGGGAGTTCGTTTTGGTTAATCATAAACTAAAAAATAACTCCCCTCTATATAGGTTTATCTGACATCAGTCGACTTGCGGAGAGTCTGGTAGTATCCCATATCGTTTGACTCCTATGAAAAAAGTTCTTTTGTCTGCAGTTGCATGAAGATGATGTGTAAGAGTCGGAGTCTGGCAACCGTTGTTTGACTTGACCTTTGAGGTCGTTATATAGAATGGTTGCCTACGCTTCGACTTAATACCCTGAAACAAGGGTGAATAGGTCTTATTGAGAAAACTCCGACTTTAAGACTCTTACACAAAAAAAGGAAGTGAAAAAATGAAAATAGGAATGAGCCTGTGTAAAAATCCATTTTAGACATGTAACTTACTTTATCTGTTATTTCAATACTCTTAAACCAGTAAAAGGTTCCTCTTTACTTTTGATAATTTTCACACAGCCTCGATTAGATATCCATAAGGAAAGTGTGTACGTGACAGCATTGGACGAAGATGGAAAGGTCATAGAACAATATGAAACGCAAAACAGTGAAGAAAAATGGGCAAAATTCAAAGAGAAATACATGCAGTTGAAACCAGATATAGCAATGGAAATGTCCACATCTGGCAAATACGTTGCAAGACTATTGAGAGATATGGGATTTTCTATACACATAGCTGATCCTGCAAATCTTGCTTTGATTTTCAAATCATCAAGGAAAAATGATAAAGAAGATTCTTACAAACTTGCAAAGCTTCTTAGATTGAATGATTGCCAAAGAATATCTTCCATCAAAGGAAGCTGAAGCATTGAGAACTTTAGTGAGGTATAGAAAATCCCTTGGAGAAGATATGACAAGACTCAAGAAACAGATACATGCAATTTTTTCAAAATATGGAATTCATATAAATGCAAGTGATATATTCGGAAAGAAGGGATTGAAAGAAATAGAAAAGGTATCTTCAATACTTAGCCATGAAGATAGATTTGTTCTTAATGATCTTTTATTAAGAATAAATGATTTATTGGCTATGGAAAGTAAGGTGGAAGAAGAAATATCAAGACTGGCAGAGAATAATGATAAAGTGAGACTTCTAATGACAATTCCAGGAATAAATGTATATTCAGCAAGTGCTATTCTTGCAAAGATAGATGACATATCAAGGTTTCCAACAAAAGAACATCTTGCATCATATGCAGGACTTGTACCAAGACAGGATCAATCTGGATATAGGGACATAAGAGGGCAGATATCCAAACATGGTCCATCTATGTTAAGATTTATAATGGTAAATGCTGCACATACTGTAATAAAATTTTCAAATAGAATGAGAAACAAATATCTTTCTCTGGTAAGAAGAATAGGAAAGAACAGAGCTATAGGAGTCAATGATTTCGGGACAGTACAATAAAAAATTTTTCAAAATAAAATGAAAAAGTTAATAGATGGGATTTAAATTTAAGTCCCAATGAGAGCATTCATTATTGGAAGGTTTCAGCCTTTCCATCTAGGACATTTGAAGATGGTAGAGGATCTATCAAAGAAGTATGATTACATAATAATTGGAATAGGAAGTGCCCAGGAATCACACACTCTGGATAATCCGTTCACAGCAGGTGAGAGACATTTAATGATTTCAAACACTTTTGAATACAGAAAAATTTACAACTATTACCTTGTACCGATTGAGGATATCCACAGAAATGCAATATGGGTTGCTCATATCGAGGCAATATCACCACCATTCCACAAGGTTTATGCAGGAAATCCATTAACAAAGAGACTTTTTGAAGAGAGGGGATACAAGGTTGAAACACCAGAACTTTATGATAGAAAAAGGTATTCCGGTAAGGAGGTAAGGAGAAGAATGATTTCAGGAGAGAACTGGGAGGAACTTGTACCTGAGGAGGTTGCGAATGTTATAAAGGAGATTGATGGAGTTCAGAGAATAAGGGAGATAGCAAAATCTGATGAGGAAATTGAATATGAGGAAAAATCCAGTGAATGAAATTCTTAATAAAATAATATGGACGGGGGGTAATGGAAAAATATTTTTTGTTGATAGAAAGGGTAATTTTTCCCTAAAAGAAATTGATATAAGGGATATAGATAAACTGGGTTCAAATTTCATTTTTCTTAAAAATGGAGATATGATTCCTTACCATAGGATAAGAAGGATTGTTTCAAATGATATGGAAATATATAAAAGATAACTATGGATGCTGAAAAATATTTTATTGAACTTAGAAAAAGGGCATTTAAATCACCAAACTCAATTCTTTCAATAGCAGTTGTTCTGGCAATACTTGCAATTTATTATTTATTGATAAGACCAAATTTAAACTTTTTACTTTTCCTTCTTCTTTTTCCTTACATTGCTCTAATACTCATTGATTTTTTAACATTTAGATTAATAAAACTTGATTTTCCATTGAGAAGGATAACGCTTCTTGAGGAAATTGTTTTCATAGTTAGTTTTGTTGCCTTTCTTATTCTAACATTAATTTTTCTTACAAAACCTGCCATAGCTTTACTTTTGGGCTTTTCCATTTCACCATTTTTAAGATATCTTTTTCTAAAACCATTCCTTAAGCTTAAGGATAATAAGATCATAATTGTTTCTTTGAATTATTCATTTTCAATTTCCATATTCTTTATATTCTCACATTATCCTTTGCTATATTTAATCCCCTTTTTCATATCATCCATTCTATTTTCTTTGGTCTCAAGATATTTCCTTATTTACCTTTCTAAAGAATTCAAAGAAGAATATGGTGAGGATCCCGTTAAATATGCGGGCATAATCGTTAACTATTTTGCAAACCAGAATGCTGAAGAACTGTTTTCAATCAATAATTTACTGAGCAAAATGTATTCCGTAAAGGAAATACCTGTTATGGGCCTTGCTGTTAAGAATAAAGAAAATAAAATAAAGGGGATAATCGTATTCCCGTATGTTCATCCAGGCCCATTCGGTGAGGTGGGTTGCAGCAATTTACCATTAAAGCTTAAAAATAAACTTTCTGATATTAGTGAAAACATCCTTGTTTTTCATACAACATCAACAAACAATGAAAACTGTGCAGGTGAAGAGGATATTGAAAAGATTGCCAATTCAATAAAAAATTCAATTCATGCATTAAAATTCAAAAATACAAGTTCAGAAGGAATAAGAATTGAAAATGATTTTGAATTTTTTGCACAGAAATTCGGTGATTCTTTATTCCTTTCCATTGTTCCATCTAAAAGTGGATTCGATGATGTTTCGCTTGAACTTGGAATGAAAATAAGGAGAAGATTTCTGAACTCCAAAACAAGGCATGTTTTTGTTGTTGATGCACATAATAATTTTAACAAAGATTATTCCGCTCTTAAAGATATTGATCTGAATGTTTTGAATGATTTGAAAGAAAAATTATCAAATGTTAAGGAAAATATCACAAAGTGCGGTTTTTCAAATGTTTATTATGAGGATGACAGCCTTGGGCCCATGGGAATACAGACGTTCCTTGTTGATAATGGAAAAAAAGTTGCATACATACTTTTTGATGGAAACAACATGCAATATGGGTTAAGAAATAAAATAAGGGAAGAATTGAAAAAATATGTGGGTGATGTTGAATTATTCACAACTGATAACCACATTGTTAACTTAAACCCAAAAGATCTTAATCCTGTGGGATCTAAGGGTGATATTGAAGATTTAATAATGAAAATAAAGGAGGGAATTGATCTTGCACAGAAGGATCTTGAGGAATGTTCATTCTCAGCATTTACAACAAAGTGCTTTTTAAAAATTGCAGGAAAGGGATACGTTGAAAAGGTTTCGGAAATAATTAAAAGAATGCTTAAAAGGTTCAGGATCGCTGTGATCATAGTAATTCTAACATTCATATTTTCATTCTTCATTTTCCTCCTGACTTTCATTTTCATTAAGTGAAATTTTTTAATGTTGTTTTACATGCAAAACCATGGATCTTTTTGCACTTTACGATGGAAAATATTACATATTCACTGTTGATGGAAGAAAAAAGTTCATAAGGGGTCTTGGAGTGATGGATACAAAAAGATTTTTTAATTTAAAAGATGGTGAAAAAATAAAAATTTTCGATCAGGAATTTATCTTTTTAAGACCTAACATACAGGATATTCTTTCAAGTATGGAGAGAAAGGAACAGATTGTTCATTTTAAGGATATTGGAACAATAATTTATCTTAGCGGAATTCATGCAAATTCAAGTGTTGTTGAAATAGGTGCAGGATCCGGATTCATGACACTTTCTTTAATATACTATTCCTATCCTGGAATGGTTTACAGTTATGATATTTCCCAGGATGTTATAAAAAATTTATATGAAATTATTGATGAATGGAAACTAAACAAACACTGGATGGGAAAGGTAAAGGATGCAAGGGAGGGAATTGATGAAATGAATGTTGATTCTGTTATTGTTGATATACAGGATCCATGGAACATTGTTTCATATGCATATTTGTCTTTGAAAATTAATGGAACATTCATTGCCTATGTTCCAAACATTTCACAGGTAAACGTTTTAGAGAAAAAACTTAAGGATGAAAATTTCAAAAATATTGAGATAAGGGAAATAATTGAGAGAAAATGGATTATGGGTGAGAAAGAATCAAGACCTGAAAATACAGGGATAATGCACACTTCATTCATTGTTTCAGCAAGAAAGATAAGTGATTAGTTTAAAATACCTATTTTGTATTTTTAAGTTAGAATGATCACACTTGAGAACCTTGGTAAATCATTCGATGGAAAAATTGCTGTTGAAAATCTAAGCTTTACAATAAAGAATGGTGAAATATTTTCACTTCTTGGACCGAACGGGGCTGGAAAAACAACAACGGTAAGGATGCTTTCAGGTCTTATAAAACCAACATGGGGTAATGCTTTCTACGATTCTTTTTCCATTCTTGATTCAAATGAAAAAATTAGAAAAAAAATAGGTCTTTTGCCCGAAAATCCTGGCTTTTATGATAGATTATCAGGTTACTATAATTTAAAATTCTTTGGAAAACTGTATGGTATCGATGCTCTTAATGATGAAAGAATCAAAAATTACCTTAGGGAATTTGATCTTATTGATCAAATGGAAAAACCATTCGGAACATATTCAAAGGGAATGAAACAGAAACTTGCAATTGTGAGGGCAATAATGCATGATCCTGAGTACATATTCTTTGATGAACCAACAGCATCACTTGATCCACAGAGCGCAAAGTGGGTAAGGGATTTCATAAAATCAATAAGGAATGAGGGAAAAACAGTTCTTTTATGCACACACAATCTGAATGAGGCGGAAATACTCAGCGACAGAATTGCAATATTGAAAAATAAACTGATTGCAATTGGCTCTCCTGAAGAACTTAAAAAGGAATTGTTCGGTAACGGTGTTATTTTTGAATACAATGGTGATGAAGAAAAAATAAAAAATGTTTTGAATTCAATCAACATTCTTTATGAAATAAAGGATAAAAAATTGAAGATCTATCTGGATAATGAAATGAAAATTCCACAGATAATAAAATTGCTTGTAGATTCTGGAATTGATGTTTATTATGTTTATAAGGAAAAGCATTCACTTGAGGATATTTATATGGAGATGTTAAAATGATTAACTTTGGTATTGTTAAAGCAATTTACGAAAAGGATAAAAAGGAAATATTTTCATTGAAATCAGTGAAATATTCTTTCATATTATTTCCAGCATTCTTTCTCATAATGATCATGATAACATTATTTTTGATATCAGCTAAAGAGAATGTTTCTGGTGTAAATGGAAATTCCAGCTATCTGGCAATAATGGCCATGGAATACCTTATCCTCTTAACAGTTGTACCGCTTTCCCTATCATCCATGGCCTCATCATACAGTTTTGTTGGAGAAAAAGTGCAGAGGACAATTGAGCCAATACTTGCATCACCCATAGATGAGAATGATCTTTTCTTTGGAAAATTGCTTGCACCTTTTATACCTGCAGCAATTGTAACTTACATCATGCTTGGAATTTATACTGTTTTTGTTGATTTTCTTTCGTTGAAGCATGGTTATTTGATCTTTCCAAATTTGCCCTGGCTTTTTACGATTTTAATTTTCACACCATCAATTTTGATATTGTCCATTATCCTTGTTTTATTGGCATCATCAAGGGTTGTTGATCCAAGGTCAGCACAGCAGTATTCAGCAATAATTGTTATTCCAATACTTGCAATATTTTTTGCTGCTATGATTTTAATTCAATACCTTGAAACAATCCTCCTTATATTTTCAATCTTTACAGCAATTTCAGCATATTTTATATACAGAATAGCTGTAAAGAGTTTTGACAGGGAAAGGATAATAACAAGGTGGTCCTAACATGTTCCTTTCAGTCTTCGGCCATTTCAACGTTGATATAGTTATTGAGGTGAAAAATATACCTGATGAGGGATCAATAGACACAAAAAAAATAATAATGAGATCAGGTGGAACTGCAAGGAACATATGTGCAGTTGCAGGTTCTCTGGGTGTTCCTGTTGAAATTTTTTCTAAAATTGGAAAAAATTTCCCAAAAGAATATGTGAATGATCTGAAGAAAAGGAACGTTAACATTGAAAATTTAATAGTTGATAAAAAATTCTCTTTTTCTCCAGTTTGCTACATAGTTAGTGATGGTACAAGACAGATAGCGTTCATGGATCAGGGACCCATGGAAAAGAACTATGATTTCAAAAATAAACCTTCTGGAGAATGGGTACATTTTTCAACTGGCAATCCCCAGGAGCTGATTAAAATTAAAGAAAAGCTTGATGGGAAAATTTCATTTGATCCAGGACAGGAAATACATTACAGATACAACAAAGAAAAATTCATTGCAATGTCAGAAAATACGGAAATTTTATTTTTCAATGAAATTGAATATGAAAGGGCAAAATCTTTCACAAATGATCTATTTTCTTTAACGAAAAGGATAATAGTGACACTTGGAGAAAAGGGATGCATGATCAAGGAGAAAAATAAAAAGGAAATTGTTCCAGCCTTTAAGGTTAAAGTAAAAGAATCAGTTGGTGCGGGTGATGCATTCAGGGGAGGTTTTTATGCAGGTTTGTTCAGAAAACTTTCAATAAAAAATTCATGCATTATGGGAAACTGGGCATCATCAATTGTTGTTTCAAAGGGAAAAATACCAGAAAAATTTCCTGAAAGATTTTCAGAGATCATCAAGCAATGAATTTATCTTTTTCATGTATTCATTATAAATACTTTCAAGGTTCTCTTTATTTTTTGATTCAGCATAGATCCTTATTAAAGGTTCGGTTCCAGATGGTCTTATTAATATCCATGATTGACCTTCAATGATCTTTATACCATCAATATCGATGAAATTTTTACCCTTTACATCATTTTTCAGATTCTCCATAACATATGGTATTTTTTCCTTTTCAACATGTATTGATGATTTTTTCTGGTAATATTCAGGCAAATCTTTGATAATTTCAGATAAAGGTCTTTTATATTTTGCAATTATCTCAATTAATCTAGCTAAAGCCATCGCTCCATCCCTGCAGTACTGGTGATCTGAAAATATGTATCCTCCATTGTCCTCTCCACCAAAAAGTGCACCCGTTTCAATCATCTTTCTTGCAACAATCGGTGCACCAACTTTTGTGTAAATAACCTTCGAATCATACATTTTTGCTATTTCTTCCACGGCCATCGTTGCACTTACTGGTAAGACAACATAACCCTTTCTCTTTGAAAGTGTTTCTTTAGCGAATAAAGCAAGAATTTTATCACCATAGACAAAGGATCCATTCTCATCAACAAATGCAACCCTGTCAGCATCACCATCATGTGCTGCACCAAAACTGAAATTATTTTTTGTTAAATATGAAAGATCCTTAAGGTTTTCTTCCTTAGGTTCGGGATTGTGTGAAATGAACAGCCCATCCCTGTTGCAGTTTATTGTTGTGTATTTTATGCCAAGTATTTTTAATATTTCAGGTGATGTGAAAATTGATGATCCATTTGAACAATCCAGAAGGAGAGAAATCTTTGATTCCTTTATGATTTCTCTATTTACCTTTTCAACAACGCTACCAATGTAATTCATATTAACTTCATTAACCTTCAAATAATTTCCAAGTGATGCAAAATTCTCCTTCCTGAAATTTTCACTGTAAAATATTTCCTCAATTTCATTTTCATCCTTTTCATCAATTTCCGTGCCATCCTTACCAATAACCTTAATACCATTGTATTCTGGAGGATTGTGTGATGCTGTTACCATGATCCCAAACTTTCCATGCACTTTTGAATATAATTGCAGTGCGGGTGTTGGCACAATACCCGCATCAAAAACATCATGGCCCTGGGATATCAAAGATGAAAATATTGCAAATTTTACCATTTCCGATGATTTCCTTGTATCAGAGCCAACAACAACTCTTTCATTTTTACCAAAGAAAGATCCTATTGAAAGTGCAGAGCGTATTATGAAATTAATGTTTAAATCCTCATTCACCATTCCCCTTATGCCATTTGTCCCAAACAGTCCTTTTTTCGATGCCATATAAAATTAAATCTCAAAGATTCATATTAATTTTATCAAAATGAAATTTTCCAAATATTCAGGAAAATTTTTTAAAAAGATTAAGAAAAATTGATTTTTTATCAAAAAATCAAAATATTGAACATATTGTGGGAAAATTTTTTATTCCATTCTTCATTATTCCCTTCATGAAGAATGAAGTAATCTCTTTTTTAAAGGAAAAGTATGACCCGGATGAAGTAGCCAAGATTGAAAACATTGAGAACGATGAGTTCTTCGATTTCCTTTACGATGTTGTAAAGCTTGCAGAACCATCAAAAATATTCTTTGTTAATGAAACAAACAACGATTATGAATACGTGAGGAAAAAGGTACTTGAATATAATGAGGAAAGGGTATTGAAGAACGCAAACCAAACATATCACTTCGATAACTATTACGATCAGGCAAGGGATAAGGAAAATACAAAGATACTTGTTGAAGAAGGGCCACTACCACTTTTGAACACAATGGACAGGAAAAAGGGTATTGAGGAAATAAGAGAATTGATGAAGGGAATAATGAAGGACAGGGAAATGTTCGTTGGGTTCTTTGTTCTTGGACCAAAAGATTCCTGGTTTACTTTACCTGCAATACAGATAACAGATTCAGCATATGTAATGCACAGTGAACTGATACTTTACAGGAACGCATACGAATATTTTGTAAAAAATAAGAATGTTCACTTTTTGAAATTCATCCACTCACAGGGTGAACTTGATGAGAGGAAAACAAGCAAAAACCTTGACAAGAGAAGGATATATTTTGATGTGGATGGAGAAACAGCTTATTCAGTTAACAATCAATATGCAGGTAATTCTGTTGGCTTGAAAAAGAACGCTTTCAGGTTAACGATTGCAAAGGCACTGAAGGAAGGCTGGCTATCCGAACATATGTTTTTGATGGGTGTTAACGGGCCTAATGAAAGGGTAACCTATTTCACAGGAGCTTTCCCTTCAATGTGCGGTAAAACATCCACCTGCATGATTCCGCATGAAAGGCTTGTGGGAGATGATCTTTCATTCATAAAGATAAAGAATGGAAAAGCATATGCAGTAAATGTTGAAAATGGTGTATTTGGAATAATTGAGGACATTAACGAAAAGGATGATCCAATAATATGGAAAGTGCTGTTCAGTGATACTGAGATTATTTTCTCAAATATTCTCGTTTACAATGGAAAACCGTACTGGAATGGAATGGGCATACCAATACCTGATAAGGGTGAGAACCACAGCGGAATATGGTGGAAGGGAAAGAAGGATAAGGATGGAAAGGAGATTCCACCATCACACAAAAATGCAAGATTCACGGTGAGACTTGAACCATTCCCCAACCTTGATAGATGGGCTCTGGACAATCCAGAAGGTGTTGAACTTGGTGGAATAATATATGGAGGAAGGGACAGCGATACATGGCCTCCTGTCTGCGAAGCATTCAAATGGGATCATGGTGTGATAAATAAAGGTGCATCCATAGAATCTGAAACAACAGCCGCAACAATAGGTAAGGAGGGTGTGAGAACATTCAATCCCATGTCAATAATTGAGTTCCTTTCCGTCGACATTGGAAAATACCTTGATAATTATTTGAAATTCAAAGAAAAATTGAAGAAGGAACCTAAAATATTCGGCGTGAACTATTTCCTTAAAGATAAAAATGGAAAGTATCTGAATGAAAAAACTGATAAGGCAGTGTGGTTAAAATGGATGGAACTGAGGGTACATGGGGATGTGGATGCAATAACAACACCTATAGGTTACATTCCAAAGTACGAGGATCTAAGGGATCTATTTAAAAAAGTACAGAAAAAAGATTATACACAGAAGGATTATGAGGAACAGTTCAAAATAAGAGTTCCAGAATTGATTTCAAAGTGCGATAGAATCGTTGAAATATACAGGAAAATACCAACAGTACCTGAGAAAGTGATTAAGGAACTTGAGGAAGAGAAGAAAAGATTGATGGATGCAAGGGAAAAGTTCGGGGATTACATTTCCCCGTTCAAATTTTATTAATTTTTTAAAACAATTTTTTTGGGATAAAATTAAATTACCGTTTTTCATTTACCCTGAATAGGTGAAATACATGCCTATGGCAATAC
>JAVRLH010000031.1:0-10481 GCA_031961605.1 Thermoplasmatota archaeon
ACGACCTCGAAGGTCAAGTGATAAGGCGGTTGCCAAACTCCGACTCTTACACATCATCGTCATGCAACTGCAGACAAAAGAACTTTTTTCATGACTTCTAAAGGTTAGGTTAATCATTTTTAACTCCACATCGTGTTTTTGTGCAAAAGAATTTCTATCCTTTTAACTAGGGAATTGTTATACTTTTACCAAATTATTTTATATTTCCTTTTTTATTATTTTTGGAGGCGTTTTTTGTAAAGACGTTTTATCACAAACACCTCCATTTATGTTTGATTTAAATATTTTACTCTGGATAAAATAATTAGTTAACACACTAGACAAAAATTCCCAAATTCGTCATGGAAACAGAGGAATATAAGTTTATCGAACAAGCAATAATTATATCCAAAAAAATTCTTCCAGCTTATTCATCCAAATTTTCTGAAAAAAGTACCAGCTGTATCAACTTTTTGTAATACTATTATACAATTTGGACAAATAAAAGTTATCGTGATGTTATTGAGATAATAGCATCAAATCCTGCATTTGTTAATCTTTTATCTCTTTCCGAAATACCCCATTTTACAACAATTCAGAAATTTTCAGAAAGGATTGATAGAAAACTTATTACATATGTTTTCAATAAAATCTTGAAATTTTTCAATGGATTATTAGGAAATAAAATGATAATTGATAGTACTGGATTTTCTGTGAATTATCATTCTTTTTATTACGATAAAAGATTGAAGGAATTTGGAAGAAGAATGAAGAAAAAGTATGTAAAAACAACAATATGTGTAGATGATCAATCACAATTGATTGTTTCATATAGTATATATTTTGGGCATATTCATGATTCGAAAGAGTTCAAGAAAACATTAGAGAATATGGATAAGGAAATGATTGGTAAATTCAAAATAATCATTGGTGACAAAGGCTACGATTCAGAAGAAAATCACATTATTGCCAAAGAATATGGTCTTGTAGCAATAATACCTGCAAGAAATAAGGATGTTCCAATACATCGTACTAGAGGTGAAAACAGGAAAAGGATGAAAAGGCATTTACCTGAAGAATATAATAGAAGGCCAATAGTGGAGACAGTACATTCCGTAATAAAGAAAAAAAGTGGATCATTTGTGAGATCGAGAATTCCTGAACTATCTGAAAAAGAAATTGCAATGAAAATAATAGCATAAAATATTAGGAGGATAATTCTAAATGATTCTGTATCTATAATGGATGTTTTCCACAGAGCTGAGAAATTCACTAATTTTTTATATGAAAATAATTTATGGATCTTGTGATTCATCAGGAAGTTATAGATGTTTTAAACAAATTCAATCTGACCATGACTGATGATCAGAGGAGGGTTTATGAGGACATTTACAATAGTGAAAATGTTTTACTCATAGCACCCACGGGAACAGGGAAGACAGAGGCGTCAGTTATTCCCATCATATACAGAATATCAAAAATAAAACCTCAAAAGATTCATGCACTTTTCATAACTCCAATGAGGGCTTTGAACAGGGATCTTTATGAAAGGATTGAAAAATACTCAAAGGCAATGAACATTGATCTAAACATAAGACATGGTGATTCAAGTGAAGGTGAAAGGAGAGAAATAACAGAAAATCCTCCAGATCTTCTTATAACAACACCAGAAACACTACAGATCATGCTTTCAGGTAAAAAAATAAAAAAACACCTGCAATATGTTAGAACTGTTATAGTTGATGAAATACATGAACTTGTTGGTGATGAAAGGGGATGGCAGCTTTCTGTTGCACTTGAAAGGCTTGAAAGATTATCGGGAAAAATTCAGAGAATAGGCCTTTCAGCTACAGTAGGAAATGAAAAAGAAATAGCTGAATTCCTTTCACCTGGAAAAGAAATAAAAATTGTAAAAAGTTCATTGATAAAGGAAATGGATGTTAAGGTTGAGGCACCTGAAAGAATTTATGAGGAAGAAAGTGAAAAAATGGCATGCGATCCTGATTATGGTTCTGCTGTAATGCACACACTTAATATTGTAAATAAATACAGAGGATCACTTATTTTTGTTAACACAAGATTCACAGCAGAGGACATAGGAATGAGGATTAACAGGCTTGACAAAAATTTACCCATAGGAATTCACCATGGATCCCTATCAAAGGAGATAAGAATGCAGAACGAGCAACTTTTAAAGGAGGGGAAATTAAAAGCTTTAATATGTACATCTTCCCTTGAACTTGGCATTGATATCGGCCATGCTGAGTATGTTGTTCAATTCAATTCCCCGAGGCAGGTTTACAGACTTGTTCAGAGAATTGGTAGATCAGGGCACAGACTTGGCCGTGTTTCAAAAGGATCCGTTGTTTCTGGCAATCCTATAGAGCTTGAGGAGGCATTGAGCATTATTGATCTCCATAAAAAAGGGTGGATTGAGGATCTCAGTGTTAGAGAAAATCCACTTGTTGTTCTTGCGAACCAGATAATATCCTGGATCTGGTCTGATTACAGTATGGATGAAATGGATATTTATGAAACGATAAAAAGAGCATACCCCTTCAGGAACCTTGACCATCAATTTTTCATTGAATTTTTAAGTTTTATGGATTCAATTAAACTCATAAAGTTTGATGGTAAGACTGTTAAAAGGGGTAACAAATCCATGGAGTACTTTATAGAGAATATATCAATGATACCGGATGAAAAGAATTACAGGGTAATTGATATTGCAAATTCAAAATTTATAGGTACGCTTGATGAAAGTTTTGTTTCCACTGAACTTGGTGAAGGAGAAATATTCGTTATGAAGGGTGTAACCTGGAGGGTTATTGAAATTGAGGATGGTAAAATACTTGTTGAACCTGTTGAGGATATTGGTACCCCACCAAGATGGTTTGGTGAGGACATACCTGTTGATTTCGTTGTAGCGCAGAACGTTGCAAATTTAAGGGAAAAGGGAATAATACCGGAATACGTGAACGATGAAGCAAGGAAAAGGATAGGACAATGGTGGTCATTGAAACATGCTGGAATGAATGCAATAAGAATATCAAAATTAAATACTGATATTATTATTGAAGATACATTCGGAACAAAGGTGAATGAAACGCTCGCACTGATACTTTCATACAGGCTTAATTCACTTGGTTACAGTGTAAATTTCTCAGTTACACCATACTCTATAATGATCTCATCCGATTTTCCACCAAATGAAAAGCTTATATCAGATATTCTTCTGGAATATAATGAAATTGACCTTAAATCAATGATTGAATATTCAAGGTTTTTTAAATATGTTTTTCTATATGTGGCAAAGAAATTTGGTATTGTATCAAAGGATTACGATGTATCAAAAACAAAACTGGAAAAAATTATGGAACATTACAAGGATACTTTTGTTTTTGATGAAGCAATAAAAAAAGCTGCATGGGATTATCTTGATCTCGAAAACACGAGAAAAATAATAGAAAGATTAAAAAATAATGAAATAAAAGTTGAAGTAGTTGAAATTGACAGAACCATGGAAAATTTGATAGCATATATGGATGCAAAAGTTGGTAGAACAAGGGTAACGCCAACCGTTTTGAATGCAGTCAAACATAGGCTGATGAAAAATGAACTTATTTTTGCATGTCTTGATTGCAAGGGAAGCTGGACAAGGAAGGTTGAGGATGTAAAGGATTTAAAGTGCATATATTGTGGATCCGTGAGAATAACAGTTCTAAGGAAATATGAAAGGGATAAGCTATCAATTCTGAAGAACGGACCAAAGAATGAAAAGGAGAAGGAATACATTGAAAAACTTTACAGAGTATCAAACCTTATAAGAATTTATAAAAAATCTGCCCTGCTTGCCTTATCTGCAAGGGGTGTTGGTTATGATACGGCATTAAGAATACTATCAACACCACATTCTGAAGAAAATATGCTTATTAAGGATATAACTGAAGCTGAATTAAACTTTGCAAGAAATAGAAAATACTGGAAATTTTCATAACTTAAATTTTTTTCTGTTGCATATATAATGATCCTTTTCCTTTTTGAAATCATTGCATACATAATTCAAAAACTCTTCAATCAATATTTTTTTAACCTCTGGTATTTTCTCATTCTTTATCATTTTTAGCATATTTGCACTTTTCTCATCCTTCACAAGGCTATCAAGATCAATTTTTTCATACTTTAGTTCAAACCAGTATGGTGCGATGAAAACACCTATAACAAATGCAGAAATATGAACAAGATGCGCAACATTATTGTTTATTGATAAAAATTCTGAAAGGAATTCAATAACAACCATAAAGAGAACAGCATACTTCACCTTTACCCTGGGAAGAAAAATAAAACCAAGAAACATGGCTATTTCATCATCGGGGTAAAGCCTCAGAAATGCGCCCATTATGCCGAATATTGATCCAGAGGCACCAATTAAAATGATATTTGAACTGTAATTTATTAGACCAAAAATGATTTCAGCAATTATACCTGATATTAAATAAATAATAAGAAACCTTCTTGCACCTATTTTCATTTCAAATGGAAAACCAATCAAAAGTAGGACAACCATGTTAAGAAGAATGTGCATGTAATTGTAATGCGTGAATATACCTGTTATCAATCCAATTGAAATAATATTTTTTGTATAAAAACCAAGATAGTAAATTGAATATGGATATAACATTTCAATTACGAATATTATAATGTTTGCTAAAACAAGCAGAAATACTGCATTTTTGTTTTTTAGAAAAATATAAATTAAAAAAATTAAAATTATTGCTAATGCTATATACTCTATCATGCACCAAATTTCTCCGCCCTGTCACTGTAGTTCAGAAGAACATTCATAACGTCCTTTCCCATGATTCTAAGGGATCCATTCCTTGCACTTGTTTCGTTCCATTCATCTATTCCATCCCTTCTTATACCCTTTGTAACCATGAGAACAGGTAATGGATCGCCAGTATGATCTTTAACAGAACATGGTGTGGAATGATCACCCGTTATCATTATTAATGTATCATCAATAATCTTCAAAAGAGGTTCAAATGCCTTGTCCTCCTTTTCTATAATTTCTTTTTTAAGTAAAGGTTTTCCATCATGGCCCGCTATGTCCGTTGCCTTTATGTTCATTAGAATAAAGTCATAATTTTTCAATGATTCAATCGCATATTTTACCTTGTTCTCCATATTTGTGTTAACTGTACCTGTTGCACCAGGCACTTGAATTGTTTCAATACCAGCCAATTTACATATTCCTGATATAAGTGGGACGCCAACAATACATCCTGCCCTTAATCCATACTTTTTACCAAAGTTTTCAAGGGATGGAACGATTCCCGCACCCCTTAAAAGTACAACATTTGCGGGAGATTTTCCCTCCTCTATTCTTTTTCTGTTAACAGGATGCTTGTTCAATATTTCATAACTTTTTCTCACAAATTTATTCACAATATCAGCCGTTTTCTTTGCCTCCTCTCTCATGGGTTTAGATTCATGTATTTTTACGTTTTCACTATGTGGATCAACATCACTGACATAAGGAGAAAGATTCTCACCTCTGAAAATAACACCCACTCTATGTTCTACACCCTCTTTAACGAATATTTCAACACCATCTATTTCCATGTTTAATGATTCTGCCAGTTCCTTCTGCCCTGATTCTATTCTACCAGCCCTTCTATCTGTAATAACCATATTATCGTTAACTGTTGCAAAATTACCCCTGAAGGCAATATCACCAGGTTTTAGATCCATACCTAAACCAAGGGCTTCGAAGGGACCCCTGCCAGTATAAACGCTGAATGGATCATAGCCAAGGATTGATAAATGTGCAGTATCACTACCTGGTCTTATTCCTGGCGATATTGGATCCAAAAGACCAACCATTCCCTGTTTCGCAAGATCATTCAAGTTTTTCTTTATTGCAGCCTCAAGCGGTGTCCTTCCATTAAGTTCATCCAATGGCCTGTCACCAAGGCCATCAAGTATTATCAAAAGTATTTTCTTCATACAAATATTATGCATGCAAAAAATGTATTTATAACTATTGCAAGTAAATTAACCTGAAACTTGTTCATTATATTTTTATTCTCAAATAATGCACCGAACAAACTGTCAAACTGTGATCCTGTAAAGCCGAATATTGTTGTAAAGATTAAAAATTCAATGTTATGAAGAAAGATAAATGAAAAGATTGATATGAAAAAGGATCCGGTCAATGCCCAAATTTCTCCAAGAATTGATACTGCACCGTTCGTTCCAGGCTTTACCCTTTTTAAATTTGTTATAAGGTAGGTCTTTTTTGACATTCTTCCCATTTCACCGGATAATGTATCAGCTGTGGCTGAGGCAACGGCAACAGTGTAAAGATAAATCTTTATGGTGTAAGATAAAGGTATTATTGCTATAACAAAAGGAACAATACCCTTTGAAAGAACGCTCTGCCATCCCCTTTTTTCCCAGACATTCTTCTTTGAAATTTCTTTTAATTTTGGAATACCTGTGGATAAAATAAAAAATAGTATTAGAATTAAAAGAAATTCATAATTTGAAAAATAAACTATAATGGATCCAACAAAAAATGAGAGTAAAGTACCCTTCAAATCAAGCATTTTTAAAATATAGGCAAAAAAAGAGAGAATAAAAAGAATTATTATCCAGAAAAATGGAATCATAGATTAAGTTCCTTCAACCCTGTCTTTTCATTGTACACCCTTGAGAATTTACCTGAAACTTTTATTATTGTTAATTCAACGAAAGGATCCGCTTTACCACCCAATAAATGCCCACCAACAAGGGAATGATCAGGTCCTGCAAGACCAACGTGTATGTGGATCTTTGGATCTTCGCTTGCTATGCTCCCATGCATTGCAACAAGTTCATGGTTTTTTTCAAAGAATTTCTTTTCATAATCCTTTCCGTTGAAGTAACCTATTTCAAAGTTTTTAAGCATACCAATTCCTGAAACTATTATTCCAGCATTTATTTCATATATTTTTGCAATGTTTTCAATGCTCTGGAAAACATCCTCGTCCTTCTCTATTTTGCAAACTATCACGTTTCCATCCTGTCTGTGCATCATTCATATCACCACACGAATATATACCTTTTAGGTATTCTTTTTTTCGGTCCTGTCCAGTATCCACATGTTTGACATTTCAATCCTGCTGGAACTTCAATATTATCTAGTGTTTTATTGTAAATCTTTATTAACTTTGATCCGCAAACAGGGCAGAGTTTCATATCATCAATACCCATATTTGTTTCCCTGTACTCAATCTCCACCTTTATTCCTGCCTTTTTTATTGCAATTTTTCTCAACCTTTTTTCTGTGAGTTTATAAACATTATCCGCAGATTTTAACTCATTCAAAACAAGTTCAAGAAATTTTTTCTGTGAATAGATTATCCTTTGTTTCATCATAATTTTTTTAATAATATAAACAATGATCTCCTCGTTTGGTATTTTGTAAGACATTATTATAATCAATGCTTAAATAGTATAAAAATATTTCATTCAAATATGTTACTTTTAAAATTTTCTTACATTGGATGGATGTTTGAATCTTATTCAATTCAACCGGGAAAAAAGACTGTGGAAGGATCAATTATAAATGTTTTAAAGAAATTTAACATTTCAGATAAAATTCTAAGTTCAAGCAGAACAGATAGGAATGTAAGCGCACTGGGTAATGTTATAGGCATAAAAACAAACCAAAGACCGGAAAAAATAGCTGGAATTTTAAACTCAAATTTACAGGGAATCTATTCTCATTCATACGCAATAGTTGAAGATGATTTCAATCCAAGGTGGGCTAAGAAAAGATGGTACAGGTACTTCTGGCCTTACAATGGAGAGAATATAAATGAAATTAGAGAAAAATCAAAATACCTTATTGGTGAGCATGATTTTTCAGGTTTTTCAAGAATGGATGGTAGAAATCCTGTTAGAAAAATATATGAAATAGATGTGAAAGTTGAAAATAACATGATCGTTTTTGATATGATAGGCGAAAGCTTTCTCTGGAATATGGTAAGAAGGATTGTTGGATACCTCCTTTTTGAAAGTGAAAAGAATATTAGTAAATTCACAGTTCCTGCCCAATTTTTAATACTTATGGATGTTGAATACGATTTCCCATTTATAAAAATAAACAAAAAGATCAAGAATTTGGAAAGGAAAATGATTGAAAACTATGTTTACTATTTCATTTACAGAACATTGCTTGAAATACAGAGAGGGTAGGTGGGGAATCGAACCCCAATAAACGAGATCTGCAGTCTCGCGCATCGCCACTCTGCCACCTACCCTTAATCTGTTAACAAAAAACATCATTATAAATGTTTTTTCACAAGTTTAAGTTTTGAACCGCATACAGGGCAGGATTCATAATATTTTTCATAATATCTCATGCAACCAGTGCACCTGTATTTCCATTGAAAAATTTTTGAAATCTCTTTTTCAGACAAACCTGAGTATTTTAAACCAACTGATTTTAAAACATTCTGTATTGCATAGTCATCAGTTATAACAGTACCATTGATTTCAATTGCAAGTGCTATAACATCTATATCAGTTTTTGATAATTTGTATATATCACCTGTCCTCTTTGCAAATTCAATAGCTTTTTCAATGCTTTCCCTACCAGGATCATGAACCTTCAGTTTTTCAAGGAAAAATGATAATCTATCCCTGAACTTTATTTCATTCAAAACTGATCCAGGAACGTAATATTCAACATCGAATGGTAAATTCTTTCCCGATATTATTGCAGATGTGTCTAAAATGTAAATCCCTGCCATCTTTTATGCTCCATGTTTATTCCAAGGCTATCAATAA
This sequence comes from Thermoplasmatota archaeon, assembly GCA_031961605.1. Taxonomy (GTDB): domain Archaea; phylum Thermoplasmatota; class Thermoplasmata; order Thermoplasmatales; family ARK-15; genus JAVRLH01. Next base: position 8,818 of record JAVRLH010000031.1, read on the forward strand.
TTCTGTAAACAACAAAATCTACAATATCATCAATACTTTTCGGCCTAAGATAGAATCCAGGTGAGGCGGGCATTATAATGGCACCAGAATCAGATAATTTTTTCAAATTTTCAAGATGTATGGATGAGAGGGGCATTTCCCTGGGAACTACTATAATCTTTCTTCTTTCCTTGAGTGCAATGCTTGCAACCCTTGTTATCAACGTATCTGAAACACCGCATGCAATTTTTGAAACAGTGTTCATGGATGCAGGAACAACAACCATTGCATCAAAATGAAAACTACCCGATGCTATGGGACTTGATATATCATTGTCTTCATAAATATTTTTAACAAATTTTGATAGTTCCATGTAATCAATTGAATTTTCATACTTTAAAATTTTTTTAGCATTTTCTGAAACAATAAGAAAAACATTTTCCTTAAGTTTTTCAAGTAACCTTATTGCGTAAATTGTTCCTGATGCACCCGTTATGCCAACAACTATATCCATATATTCATTGATAATTGAATCTATACAAAAATGTTTTCCATAAGTGAAATACCCAGACCGGGTCGTTCTTCAATATAATTTATGCCATTTTCAGTTTTTAAGCCATACTTTACAATGTTTCTGCTTTGGAGTAAATGGCAGTCAAGGTCAATGTACTTGGCACCGGAAGCAAGAGAAAAATGCATTGCTGCAGATATTCCAATTGGTGATTCACTCATACATCCAACCATGAAATCTATCCCCTGTGAAAGTGAAAGATCTGCCATTGATAACGCTCTCCTTATACCTCCAGTTTTCATTAGCTTTATGTTTATTAGATCACATGCCCTTTCATCTACTGCCCTTTTAAGATCCCTGATGTTTTTTACACTTTCATCAAGCATTATTGGTATGCTGCTAATTTTTCTTAACTCTGAAATCTTAACAAGATCCCATTCAGGTAAAGGCTGCTCTATGAATTCAATGTTCAGATCTTTTATTTTGTTCAAAAACCACCTTGCCTGGCTGAATGTGAATCCCTGGTTTGCATCAACCCTTATCTGAATGCTTTCTCCAATATTTTCCCTTATTCCATGCAACCTTTCATAATCCTTTTCAGGATTCAAACCAACCTTCACCTTCAATGCTTTAAAACCCATTTTTACATATTTTATTGCATCTGAAATTGTTTCATCAATATCCTCTATTCCAATTGTTATATCAGTCATCATAGAAAATCTATTTCCGCCAATTAAGTTCACAATAGGTCTTTTGAAAATTTTTCCATAAAGATCATAAAGTGCGAAATCAATCGAAGCTTTGGAACTTTCATTTCTAACAATGATTTCATCCATTTTTTTCAGAATTTCATTCATTTCAAAGGGATCTTTATTTATAAGATGCTTTTTGAACAATTCAATAGTGCTTAAAACATGATCAGGTGTTTCTCCAAGCACATGCAACGATGGTGATGCTTCACCAATACCGATTTCCTCATCAGTGACGATCTCTAAAATTACATTGTTTGAATATTCCGAACTCCCTGTCGCTATGGTAAACCTTTTTTTCAATGGTATTGAAACGATTTTTAACTTAACATCAAGAATTTTCATATTTTACATATATTATTTCACTTTTATTACCCTTTCTATGGTTGTACCATAGCCTTCAATTTTTCATATCTTTTTATGTA
>JAVRLH010000032.1:0-10385 GCA_031961605.1 Thermoplasmatota archaeon
AGAACCTAATGGAACATATTCATATTATATTCAGAATAGTGGGAGTTATTCCCCCAATCCTTCTACCGGAAATATATCAGTTAATGGACAAAATATTTTCATTTCAGTAACGTTTACCATGATAACATCTCAAACATTTACTCTTACATTTATTGAAAATGGTCTTCCATCCGGAACAGTATGGTCAGTAACATTGGTATCATTACCAACATTTAATGTATCTAAACAATATTCTTATACTGATGAGATAATATTTAACGTTTCTTCTGGAACATATTATTATTTTGTGTCTGCATCTACAAATTCTTTTGTTCCATCGATTTCATTTAATGAAGGCAACATAACACAAAATACAGTTCAATATATTACATTTTTACCATCCAAATATCCATCAATTTCTGTGGGTTCTCCTTTTGACGTAATTTATGACCCAACAAATGGGTATGTTTATGTAAGTAATAATTACGAAAGTGATGTGTATGTTTTCAATGGTACAAATTTAATCTCTATTATTCCAACTAATTCATATCCTAGAAAAATGGTTTATGACCCAGCCACAAATTTGATCTATTTGTTAACCAGTTCTGGTCTAGATGTAATTAACACTGTTACAAATTCTGCAAATTCAATACTTAATGGTTATTGGTTCTTTGATCTTGCCATAGATTCAAGTGGTACATATATTTATGCAACAGGATTTTATAATATTACAGTAATAAACGCATTCAACTATCAAATCATAAAGACAATACCGCTGAGTTTTTATCCCTTAAATATTGCATATAACTACCAAAATGGATATTTATACATAACTTCATCTCAAAATAATTTAAACACAGGAAATGTATCTTTAATAAATCCTCAAACAGGCTCTATTTTAGCAATAATTGACTTAAATTACTACCCAACATATATTCTCTTCAATCCCATAAACAACAATATTTATGTTACGGGTTATGTGATCAATAGAAACGCAATAGGGTTAAACTGGGTATCATCCCCTGGATATTTATCCATAATAAATGGATTCATTTTAACTAAACAAATCACAGTAGGATTAGCTCCATTATGGTTAGCAAACGATAACTTAGGAAATATTTTTGTTTCAAATAGTGTATCTGATAATATTACTGAAATAAGTGGTGCTACTAACAATGTAATTGGTAACTTTTTAGCAGGAGACGGTCCGTCTGGTATTGCCTATAATTCTACTGGGGGAATTCTATATGTGACAGATTTTCAGTCAAATAGTTTAACATTGATTCAAATTACTTATCCTATCAAATTCACTGAAAATGGACTACCATTTGGAACAAAATGGTATGTTAATTTAAGTAACGGACAATCATTTTCTTCTTCTAGCGATACAATTATATTTTATGAACCAAATGGAGATTATTCATACAGTATAGCAACAGTTAACAAGATATATGCACCAAAAATAACATCAGGAACATTCACTGTAAATGGAGCAAATGTTCAGATATCAATAACATTCTATGAAGTTACATATAATGTAACATTCACAGAAAATGGTTTACCATCTGGAACGAAGTGGTATGTGAATTTGAGCAATGGACAATCATTCTTATCAACAAACTCAACAATAATATTCAAAGAACCAAATGGAACTTACTCATATACTATAGCAACTGTCAACAAGATATATGCTCCAATGGTATCATCGGAGAAATTTACTGTTAATGGAGCTAATGTTGAAATATCAATAACATTCTATGAAGTTACATATAATATAACATTTACAGAAAGTGGTTTACAATCTGGAACAATATGGTACGTGAATTTAAGCAATGGGCAAATATTTACATCAACAAATTCAACAATAACATTTAAAGAGCCAAATGGAACATATTCATACAGTATTGCAACAAATAACAAGATATATGCACCAAAAATATCATCAGGAACATTCACTGTAAATGGAGCAAATGTTCAGATATCAATAACATTCTATGAAGTTACATTTACAGTAATGTTTGTAGAATCCGGTTTGCCCTCAGGAACAATTTGGTATGTAAATCTGAGTAATGGTCAAAACTCTGGACCAATAACAGGCACATCATATTCATATCCTCTAACTAATGGAACATATTCATATACCATAGCAACAAATAATAAAGCATTTGCTCCAAAAAGTTCTCAGGGTTCGTTTACAGTCTATGGAGCTAATGTTGGAATATCAATAACATTTTATGAAGTTACATATAACATAACATTTACAGAAAATGGTTTACCATCTGGAACAAAGTGGTATGTTAATTTGAGCAATGGACAATCATTCCCATCAACCACAAATACAATAAGCTTCAATGAAACGAATGGTACATATTCATATAGTATAGCAACTGTTAACAAAATCTATGCACCAAAAATATCATTAGGAACATTCATAGTGAATGGAACAAATATCCCGATATCAATAACATTCTACGAAGTTACATATAACATAACATTTACAGAAAATGGTTTACCATCTGGAACAACTTGGTCAGTAACATTAAATGGAACTACAAAATCCACAAATTCTACAACAATAATGTTTCAAGAGCCTAATGGCACATATGTTTTTACAATTAAATCAATTAATGGTTATTCTATTAGCCCTACAACTGGAACAATACTAATAAATGGGAAAAATGTGAATACTCAGATAACGTTCACAGCCTTAACTTACAATGTAACATTTACTGAGAATGGATTATCCTCCGGAACAAGTTGGAGCGTTATATTGAATGGAAAAGCATTTAATGGAGAAGCAATAAATAAAACATTAAGTTCTTCAGCAAATACCATAACATTTAACGTTCCAAATGGGACTTATTCATATATGATCCAAGGCATATCTGGATACAAAGCCAGCAATTATTCAGGAAATATAATAGTTTCTGGCAATACAATTAATATAAAAATTACATGGACAATCATAACATATCCAATAACAATAACGCAGAATGGAATTCCAAATGGAACAGAATGGTCAGTTACCCTTACAGGAACAACATTTAATGGACAATACATTAACACAACATTGAGTTCAACGACAAACACAATAACATTTTACGAACCGAATGGAACATATTCATATAGAATACATCTTCCTTCTGGATATCAGGGTACTAACTTAACAGGTACTTCAACTGTTAGTGGTACAACTGCTACAATACTAATAAAAGCACAGGCACCTATGAACTATATGTTATTCATAATAATTGTAATAATAGTAATAATAGGAGCATTTGTAGGATTAAGAATGAGAAAGCCAAAATCAAAAAGTCCAAAAGAATGGAAACCAGAAGAAAAGAAATAAATTTCCTCTTTTTTATTTTTAATCATTTTTTATCATTTTTTACTTTTATTTGATGAATAAACTTATATTTTAATAAAAAAATGATTTCACACTATTTTTAGTATGCGATATGTTGTCTGAGATCCGATCGAAATCATTTGCTTAATATTTATCATAATTTATATATTAGTCCAGATTAAGGGACAATTTTTTGCATTTATCTATATTCCCAAAATTAAAATGGGCCCGACCGGATTCGAACCGGTGAACTTCGCTGTGTGAGAGCGACGTCATAACCAGCTAGACCACGGGCCCCGAAAAACATTATTGATATTTTTTATTTAAAGGTATCCTCAATCCTGTCCATTCCTTCCTTTATATTCTCCATGGATGTTGCAAAACTTATCCTTATATGGTTTTCACCATTGTTACCAAAACTTATGCCAGGAATTACACTTACCTTTGCCTTCTCAAGTAAAAATTCTGAAAATTCCATGGAATTCAGGGGTAAATTGAACTTTGGAAATATGTAGAATGTTGCTTCTGGAATTATAGTCTTAAAAATTTTCATGCCCGAAATTCTGTTGTATATGTAATCCCTCCTTTTCCTGAATTCATCAACCATTTCCTTAACACTTTTATCATCATCTATTGCCTTTAAGGCAGCGTACTGTGAAACTGAAGGTGCACAGGTTATTGTGTGCTGCTGAATTTTATCAAATATCTTTATGAGATCATTTTCGGCAATCATATAACCTATTCTCCACCCCGTCATTGCATGTGATTTTGAGAATCCATTTACAAAAATCGTTTTTTGAAAAATTTCATGGTAATTTAAAATTGAAACGAAGTTACCATCATAGACCAATTTATCATATATTTCATCACTTATTATGTAAACATTCTTATCCATAACAATATCCCTCAGAAAATTCATATCATCTTTTTTTATGATCGTACCTGTTGGGTTTGATGGTGTGTTAATCACTATTACCCTAGTTTTTTCATTAATTTTATTTTTTAAATCTTCCTGATCAATTGAAAAACCATCATTTTCTCTAAGATTGTAAAATTTTGGTATTCCACCAGCCATTTTAACCATTTCGCTGTATGATACCCATCCGGGATCTGGTAAAAGAACCTCCTCACCTTGATCAACAAGTGAAAATATTGAAATGAATATTGCAAACTTTGTTGGTGTGACAAGAACATTTGTAGCTTTTAGATCAGTTGAATATTTTTTTGAATATTTATCTGCAATCTTTTCTCTGAGTAATTGAATTCCGGATGATGGTGTGTAATGTGTCTTTCCCTCTATCATGGATCTGTATGCAAAATCTATTATGTTCCTTGGGGTTGTAAAATCCGGTTCTCCTATTGAGAATGATATTATATTTTCACCTTTTTTTCTCAGTTCATTCTCTTTGTTAAGCAATTTTATTGTTGAAGATTCAGAGATTGCATTTACCCTTGCGGATACCATAGAGGGATAATTACGATCCTATATTTTATCTTATTTCTGAGTGAACTACCCGACCTGACGGGTGGATCTTTATGGGCAAAGCTTTTTCCCAAAAACCAAAGTGCATGTCTTTTTATTGTGATCTTTTCTGTGTTAACATTTGGAAGGCAGGTTACAGAAACTTTAATCTCCACAAGCTTGAAATGTCCCATGAATACATCTGCCTGAACTCTCAGCCTTGCAGATATAATAATTATAACAAATATATATAATTATTAGCTTTCATCCCTTCCTTTCGGAGGAGATTTCTCTCAAAAAAAGTTAAATATAAATAGTTAAAAATCAATAATGAACCAATGAATAAAAAGCATGAAAAAGGGGTAAGTTCAGTTGTTGCAAACATTTTACTAATACTCATAACAGTTATTCTAACCATTTCTTTGTGGTTTGTTGCAGGAGGCTATCTTTCTTCAATTTCATCCAAACCTACCATGCTTATGGCCACACCTGAAAATTCAACCGCACTTTTAATCTCATCAGGATCTGTGAATGGACCATTCAAGCTTGAATTGATTTACAATGGGACAAACATTTTGCAAAATATGAATATTAATAAATTCAATTCAACAAACATAATCAATGGATCATTGAATGGAAAACAGTTTCAGATGATAATTTTTGATAAAAACAATGATCATAAATTTGATGCCGGTGATACAATTTATTTCAAAAACATTTCACTTGGGGATTTAAGGGGTTGTGAACTTTTTGTTATCTATATGAATTCCATAGTCATGAATTATAACTTCTAGGAATAATATTTACCGAATCCGTTTTCAATTGTTTCCTCAAAGTTTTCAAGTACCTTCTCTCCCCTTATGAACATTTTCCTGGGAAAAATACCATAAAAGTTTTCAAAAGGTGACCAGGAACATTTGTAATGTAGATCCTTTACCCTTATTTTTCTTGAATCAGAAATCTTTATAACAACAAAGTCAGCATCATAACCAAGATCAATCTTTCCCTTTTTTATTCCAATTATTTTTCCAGGATTTTCCATTGTTGATCTAACAACAGTTTGAAGATCAACATAACCATCCTTATATGCCTGAAATATTAATGGAAGTGATGTTTCAACACCTGGAAGACCTGAAGGTGCATGCTCAAAATCTGACTTTTCATCAATTGTATGTGGTGAATGGTCTGAAGCAATAACATCAATCTTTCCATCTTTCAGATATGAGAGTAAAAGATCAGAAACATGTTTTCCCCTCAGCGGTGGATTGACCTTTCCAAATGCACCTAGATCCATATCCCTGTTGAGGAACAAATGGTGGGGTGTGACCTCCTTTGTGAATCCCTTTGCAAATGCAATATCTGCTGAATCTCCGGAACTTATGTGTGCTATGTGAATCTTTCCATCAACATTGTCAGCAAGAAAGTTCATTGCTTCAACCTCGCATGTTTCAGGTCTTGCCATATCATGGTCAAGGAGACTCTTTTCACTTCTCTTTCCTTTATCAATACATTGCTGTGATTCAGCATGAACGGTTATGTTTTTTTCAATCCCCTTAACAATTTCAGGTATCAATAAATAGTTCACCGGCTTTATGCCCGTTGTTTCTGCCATGTAGATTTTGAACATCGTTGCTTTTTCATGAATTTCCTTTTCAATTTTTTTATGAAGAAGGAATGCTATTCCAAAATCAACATAACTTTTCAATTCACCAATCTTTATCTTATTTACTAAATTATCATAATTATCCGTCACTGGATCTGTGTTTGGCATATCAACAACAAAAGAAACACCACCATGAAGAGCACTTAAAGATCCTGACTCAAAATCTTCTTTTTGTGTGTAACCAGGATCCCTGAAATGTACATGCATATCAACCATTGCAGGAAAAATTGCCCCTTCAGAAATCGTTATTTTTTTCTCTCCCTTTATACTTTTTCCAATCTTCACAATTTTTCCATTTTCAACTCCAACGGAAAGTTCATCTATCACGCCCATATGGTAAAATTTTCCCTCAAAAACGATCATTTCAGATTTACCCTCTTTATTTCTCCCTTTGGTTTCTCCTCCCCAAATATTTCTGCCTGGAATTTGAAAATCCTTATATTTTTCCATTTCCAGCAATCGGGTTCAAGACCGGCCTTCATGCATGTGTGTTCAAGAAAAGTTTTTTCATCCATGGAGTATTCCGTTGCAACCTGTGGTAATAAAAGACCGGAATATGGGCCATATGAGACTATGAGACCATCCTCTCCAATCCTTATATTTTTTATATATTCATCAGGACTTTTCACCTTTATTTCTTCTGGTGGGGTTAAAAGTGATACCTCAAAAACAACATGTTCAAGTTCATGGTATTTTAATGGTGAGAACCTTGGATCCTCAGTTGCAGCATATATTGCACTTTTAATCAAAGCCTCACCCAAAGGCATTATTGGTTCAGGAAAACCTATACAACCTTTCAATTCCTTTTCAGGATATGAGTTTATTGTTGTAAAAACACCAGAATTTTTCTTGAACTTTTCATTGAATTCATAATCAGGAACATTTCCATTTTTTAGATAATTCTCAACAGCATCCCTTGCAACCTTTACAGAAAATATTCCATCTTGATCAGAATACTTATACACCACGTCTATCACCCCATATTATTTTATGCAATTGAGGCAGTACCCTTACATTAAGATTATCTTTCAAAACCTTTTCTACCAGTTGCTTCAAATTTTTATTACCCTCGGGCTGAACAATTATTTCAGCATTTATTTCATGGTTTTTTATGAAACTTTTCATAAAATCATAATCATCATCGTTTGCAATGACAAATTTAACAGTATCTTTCTTACCCAATAACTCAAGGTTTGATAGATCCATGAATTGCGACATACCTGATGATGGTGTTTTAATATCCATGTCCACCACAATGTTATCCTCGCATGGAAGGTTTTCAATGGATATGGATCCATTTGTTTCTAAAAGAATACTGTATTCCATGTTTAACAATTTATCTAAGAATTTATAGATATCCTTCTGCAACAATGGCTCACCACCTGTTATGCATACCCATTTTGTTTCATATTTCTTAATTTCATCTATTATTTCATCCATGGTCATTTCCTTTCCCTCATCCCATGCATACTTTGTATCGCACCATGTGCATCTTAAATTACAGCCAGTGAACCTGACAAAAACCATTGGAATACCAATATAAGATCCTTCACCCTGTATTGAATAGAATATTTCGTTCACCTTCATTTTTTTATCTCCTTTTCAATCTTTTTCTCAATGAATCTTTCCAGTATTACCCTCATGTACTGTGCATCATGCTCAAGGAGGGGAGAAACTGAGATTAGATTAAAATCAAGATCCCTTTCAAGAAGAACTTCTGCAAGATGCTCAAACCTCATATCACCCTTCTTTATTGGTGCAAGCCTCATGGTGTTTTCTGATGAGAATTCAAGCCCTGCAAATTGCATGTATATTCCATCATTGTAGAACTTTGAAACAGAATCTATCAACTTTTCAAAATCCGCAGGTGTTTTAAGTGTTCCACCCGTCCTTGCATGGATCTTTGGGAAATTAAGTATGGGTAAAATGCCATTGATTCTGTTTGCCATGTAAATAACTTCTTCAACTGATCCCGCAACCTGCCTTTTTCCGGATGTTTCAAGACCAATAGGAATATCAACCTTGAATTTTTTCATTCTATCCTTAACTTTTTTTATATTTTTCTCAATTAATTTTATTGCATCCTTTGGTTCATGATCACCGTAAATACCCATGTTTGTCACAACCATTTTTGCATCAAGTTCCTTTGCTATTATTGCTGACCATACTATGTAATCAAAGCATCTTTCTGTGAAATCGTTGTTTGATGTAAGATCAATGTAATTTGGTGTGTGAACAGTTAAAATTAAATCCAATTCCTTTGCAAGTTTACCAAGTTCTTTCAGTTCTGTATAGGATCTTGCAAGGTTCCATTGCAGGACCCTAAGAATATCTGTTTCCTCAATCTTTGTGTTTATGCCAACACTTTTATAGTTTCCATCCTCGCCCTGTCTGAAAACATCAACAATAATTATGCTCTCATCCTTGTTTGATGGAAGAACCTCCTTCGGGTACAAACCCACTTCATCAGTTACATCCACTTCCTGAACATTTACCTTGAAGAATGGTACTTCAACACTATTAAGACCCATAAGGTATGTATCTTCAATAGCATCCCTCAGCATCCTTCCCTTCGATGAAAGGGGTATGCCGGAAATTCCAAACCTGAACATCCTTACACCTTTTTGATTAATAAACAAATTATTTAATTAATTTTTGCATTTCATAAACTTATCAACAGTTTTCCATTCTCAAATATATCATCATGGACAATTCCAAGCATTTTCCTTATTTTTTCCCTTCTCTCCTCAATGTATGCCTCAAATTCCTTTTTCTTGTTTGGATAAAGATCCTTAATCCTTTCAGCGTTCATGATGAGAGAAATCTGAACCTTAACATCGAACGATATTTTTTGGTCAACTTTTTCAAGATCAATCATAAAAATAAAGAATTAAATTCCATATTTTAAACTTTCATAAAAAGTGGTTCTGTTAACTTATTGTTGGTATAAGGCTGGGCGGGTGAGCGAAGCGAACCGTATCCCGCCTGTTGTCCAAGTGCGTCAGCACTGAAGCAAAAAGTGCCAGAGCCTGTCTATAAGATATTCATATTATCTTCCTGGAGGGTTTGGGTTTTGTGATGGAACAACAATTTGATGTACCTGTAATTGTGTGATAAAAGCTTTTCCCATTTGATTTTCAATTATTTTTACTGCTCCTGTACCATCAAAAGTATGAGTAGTAGCATGAAAAACAGATAAAACTAAGTCTTGTAATGTCTTGTCATTTTCTAAGTCTCTTATTTTTAAACCAATTTCTTTAGTCTGCTTTCTATCTATATGTATCCCATGGCTCTTAAATAATGAATGATCCGTAGTGTTTCTGCTACCTTCTTAGCGACTTTCTCACCATTATCTTCTTCCTTAAACATATATTGAGTTAGCCATTCTAATACAAGATTCTTTGAAAGCTCTATTGCATGTTTGCATTCCACAATTAGAGCTGGACCATATTGTTCTATGATAGGCAACCAGACACTTAAATTTCTGGCATCCTCTTTACATTCTTTTTTAGCCCTATCAAATTGTTCTATAATCGCTTGTGTAGGTATGGCTCATCTACCCAGCCTTGTATAAACAATTACCTGAGGGTATATAGGGCCTATAAATGAGTGTTTGCCCATTATGTTTTCATCTGCAGCACATACCAACATTGTTGCCGCCGACATTGCACCGTATGGGATTATGGTTCTTATATGAGTAAATTTTGATCTCAAATATTTTACAAAAACACGGCGAGAAAGCCTCGCTTTTTAAAGCGGGGATGAATCCAGACTCTCCGTATGTCTGACTGATGTCAAATAAACCTATATAGAGGCAGTATCTCCGAGTTGAGCTGAGATTATAGTTTATATATGCTATGGTTTTTGTGAGATTAGGAGATCAGTAAGCTTTCCGTTTTTGAACCCATAATGTTTCTAAAAACGGACTGGTCTCT
>JAVRLH010000033.1:0-9804 GCA_031961605.1 Thermoplasmatota archaeon
TGCAATCATATGTGTTAATGTGAAAGCAATCAAGAATATATTTATTTTTTTAAAATGAACGTCCGCATAAATTTTTTAAAAAATTATTCATAATCCATTCAAAAGTGGGTCTTGTAGCAATAATACCTGCAAGGTATGAAGATGTTACAATACATTTTACTAAAGGAGAAAACAGGAAAATGATGAAAAGGCATTTACCTGAAGAATACAAAAGAAGGTCAACAGTGGAGACAGTGCATTCTGTGATAAAAAAGCGGATCATTTGTAAGATCAAGAATTCAGGACAATTTGAAAAAGAAATAGTATTGAAAATGATAGGATAAAATATTAGTCATAAATGATTTCGTATTTATTTTTATTACAGAGGTTTTCACAGAGCTATCATTTACAAAAAAAAAATTTATAAATTTATCTGAAATGGGGTAGTTTATGCAGGGCAGTTATGAGATTAAAACAAAAAAAGGTGTAATAAAGGTCAGTGTGAGCATTGAAAACAATAAAATGGAATGGATAAGAATAGAGGGTGACTTTTTCATTTATCCCGAGGATGTTATATGGAAGGCCGAAAATGATTTGAAGGGTCTTGAAATAAACGAATTGTTAATAAAAAACAGGATAAGAGAAATTTTCAAAAATGTTGAATTTGTTGGATCATCACTTGAAGATTTTGAAAATGTTATAATGAATGCAATAAGGGAGGCAGAAAAATGAGAAATTTGAGAATTCTTACATACGAAACACCCCAGGATCCATACATGAATCTTGCATTTGAAGAGGCATTTACAAGGGTAAGAAGTAAGGATCTAACCGAAGATACGTTGAGAATATGGAGGAACAAGGATGCTGTTATAATAGGCTATTTCCAGTATGCCGATGAGGTTGTTGATCTTGAAAGGGCAAGGGAACTTGGTATAAAGGTTGTTAGGAGATTCACAGGTGGAGGTGCTGTTTATCACGATCTTGGAAACATAAACTATGCACTTGCTATAAAAGATAGTGTTGAAAATGTTGGTGAACTTTACAAAAAATATGTTAAAGGTATTCTTGAGGCATTGAAAATCCTTGGCTTTGATCCATACGTTGAAAACATAAACGATGTTGTTGTTGAGGATCATAAGGTTTCAGGTACAGCTGCAAGCTTTAGATGGAACACATCCTTTTTCCATGGTGCCATGCTTGTATCAACAGATTTAAATAGACTTGTTTCTGTTTTAAAGGTTTCAAAGAAAAAGCTTGAGGATAAAAAGGTATTGAATGTTAAATACAGGGTTACAAATCTTCAGGATGTGTTGAAAAGGAAAATAGAAAACAAAGAATTGGTTGAAAGCATAGTTAAAGGTTTTGAAAAAATGCTAAATGCACAGGCGTACTTTGATATTCCAACAAAAGAGGAATTATTGGTGGCGAATATTTTGTACAATGGAAAATATTCAAAGGATGAATGGAATTTGAAAAGGTTATCTTTCAGCGAATTCGAAATTATGGAGAAAAAGATTGATGAAGTATTAAAATAATTTTATTTTCAATTTTAAAAAACATGTGGAGCAATATTTTTATTAATTCAACAACATCACCCTTTCGGAGGGGATCTTCTCGCTCGTAAAAGATAAATTAAAATCCGTAAAGTTAATTTGGGTGATATGAAAGCATCACAGATAATCATTGATAAATCACTCTGCAAGGGATGCGGTATATGCATAGATGTTTGTCCAAAAAAAACACTTGGAAAATCTGATGAAATTAATGAATACGGTCTTTTTTATCCAAAAGTTTTGGATATTGAATCCTGTATTGTTTGCAGATTATGCGAACTTTACTGTCCAGATTTTGCAATAGAGGTGTATGCAGATGATAAAACCAGGTAGGTATTTTGTTGAAGGTGATCTTGCCTGTGCCTACGGCGCAATACTTGCAGGTTGTAGATTCTTTGCAGGTTACCCAATAACACCAGCAAGCGAAATAACACAGGCAATGGCAGAACTTTTACCAAAATATGGTGGTAAATTCCTTCAGATGGAGGATGAAATAGCAAGTATATCAGCAATAATAGGTGCATCATGGACAGGTTTAAAGGCAATGAGTGCAACATCAGGTCCTGGTTTTTCACTGATGCAGGAAAATATTGGATACGCTGCCATGACAGAAACGCCCGTTGTAATAGTTGATGTTCAGAGAGCAGGCCCCGCAACAGGTCAGGCAACAAAGCCTGCACAGGGTGATGTTATGCAGAGCAGGTTTGGTTCAAACGGAGATTATGAAACAATAGTTCTTTCACCAAATTCCGTTCAGGAAATGTTCGATTTAACAATAAAGGCATTCAATTTTTCAGAAAATTACAGGGTTCCTGTAATATTGCTCTCTGATGCTGAGGTTGGGCATATGATGGAAAACCTTGTTGTTCCTGAAAGGGTTGAGATTATTGATAGAAAAGTTGCAAAGAAAAGGGAAGAAACAGTTGTTTATGGAGAAAACCTTGTACCATCAATGGGAATATTTGGGAATGGTCTGGAATTACTTGTCACTGGATCAACACATAGACCTGATGGCACAAGGGATACGGGATCTTCTGAAGTACAGGAAAATCTTGTTAGAAGGTTGCATGATAAAATCTATAACAATGTGGATAGGATTGTTGATTATGAGGAAATGTTTATGGATGATGCTGAATACTTAATAATTTCCTATGGTGCATCCTCAAGACCATCAAAGGGTGCTTTAATGGAACTCAGGAAAAAAGGTATTAGGGTTGGTTATTTCAGGCCGAGGATCCTCTGGCCTGCTCCAGAAAAAAGAATGGATGAATTGAACAAAAGAATAAAGAAGGTAATGCTTGTTGAAATGAGCATGAGAGGATATTCAATGGAAATTGAGAAAATGTTTTCAGGAAAGGTTTTACATTTTCAAAAGGTTGATGGTGTTGTACCAACTGTTGAAGAGATAGTTAAAAGAATGGAGGATGTGATAAGATGATCACAGCTAATTATATAAAAAACAATTATATAAGAAGTTTACCCACAGCTTTCTGTCCTGGATGCGGTAATGGGCAGATACTGAATGCAATTGCAAGGGCAATAGATGAATTGAAAATTCCAAAGAATGAAATTGTTGCAGTTTCAGGTATTGGCTGTTCTGCATGGATAACAAGTCCATATCTAAAAGTGGATTCATTGCATACAACACATGGAAGGCCTATTGCATTTGCAACAGGTATAAAGGTAGCAAATCCAAGGCTTAAAGTTATTGTTGTCGCTGGTGATGGTGATTGTACGGCAATTGGAGGAAACCATCTCATACATGCTGCAAGATCAAACGTTGGAATAACAGTGATCATGGTGAACAATGGTATATATGCAATGACAGGTGGTCAGGTTGCTCCAACAACAGAACATAGCTATAAAACTGTAACAACACCCTACGGTAATCCCAGTTTTGCATTCAATGCTTCAGAAATTGTAAAGGCAGCAGGAGCATCATATGTTGCAAGATGGACCACCTGGCATATTCCAAATTTAATAAATTCAATTAAAAAGGCAATGAACAAAAAGGGTTTTTCATTCATTGAGGTATTATCACCATGCCCAACATATGAAGGAAGAATTCTTGGCATGGATCATGTTGAAATGCTGCACTGGTACAGGGAAAAGTTTTCAACAAAGGCTGAGGGTTTTTACAGAATTGGTGAATTTGTTGATATTGAAAAGCAAGAACTTTCAGAGGAGATTGAAAAAATAGTCAGGGAGGCAATGAAATGATACAGATAAGAATAGGAGGATGGGCAGGACAGGGCGTTGTTCTTGCAGGAACAATAATTGCAAATTCATTCTCATCAAAAGGAAAAAATGTTGTTATGACAAGGAGTTACACTGCTGCTGTTAGATCTGGAATAACAACATCGGATATAATTGTTGATGATTCAGAAATATATGATCTTGTTATAACAAAACCTGATGTTATGATATTCATGTACGATAAAACGTTCAAGAAATACTTGGATCTTGCAAGAAAGGCAAATTATGTTATAATTGATTCTTCATTGATAAAAAATTATCCAGATGATAAAAACATCTACCCTGTAAACGCTTCTGATATTGCTGAAAAAATTTCCTCACCAAGACTGGCAAACATAGTTCTCCTGGGAGCTTACGCAAAAATAACATCACATATAGATATTGAAACAATCGAAAAGGCAATAAGTGAGAATGTATCAAAGAAATTCATTGATGATGATATTAAGGCCCTTCATGCAGGCTTTTCCCTTTAGATTTCATGAATTCCTCATAATCCTTTTCATCAATTTCAATTATCAATGATCCAACGTAACCACAATCGTTGCATCTGTACTTTTCACCAGTTATCATAGCTGCTTCATAATAAATGTTTGTACTTCCACAAACAGGGCATACAAGAATTTTCATAATATATCATGATCTTCTATTTATTTCTTTTTTGAAAAAATGTGTGTGAATGTGAAAAATGAACCAACAATAATGTTAAGGTAGAAAACAACAAATCTCCACATCAGTATTACAATACCAATAATATCCCTTTTTATGAAAGGTGAATAGAGTATTGCGGATACAAATTCAACAAGCCCGCTCCCACCAGGTGAAATTGGAAGAAGGGTAAGAAGAACAATAATTATCTGTGCCAAAAATGAATATATCCATATTGGATTTTGATGGAAACTCAAAAGTATTATAGAAAATACAACAAAATCAGATAACCAAAAGATCGCACTTAACATTATAACCAGAATAAAATAGAATTTATTCCTCATGACAAGAATTTTGATTCCATCCTTGAAGTTTATGAATTCCTTCTTTATTTTTTCAATCAACTGGAATCTCTTCACCTTGCTCTTAACGAATGGCTTCAGTATAAAATCAAACTTTGTAATAATTTTTTCAACACTTTTGTGTTTCCATACAATTATTGCAAGAAAAATTATGAAAAAGGAAAGGAGAACAAATGCTCCTATCAACAATTCTCCTATTAATCCAGATAAAGAAAAGCCGAAATAGATTATTAGTATTGGTAACATGGATAACAAGAATATTGCATCAGAAACCCTTTCACCAACAACAACAGCAGTTGCATCACCACCGCTTAATCCATAGTCGTTGAGCATTTTAATTCTCACAGGTTCACCACCTGCATTGGATGGTGTTACAGATGCTGCAAGAACATTAACCAAAACAATCTTCATTGACCTTAAAAATGATATTCTCTTTCCCAGGCTTCTAACAAGAACCTTAATTCTTAATCCCCATACGGTCCAGTAAACAACATGTAATGCGAGAGCGACAAGGAGCCATGTTGGATCCATTGTTGACAGATAATGAAAAGTATCCTTTGAAATTGTACCAGATAGTATAATTGCAATTGCTATTAAACTTACTAATACTGATACCAGCAGGAGCTTTGTATTCCTTTCCATTTTTCACACATCCTGAATGCTCTCCATAAATCTTTCAAGAGTTTTATCCAGTGTGTAGCCTCCCTTGAAGCCCAATATATTATTATTGTTTAAAAATATTTTGGAAATTGAAAAATAATCCTGATTGATTTGGAGGGCAAGATTCATTTCTTCCATATATTTTGCAAGGTATTCCTGCTCTGGCTGTGATGGTGTTGGAATAAAAATAGCCTTACCGCCTGTGAAATAAAGATCCATTATTGTTGAATAGCCGGACCTTGAAACAATCACAGTTGATGAATTCAAAAGTAATTCCATTTCATCCTTTGCCACGAATGATTTTATATTTTTACCTTCAATTTCCCTATCCGGTCTGCCCAAAAGAACAAAATATTTTCCATCAAAATTTTTCAATGAATTCAGAACAATGTTCTGAAAAATTGTTCTCTGCGGTTCAGGACCTGAAATTATAAACAGA
Source organism: Thermoplasmatota archaeon (assembly GCA_031961605.1). Lineage (GTDB taxonomy): Archaea > Thermoplasmatota > Thermoplasmata > Thermoplasmatales > ARK-15 > JAVRLH01. Next base: position 5,895 of record JAVRLH010000033.1, read on the forward strand.
GTATCAATATTTTTTCCCACATCAATTCTTCTGTACTGTGAAATAGGTCCAATATATTCAATCTTTTTTTTATCTACATATTTCAAATTGTGTGAAAGATCACCAGAAAGGGAATTTTCTTCAAAATCAGGAACAAGAATCTTATTGAAATATTTTAGCAGGTATGAATTGTATAACATGCTGAGATCCTCAAGAAATTTTATCCTGTACGGGTTCATGATCCTTAGCTGATGTGTTATGAGAAATGATTTTGCATTTGAATTAACAGGCGCAAAAATACCATATCTGTTATCACTTATTACAGCATTAAAATTTTCTTTGTTGAAGAGTTTAACAAATTTACTGTGTTCTTTCAATAAAGCTTCAATTATTCTTGGAGATTTGAATAGGATGTATGGGAAAAGAGCTGCACCGGATTTGGTGTATTCAATTGGATAATCAGGTATGTCAATTATCTTTATATCATTAAAATATTTTTTTATTACATGCGATGATCTTCCATGGGCTATAACATGAACATCATGCCCTTCATTTATTAATTTTTCAATGAGAGGTACGGATCTTGTCGCATGACCAAGACCGAGTGAGCATATGGCATAAGCTATTTTCATTTAAATAAAGAATGGAATTTTTGTATAAAATACTTTTTAGATATTTATATCTCTATTTCTATACCAAGCTTTTCAGATATTTCCTTGTACCTGTTTCTTATTGTTACTTCAGTAACACCAGATACCTCGGCAACTTCCCTCTGTGTTCTTCTCTCATTGTTCATCACAGCTGCAATATAAATTGCGGCAGCAGCAACACCTGTTGGCCCCCTGCCAGATGTTAAAGCTTTCTCTTCAACCTGTTTTATGATTTCAAGTGCCTTCTTTTTCACTTCTCCGGAAAGGTTTAATTTAGCACAGAATCTGTCAACATAATCCTCAGGGTTTGATGGGAATAAATTCAGTTTAAGTGTTCTTGCCATGATCCTGTATGTTCTTCCAATATCCTTCTTTTTTATTCTTGTTACAGCAGCTATTTCCTCAAGTGTTCTTGGAATGTTTAGCATCCTGCATGCAGCGTATATTGATGCTGCAACAACACCCTCAATGCTCCTTCCTCTGATCATGTTCTCCCTTACAGCCTTTCTGTAGATCACAGCAGCAGTTTCCCTTACATCCTTTGGTATGTTAAGGTTTGATGCCATCCTTTCCATTTCCTGTAGTGCCTGTGAAAGGTTCCTTTCTGCTGCATTTGAAACCTTTATTCTCCTCTGCCATTTTCTAAGCCTGTATAGCTGTGCCCTGTTTCTTGTTGGAATATTTTTACCATATGAATCCTTATTCTTCCATGAAATTTCTGTGCTCAATCCCTTATCATGGATCGTGTATGTCATTGGTGCACCTGTTCTTGCTCTTTCCTCCTTCTGTTCAGCATCAAATGCCCTCCAGTCAGGACCCTGATCTATATAGCTTTCATCAATGACAAGACCACAATCCTGGCAGATAAGCTCTCCTCTCTCATAATCCCTAACAAGATGCGTTGATCCACATTCCGGACATTTTTCAATTTCGTCTATCCATGCTGATTTTTCCTTTTTCTTTTCTTCCTTCATACCCAACACCTCTATATATATATCCCGTAAAGTTCATTTCCTTATCCATCCTTATTCTTACATAGGGTGATTTCACTGGACCAAAAATGGATATTACTTTTCCTATGCGTGATCCATAGGAATCAAAAACCTCTTCACCAACCTTTGGAGGTTGATAAACCTTTGCAACCATTGTTTTGTTTTTGATCTTAACTATGTCTCCAAATCTGTTTAACTTATTTATCACAATAATGATATAAGTAACTTATATTTAAATATTTCGAAAATCTATTATTTATTTTTACAAATGAAAAAAATTAAATTCTTGATGTTTTCATTTCCTTCATGCATTTGAAGTTTAATGATGCTGAGATAAAATTCCTTGATGATCCTCTTATTAAAATTTATGTGGAAATAACAAACGCATGCAACCTGAACTGCAAAATGTGTTTCAGGAGATACTGGAATGAGGAAATTGGATATATGGATGAAAAATTGTTTTTAAAGTTGATTGATGAAATAAACAAAATTGAAACCGCTAAGATCTTTCATTTTGGAGGCATTGGTGAACCATTGGTTCATCCGGAATTTTTGAAATTTTTGGATATGGTTGAAAAAAAGGAAATAATGGTTTCAACAAACGGAACACTTATGAATGAAAAAATAGCAGAAAAATTTGTAAAAAAAGGTGTAAAAAAGGTGACAATATCATTTGATTCACCATCGGAGGAAATTTTTCTAAACATAAGGGGAATATCAAAAAATATTGTTTACAATAATCTAAAAAGGTTAAGTGAATTGAAGAAAAAGCATGGATCGGATTATCCTGAAATAGAGATTGAATTTCTTGCCATGAAATCAAACATTAGTACATTACCAAAAATACCTGACATAGCTGATGAAATGGGTGTATCAAAGATCCTCGTTTCAAATTTAATCCCACTTGATTCATCACAGACGAATGAAATACTTTACGATGGATCGATTGATAAATCAATAATTGATGAATTTTTGAAGAAGGCATTCACGTACAGGATGGAGGTAAATATGGCGGAATTTGAACTGAAAACAGAAAGAATATGCGATTTTATGGAAAGAAAAAGTACTGTAATATCATGGAATGGTGATGTTGTTCCCTGTTACAGATTTTTGCATTCATATAAGGAATACATATTTGGAAGAAAAAAGGATGTTCATTTCATTTCCTTTGGAAACATAAGGGAAAGGAGTCTTATTGATATATGGAAGGATTTACAATACAGAAAATTCAGATGGATTGTGAAATCATCAATATATCCATCATGTATTGATTGTGTTTTCTCAAGCAAATCATGCAATTTTGTTTTAAACACTGACCTTGATTGTGAAGGCAATACTCCATCATGCGGCGATTGCCTTTGGTCAAGGAGAATAGCACTATGTCCATAAGAAAATTTTAAATCTTATTTTTCGATTGATGGGAAAGGTGTTTAATATGGATGTTAAAATTAATGAAAGGGAATTGAAGGTAAGGAACAAAACATACAAATATTTCAGGATTGAGGATCTTGAATCGTACGGTTACAGTGTTAAAAATCTTCCATTCTCTTTGAAAATAATGATTGAAAATCTTTTGAGGAGACTTGGGAAAGGTGAAGTTAAAATTGAACACATTGAAAGCATAATTAAAAGGGAACAGGTTGAAATACCATTTTATCCAGAAAGGGTAATTCTTCAGGACTATACGGGTGTACCTGTTGTAATAGATCTTATTGCAATGAGGAATGCTGTTCAGAGGATGGGAAGGGATCCAAACAAAATAAATCCCGTTGTACCAGTGGATCTTGTTATTGACCATTCTCTTCAGGTTGATTATTTTGGTACATCTTACGCCATAGAATTGAACAAAAAACTTGAGTATGAAAGGAATGGTGAAAGGTATTCAATGCTCAAATGGGCAACAAAGGTTTTCAGGAATTTCAGGGTTGTTCCGCCGGGGAATGGAATAATTCACCAGATCAATACAGAGTATTTATCAAGCATTGTTATGGAAAAGAACGGATACTTATTCCCTGAAACCTTAATAGGAACGGATTCACACACAACAATGATCAACGGTCTTGGTATTCTAGGATGGGGTGTTGGAGGAATTGAGGCTGAGGCTGTTGTTGTTGGTGAGCCAATTTACATGGAAATACCAAGGGTTGTTGGTGTTAAGTTAACTGGAAAACCTAAACCGGGTGTAACCGCAACGGATATTGTTTTATCCATTACTCAATTCTTAAGATCAAAAAAGGTTGTTGGAAAATTCGTTGAGTTTATTGGTGAAGGTATAAAATACCTTTCATT
>JAVRLH010000034.1:0-9450 GCA_031961605.1 Thermoplasmatota archaeon
ATACTTATCATTTTGATCCCCTCAGCTTTTTAGGAGTGCTTTCAATCTCCTCCTTCGGTATTGTCTTAATTAAATCATCAAGCTTTTTAATAAACTGTGCGAACCTTATGCCTTCTGCAGCACTAATCCATTGTAACAGTAACCTTTCAGGGTTTATACCCCTTGCCTGGAGGAATTTTCTCCATCTTTCAAACCTTCTCTGAGTATCCAGGTTTGCATAGTTGTAATGGCAATCACCAATATGGCAACCTGTTACAGCAACAACTGCAGCACCTCTTTCAAATGCATGCATGACAAGTTTCTGTGAAATCCTGCTTGAACACATGACCCTTATTATTCTTGCACTCGGTGGATACTGTATCTTTGATATTCCAGCAAGATCTGCACCTGCATAGGAGCACCAGTTGCAGGTGAATACAATTGCCTTTTTATCAGGATCCTTTTCTGTTGCAGCATCTATCTGTGCAATAATATCCAGATCTGTGAAATTTGGAATTGTTATTGCTTCGACAGGGCATTCGGCAACACAATCTCCACAGCCCTGACATAATGCTGGATTAAGTTTTATCCATTTTTTAAGTTCACCTGTTATTGCACCGAATCTGCAAACTTTAACGCAGCTCATGCATTTTATGCATTTGTCCAGATCAATCTGTGCCACGATTGGTTCCTTTTTTATTCTATCCTTAAAGAGAATTCCTGCTGCCTTTGATGCAGTTGCATAACCCTGTAGCATTGCTTCATGAACATCCTTTGGACCCTGTGATGTTCCTGCAAGAAAAACACCTGCTATTGCATCTTCCACAGGTCCAAGCTTTGGATGTAGCTCAAGGAGAAAACCGTTTTCATCTTTGGAAAGTGTGAGCTGTGAAAATACATTATCATCCCTTGGTCTCATACCAATGTTCAAAACTAGGAGATCTGTGGGTATTGAAATATCTTTATCAGTTAATAAATCTTTGAATGTAACCTCACCATTTTCAAACTTTATAACGTTCTGCGGTAAACTATCAGGGTCATACCTGAAGAACTGAACACCCATTTTGCTTGCTTTTAAATAAAGATCTTCTGCGTACATTGAATATGCTCTAATATCCTTGTAAAGAACCCTTACATTCTTTCCAGTTTCCCTTAATCTTATTGCCTGATTTATCATTGTGGAACAACAGAACCTTGAACAGCCCATTCCATTTCCCCTTGAACCAATGCAGGAAACTATTGTAACATTTTTTTCGTTAATATTTTTCATATTTTTTTCCAGATCAAGGGATGTTATTACCTTCTCATTGTTTCCATAACCAAATTCATTGGGAATGTAAGGTTCAGCACCTGATGCTATTATCAAAGCACCAAAATCTATGGATGATTTGTCTGATAGTATTGCATTGAAATTACCAACAAAGCCAGAAATCTTTTCAATCTTTGTTGAAAGATGGATGTTCACACCCACCTCCCTTGCTTCATTTATAAGATCATCCATAAGTGTTTTTGGATCTATACCATAGGGGGCAAGGTCTTTCAATTCGTTAAGCATTCCTCCAAGTTTATCGCTCTTTTCAATCAGATGCGTTTCAATACCGCTTTTTGCAAGTGCAATTGCTGCACTCAATCCGGCAGGACCACCACCCATAACAATCGCTCTCTTTGTTACAGGGAACTCCAGATCCTGCAGGGGTTTAAGGTACTTTGACTTGTATGCTGACATGAGAATCATTTCATATGCCTTTTCCGTTGCCTTTTCTTTCTCATTTTTATGTACCCATGAATCAAGATTTCTAATGTTTGGCATTTCAAGGAAATATGGGTTAAGACCTGCCCTTTCAAGTACTCTACGGAAAGTTACACCATGTGTTTTTAATGAACAGGCTGCAATTATTACCCTGTTTAAATTGTTCTCTCTAATCTTTTTAACAATGTTGTCCTGCGTGCTTCCAGCACATGTATATCTATTCTCTTCAACATAAACAACATTGGGTATATTCTTTACCTTTTCTGCAACTTCCTTAACATTTACAACACCTGCAATGTTTGTTCCACAATCGCAAAGAAATACACCTATCCTTGATTCCTCGGATAAAGGTAATGGCTCTGCCTTTTCTGTCTCTATCCATTCTCTCTTTTTAATATATTCCTGTGCTGCTGCTGCAGCGGCAGAAGCCTCCGTTACACTATCAGGTATATCCTTTGGTCCAGAAGCACATCCTGCAACAAAAATACCTTCTCTTGATGATCCCACTGGATTTTTAAAAGATGCTTTGAAAAAACCATATTCGTTCAGTTCAATACCAAGAGCGTTTGCAAGATCCTTTGTCCCCCTGCTCGGAATTGATGCTGTTGCAAGAACAATTGTATCAAATTTTTCTTCAACTATTTCACCAGTGTCCGTTTTTTCATATCTTACCTTTAATTCACCACCCTCTCTTCCAACAAACCTTGGCCTTGTCCTTATGTACCTAACTCCTTCTTCCTTTGATCTTTCGAAGAATGCATCAAAACCTTTTCCATATGCTCTAATGTCCATGTAATAGACTGCAACATCCTTAATTCCATGATCCTTCGCCTGTATTGCCTCCTTAATTGAATACATGCAGCAGGTTCTTGAACAGTAGGGAACAAACCTCTGATCCCTTGAACCTGCACATAAAACAAAAAGCAGTTTTTCAATATGTTTACCATCGCTTGGTCTTAAAAGTTCACCTTCTGTTGGACCTGCAGGATTCAACAATCTTTCAAATTCATAGGATGTTAAAATATCTGGATCAGATCCATATCCAAACTCAGGCAAAAGTTCAGGATTGAGGAGATCAAATCCTGTTGCAACAATTATTGCACCAACTTTTAATTTATGGGTTTTTGGTCTCATTGAAAAATCTATTGCATTTGGACCGCATACATCCGTACACCTGTTACAGGGTAAATAGTTTGGAGGATCGTTCAGGCATGTATCAATATCAATAACGTATGTGTTTGGTTCAGCCTGTGAAAATGGCGTATAAATTGCTTTTCTAGCAGCAAGGTTCATGTCAAATTCATTTTTTGTAAGCTGTGGACAAACATCAACACAAAGACCACAGGCCGTGCATTCACTTGTTACAAACCTTGGTTTTTGATAAACTTCAACTTCAAAGTTTCCACCATTACCTTTAACATTCTTAACTTCAGCTAATGTGAGAACGGTTATGTTTGGATTGTGCATTACATCGCTCATTTTTGGTGCCTCAATACATATTGAACAGTCAAGCGTTGGGAAATTTTTGTCAAGTGCTGCCATCTTACCTCCAATTGCAGGGGATTTTTCAACAAGTATTACCTTAACACCTGCCTCGGCAAGATCCAGTGATGCCTGTATACCTGCAATACCACCACCAATCACCATAACTGTATCACTCATGGTAACCACCACTGTGACCTATTTCAAAAGCATCAACGTTTGATTTTGCATATTTGGGGAATCTTTTCTTTACTGCGTTAATTGCAGACTCTTTTGAAACAATGTTTGTCTTTGAAATAAAAGTACCGAAAAGTATTATGTTCATTGCCCTGGGATTCCCAATCTTTTCAGCAATCTTTTTTGCTTTTATTGCAATAACATCATGATCCTTTACTGATGAATAGTTCACAAGATCGCTGTCCAGAAAGATTTTCGCATCATTGTTAAGAAAAGATATGTTAACATCAAGACCTTCCTGTGAAAGTGTTATTAGATAATCTATTCCTGAAATCAGTGGATAGTCTATCTTTTCATCCGATATGATAAGATCCGCCCTTGACCATCCTCCTGTTATGTAAGGACTGTATTCTTCCGTCATTATTACTTCCTTTTTATCCTCAACAGCACTTTCACCAATCAGATGGCCAAGTGTAATTATTCCCTGTCCGCCATAACCATAAACCCTTATGTCCTTTTTCATCTATGGTGCCTCCATTGCTTTTCTAATTAGTTCCTTTTCTAATTCAATGTATGATGGTCTTACCTTTTGAACAAATTCACCAACAACAATGGGTTTTTTTCCAGAAAAGTCCAGATCTATTTCATCAAGCTTTGCATTGTTGTCCTGTACAGAATTGCCAAGGAAAAAGTTCATTTCATCAAGACCCTCCGGGAAATTGTTCAGTTTTCCAAAGTTTGGAGGACATGGTGAAACAACTTCAATGAATGAAAAACCCTTAACTTTCATTCCCTTCATTATTGACTTTGTTAACTGTCTAACATGTAAAGTTGTCCATCTTGCCACATATGATGCACCAAGGGATGCCATAATGTACGGTAAATTGAAAGAATGCTCAATGTTACCGTATGGTGTTGTGGATGTTCTTGCACCTTCAGGTGTGGTTGCGCCATGCTGGCCACCAGTCATTCCATAATTGAAATTATTAACGCATACTACAAGTAAATCCATGTTTCTCCTTGCAGCATGTATTATATGATTCCCTCCTATGTTGAATAAATCACCATCACCACTTATTATTGTAACCTGAAGATCAGGATTCACTATTTTCATTCCTGTGGCGAAAGCAACAGCCCTTCCATGCGTTGTATGGTATGAATCAACATTTGCATAACCAGGTAACCTTGCAGTACAACCTATGCCTGAAACAAGAACATGGTTTTCAAGAGGTATATCTAACTTTGATATTGCATCAACATAGCTTTTTAGAACAATCCCCAAGCCACAGCCCGGACACCATATGTGCGGAAACCTTTCGCTTCTTAGATAAATATCCTTTGGGTGTTTTATTTCACTCTCAATCATTTAACATACCCCCTGATTCTTTTCACCATAACGTCTGGATCCGGAACACTTCCTGGTGGGAAGCTGATTTCTTCAACTTCAACCCTTGAATGTTCACTAACAGCATGTGAATATTGACCGAAGTTTATTTCAGGTACAAATATCCTCTTTACCTTTTCGCTTAAGTAAACAATCCTTTTCTTTGGAAAAGGCCAGAGTGTAATTGGCCTGAAAAGACCAACCTTAATGCCCTCTGATCTGAGATCCTTTATGGCCTTAATTGCAGATCTTGATGTTATTCCATAGGCAATTATTAAAAATTCTGCATCATCAACCATGAATTCAGAGTATTCAACAATACTATCTTCACTTTTCCTTATCTTTTCAACAAGATGTTTTACCATTCTCCATTCAACATCAGGTTCGTTTGATGGATATCCCCTTTCATCATGCGTGAGACTATCAATATTGTACCTGAACCCTCTACCAGCAATGACCATTGGTACATAATCCTTAGAATAATCATGAACCTTTCCGATTGGATCAGGGTAATCTCTAATTTTCCTCTCTATTATTTCATATTTATCATAATCCTTAACAACAAGTTTTTCCGACATATGACCTATAACCTGATCCGTCATTACAAAAACTGGCTGCTTGTAAATTTCAGCTGTATTGAACGCTTTAATTGTTAAATCAAACATTTCCTGAACACTGCTTGGTGCATAAGCTATTGCCTCATGATCACCATGCGTTCCCCACATGGCCTGCATAACATCTCCTTGACCAACCCTTGTTGGTAGACCTGTTGATGGTCCTCCTCTCATCTCATCCACAACAACAACTGGTGTTTCTGTTATTATACCAAGACCTATATTCTCCTGCATAAGGGAAAAACCTGGACCTGATGTTGCTGTCATGGCCTTTGCCCCTGCGTTTGATGCACCAACAATTGCAGCCATGCTTCCTATTTCATCCTCCATGGCTATGAAATGGCCGCCAACCTGAGGTAACCTATAACTCAACCTTTCCATTATTTCACTTGATGGTGTTATTGGATACCCTGCATAGAAGTTCAGTCCTGCAATGAGGGCCCCTTCAGCGCATGCAAAATTTCCATTCATAAAGTATTCTCCAGGCTTGAGGAGTTTATTGTTCATTCCTTCACCTCCTCAACAAAAATAGCAAAATCAGGGCAAATTGCTTCACACATACCGCAGGCAACACATGCATCCTCCTTTCCTTCCCTTATTTTTGGTGGATGATAGCCATTTTTGTTAACATAATCCGATTTTTCCAAAACTTCCTTGGGGCAGAAGGTCCAGCAGTAACCGCATTCCTTACACCTTTCCTTTATTATGTATACCCTTCCTTTAGGCAATTTAAATGCTTTTTTGTTGATTGGTTCTCTGGATGTTTCATAAATTTTTTCAGAAAAACTATCTATGTTTATCATGATAAATCCAATTAAGTTTAAACAAAAATCTATATTTAAGATTTTTTACATTATGTAAATAATTTCTGAAAAAAATTAAAGATAATTAGAAAAATTTAAATAAAACGCTTGGATTGTTTAGCTGTATGATATGTGATAACTGTGTTTATGGTGGTCTGATTAACAATGAGGTTGTTTGCCTTTTCAGAAGAAGTGAAAATTTCGGAAATGTAATGTTTAATGAAAAAATAAAATGCAATAATTTTAAGAAAAGGAATGATAAAATCAGGAATCTGAGAATAAATTATTTTTGGTGCGATACATGCAAAACGACAGTATTTCCCAATGAAATTAAATACCATGAAGGGCATAAATTGCACATTGATGTTGATATGGAATATATATCCAAATTTTCAGAGATTATTCTCTATGGTGGTGATTGATCCCTAAGTGATTGTAAAGCCCTTAAAATATCCCCCCTTGTTATTATGCCAACAACATTATTGTTTTCATCAACAACAGGTAATCTGTTCACCTTACCTTTTCCCAAAAGTTGTATTGCATCCTCAATGTTATCATCGGGCTTAACAACATAAACTTTCTTTTGCATTACCTCACTAACCTTTTCATTTCCCATTGAATGATATATTTCTGTGAATTTTTCATAAGGTAATGCTGTAACCCTGGGGATCTCAATTATATCGAAAGGTGTTGGAACAAATATCCAACCCTGCCTTTTGTAGGCTATATCAAGATAGCTTAGAACATCTCTCTGTGTTAATATACCAACAAGTTTTCCATTCACTGTTACTGGTGCACCTCCAATGTTATTTTTTACAAGAATTTCCATTGCCTCCTTTATGGTCATGTCTGGTGATAACGTTATAACATTTTTTGTCATTACATCCCTAACCTTCATCTTTTCCTCCTCCTCAGCTCTATAAGGAACATTTTATCCCATTCAACATTATGCTTTATTCTCTTTGATGATAAAAATTTACTTAATTTTTCTGTAACATACCTTGTTTCTTCACAAGGAACAGCCTTGTCCCTTACAACAATCAATTCCTTCCTTTCATTTTCTATGAAATAAAACCTCAGTTTTCCTTCCCTGTTGTATCCTTCAGGTTTTCTATTTTTCTTTATGTCGAGCATATTTTCAAATAGAACAACCTCAGGTAGATTTATTTCCATTTCCAAAATCTTTGCTTCATTAATGAATAATCTGAACAAATCCGGATAGATTTTTCCAAGATCTTTCCACTGTAATTTATTATCGAACAATATATGACCGCTATATGCTTTCATTCACTTTAATGGATAAAATGATAGTATTTATATTTTCCTCATTTTAGATTTTTTTGTAGTATCCCATATTGTTTGACTCCTTTCCAATTCTAACAGAATCTTCAATTAGAGGATCTATAATTTTAAAATTCAATGATTCGTGAAGTCTTCTATAAACTGTATCAACTGAAGAGAATTTTGAAGAACCTTGATTCCTTACAAATTCTTCAAAGTATTCATCATTCGCATGGCATTTTGCAAATTAAATGATATTTCTCTTGCATTATACTTGATTGAAATGCTACTTTTTGTTCAAATATAGAATCCAGAGATTCATTGAAAAATTTTTTTAAGTTCTTTAAAATTGTTTATTGGAGGAGTTTATTTTGTTTGATCATAAACTAAAAAATTATTTCCCTCTATTTATGTTTATCTGACATCAGTCAGACATACGGAGAATCTGCAATTTAGAAAATTATTTATATTGGAATCTGATAGCAGGATTCATGGTGGCAATTCCCAAAGGGGTGTTTTTATTATGAATAGGCATAGAAATCTAGAATTGGTATTGGTCATAGCTACAACCCTATTTTTTTTAATGGGCGGTTTAGCAACAGTTGTACAAGCGACACCATTAAACTCTACAAAAGCTAATACTTTGAATATGCAATTAGTTATGTTGCCCAATAGTATCGGAGGGGTAATCAGTTCAGGTAGCGTAATGAAAATTAAGCCTTTGAACCCAAATGAAAAATTGTATGTTTTGGTAACATTGCCTTACAGAAACAGTGAACAATTGCAAAATTTTCTTGCTGAATTACAAAATCCCAAGTCTCCTTATTACCACAAATATCTTACACAGCAGGAATTTATAAACGAATATTCTCCAAGTATAACCACATACAACTTACTTGTTAACTATTTTGAGTCTTATGGTTTGCAGGTCAGTACTTACAAGGATAGAGTATCTATATTATTATATGGTTCGGTAGCACAGTATGAAAGTTTGTTTCATACAAGCTTATTTGATTTGAAAAGAGGTACATCTCAATTTTATGCTCCTGTATCTCCATTGTATCTACCTTCTTATATAGCCACTAATGTGATCAATGTTGTAGGATTGAGTGACCAGTACAGAGCTCATTTTGATTTGCACATAAAACCCGACTTCACGGGCAGCGGAAGTAGTCAAATACTTTATGGATCTGATTTGCAAGTTCCATATCAACTTAATTTGTTGTATCAGAAAGGGTATCCAACGGATTTGACAGTAGCGACAATACTATGGGGTGGGGTGGATTCAAATGGTAATCAAGTTGGAGCATTTGTCCCATCAGATATATCATCATATTTTAACCAGACTTTGCCATCAAATGAACCCAAACCTACAATAATTGGTTATCCTATTGAAGGAGCAGCTCCTCCCGGACCGTCTGCAGCAAATGATTCCACCGAGGCAAATTATGAAAGTACACTTGATTTAGAGATGGTAGGCAGTATGGCACCGGGTGCAACTGTAGTTGAAGTGTACGGGCCTGGATCCACCAATGGTGGATCTGAGTCTGAGCTTGATGATGCATTAGCAGACATACTCAGTCCACCAAGTGGAGCACCTTCTGCACTTAATAATGTTGTGGCTATATCAAATTCTTGGGGAGGTGGAGATACCAATGATTCTACATGGAATTCTTATGAACAGGAAGCTGCTGCCAGAGGTATTACAATTTTAGCATCATCCGGTGATGATGGAAATACCGGCAATGCATCTCCTAGTTTTCCTGCAACTGTAGGATTTAATACCTACGGAACTCTGGCAGTTGGAGGTACGCAGGCAATTTTAACAGGTACTCCATCTCAGGATGGTACTGGTACCACTGGATTCCAGAATCAATCGGTCTGGTACAATAGTCCTCAATCTGGAGATGGATCACAGGGAGGGGTTAGCAGCGTATACGGAGAACCTTCTTGGCAAATTTCCAGCTCTCAAGCAAACTC
>JAVRLH010000035.1:0-9319 GCA_031961605.1 Thermoplasmatota archaeon
GTAAATACCACATAATAAATAAAGTTCTAGAAAATATGTGCTGAACTAGGAAAAATAGAAGAAAATACCAAATTTATCTAACGGTTAATCGGCGCCATAGGGTATAAATTTTAATTTTTTTGAAGAATGAATTCTAAATTTTCAGGATTCATATATTTTTCATATCATTCAGTATATTCATGAAATTTAAAAATGCCACGTAGGGTGATTTGTAGGGATTAAAGTATTCATGCACCTCAATGTCCTGTGATATTCCTGTTGACATATAGTAAAGGTGATCTGATGTTTGAAGGTTTCTCCATACCTGATCCTTTCTTTTTAAATTGATCAATTCCTTAAATGCTTCCCTCTGCATTTCGTTTCCAAGCCAGGGGGAAAGATCCCTTCTTGTATCCGCCCATGATATTGTATCTTTAATGCTCAATTCCTCTCTTTCTGGGATTATTTCATCCGCCTCCCTTAATGTTAACATCTCTATACCCTTCTTCCCCAATTCCTTTGGCAAATATTTCAAGAATTCAAATATACCTGTTTCTGCAACCTGGTGTTCTCCAAATGTTTCAAAATCCATGAAAATGTTTGCAACATTACCTGGGGTGGAATCTATCCATTTTGCATATTTATCAGCTTTTAGAGGATACTCTGACCATTTCCAGTTTGAAAACCTGAATGATATATCATCGCTCAATCTATAATTCCTCAAAAATAACGAAAGATTATCTGGAGATCTATATATATAATTTGGAGAATGCTTTTCAATAATGGCATCAGTTCCCTCAACAAGAATTCTTTTAAATCCCATTTTCTTTACAATTTTCCCAATGTTATCGTTGTAGATAAGTTCTGTGTTTCTGAATGATTCTGGACTCATGTTGAATTCTCTTTTCAACAATTCAAGCTGCATTTTCACCTGCTCAAAAAACTCATTTTCGCTCCAGATGGATGAAAGGCTATGGTAATATGTTTCCGCCAACAATTCCGAAAGACCTGAACTGATGTATTCCTTAAATTCATCCATAACTTCGGGTGTGAATTTCTTTGCCTGCTCTATGAACACACCTGTTAATGATAAATTCACTTTTATTTCATTCTCCAAGAATATTTTTAATGTTGGAATATAACAATTCCTTGCAATCCTTTCCATTATTTTTGAATTATAGTCATCCCAGAAATAATCATGAAATTTTCCTATATCCTGCATCCTGTATCTTCTCAGCCTTCTGGGCTGGTGAACCTCAAGAAACACAACAACGTACTTCATAATCCTTTATACACCTCCAGTGTATCCTTTGCTGCCTTTTCCCATGTAAATCCTCTGGCTTCATTCATACCCTGAATACCCAGTGTTTTTCTAAGACTCTTATACTTTACTGTTCCAACAATGTATTCTGCAATAAGGTCAGTGTCCCAGAAATCAACCCTAAAAACATTTCTTAATGATTCACCCACACCTGTTGTTTTACTTATTATTACAGGTGTACCGGAGCACATGGATTCAAGAACGGTAATTCCGAATGGTTCAGAGACAGCAGGTAGAACAAATACATCACTGTTTCTGTATAAATTGAAAGCCTCATTGTAATCAACAAACCCTTTAAAATCATAACTACCCTCAGGAAGCATACTTTTAGCAAGTTCCCTTGTTTCATTCAAAAGATCTCCTGTACCTGCAATAACAAATTTCAGATTTTTGTGCATCTCTATTGCCTTTGAGGCAGCCTCAACATAGAAAAATGGCCCCTTTTGAGTGGTGATCCTACCAAAATAAAGAACATTACCTGTTGATTGGTAATCCTTCTCAGGTAAAGAAATAAAACGTTTTCCAACACCGTTTTGAACAACATGTATTTTATTGGATGGAATGTTATATATATTCATGATTAACTTTTTTGTGTAATGTGAAACAGCAATTATCCTATCAGCCATTTCCATAGCTTCTCTCTCTATTTTCATTATCCAATTCTGAGGATAAAATCCACCAGATCTATCTACTTCCGTACTATGCACGGTCAGAACAAGGGGTAAATTAAATTTCTCCATTAGTGCAATACCTGCCCTGAACGTTATCCAGTCATGGCAATGAATTATTTTTGCACCCCCAAGATATTTAATTTCACTCAGTAAAGCATTATACCTATTTACAGCCTCATAAAAATCGTAGGAAATGGATCCATAGTCTCCGATCTTTCCCCTGATTCCTATTTCAACAGGGATAACATTAAAGGGGTAATGATCATATAAAGGACCTAAATAGGGAACATATAGATCTATATCAATAAATTTACTCAATTCTCCAAAAAGGTTGTATGTATGGATGCCCAGACCACCAGTAAAAGCAGGTGGTATTTCCCAGCCTATAACTGCTACTTTCATATTAAAACCTTAATATTTAAATGAATTCTTTGCATCATAAAGATCCTCATGGTATGCCCTGATTAATTCTCCATAACTCCATGCCTGCATTATGCACCCACGTGGTTCATGCGGATAATCACCATCAAATATCTCAGGTATTTTCTTTAACGATAAAAGATTTTTCAATTTTCCAATCATCTCCCCCTTATCTTTTCCATCCCTGACAGATGCTGTAATATATGGGCCCATTAACCATGGCCAAACGGATCCATTATGGTATGCCATATCCCTATGGTACTGATCACCCTGGTATTTTCCAACATAATTTGGATCATCGGGTGAAAGTGATCTAAGTCCAAAATCAACTAAAAGTTTTGAATCAACTTGATCTGAAAAATTTGAAAATTTTTCCATAACTGGAAATGGAAGGGAAAAGGCAAGGATGAAATTCGGTCTAAGACTGTAATCATCTGGATTTGCTGTATCAAGTATCCTGTTTCCATCAACAAACCTTTCCCTGAACTCATCCTTAACCAAAGGGATCATATTTTCCAAATATGGTAAGGGTTTCATTTTTAGCTCTTTTGCAAAAAAATTTGCAATGGATAATGCATTGAACCATAGGGCATTAACTTCAACAGGTAAGCCAACACGTGGATTAAATATAACATCGCCTGTTTTTGCATCCATCCATGTTAGCCTTGGTTTCTTTGCCCTCAAAAGATGATCCTCAAGTGAAACATAATCATTTCCTTTTACGTATGATTCTATAATGTTAAGAATAACAGGATAAATTTTTTTTACCTTTTCATCATCTTTTGTATAAATGTAATATTTGTAGATAGCATAGATTAACCATAGGGATGTGTCTATGGCAGGACTTTCAAATGAAAGTGTTGAATGAAGAATACCATTCTGGACCATTGATGAATATTTTTCAAGTATTCTTTTTGCAGTATTGTACTTTTTCTGTAAGAGAAGTATACCGGGCATGGATATCATTGTATCCCTGGTCCATGGGCCAAACCAGTAAAATCCTGCAATTATATCATCGTTTGTTACAAAAAATGTTGATTTTACAACAACATCTTTTATTTCACCCCTGAATGATCTTAATTTTAACATTTTTTTCTTTGTTTTATCGAAAGATTCAGGGTACCCTTCAGAACATGATAACTTTATTTCAATAACCTTTTTTGGATCATCTATTTCAAAGTATCCTGCATGGTAAAGATCCTCTTCATAGTTTGATCCCCTTTCCCTGTCAATGGGATACTGAAAATTGTAAAACCAATTCCTGTCCTCATGGAATATTCCATCAGTTTTAATCTTAACATAAAAATTTTCATAAATGAACTCTTCACCATTTTTAATCTCCATATTCATTTTTCTTTCTCTCAAAGCAAGATGGTAGTTTCTAAAGGCAAAGAGTGGATGAAGGTAGAATTTTGATGGTAAATTGTTGAAAAATTCATATTTTATAACAATCCAGTCCTCATATGGATCCATAACTATGCTCTTTTTTATTTTTAAATCATCTATCTTGAATGTAAAATTGGGAATAAAATCGTTTTCAAAATCAATCAAATAGGAATATCCTTTAGGGTAAACAGTATCTCTGTAATAATTTGTATCCAAACTATAAGTTTTTCCATTGAGAATTAAATCCTCATAAAGCTTTGAAAGCAAAACAAAACGATCATAATTTTTTCCAGCATTTTTCACACACAAACCATGGTATGTTCTTAAGTTGGCAAAACTCACAGAGGATGATGAATAACTGCCATTCATATTACTCAATAACCACTCTTCATTGTAATTTAACATGGAAAATTGATACCTTTAATAATATAAGAATTTTTCCGATCGAGGGGAAAAACTTTTAAGGACTGTTTTATATAAAATAAACAATGGTAAGGTATATTCCAATTGGAAATGGAAGGTTGCTTGTGAGTTTTGACAGGGATTACAGAATTGTTGACATTTACTATTCCCATGATCAATCTGAAAACCATGTTGTTGGACATCCTTTCAGATATGGCATATCAACTGATGGATCCTTTAACTGGTTTGACAGATCATTCATAAAAAAAATGGATTACCTTGATGACACACTTGTAAGTGATGTTGAATATGATGTTGGAAATATAAAGTTGAATAGTAACGATTTTGTTGATATTTATGATGATATTTACGTTAGAAAAATAATTGTTAAGAATTCAAGTAATACACAGCAGGAAATTAAGTTGTTTTTCCATCAGGATTTTTACATATACGGTAATGATATTGGAGACACTGCATTTTATGATCCAAAGGTTAATTCAATCATACACTACAAAAATAGGAGAAATTTCCTTATATCATCTATTGATGATTTGAACCATTCAATGGATCAGTATGCTATAGGTATTAAAGGTATAGGTGGATACGAAGGAACATGGAAGGATGCAGAGGATGGAAAACTGTCCTTTAACCCAGTTGGCATAGGTTCTGTTGATTCCGTAATAGGCCATACAATATTCCTTTCCCCCGGCGAAACAAGGGAATTATACTATTACATAATTGCACAGGAAAATCAGGAATCCCTATATAAATTGAAGGATGGATTATCACTTGAAAAGTTAAGGGAAATGTTCTACAGAACTGCAAATTACTGGGCAGTGTGGAATGAAAAAAGAGACATAAACCTACCACAGGACATGATTTCACTTTTCAGGAAATCGCAGTTCATAATAAGAATACATATGAACAACTATGGTGCATTGATGGCTTCGTCTGATAGTGATATACTTAAAAATAGCAGGGATGGTTACTATTATGTTTGGCCCAGGGACGCATCAATAGGTGCATATGCTCTCACAAAGACATTACACTACAGCTCTGCAAGAAAATTCTTTGACTTTGCCCTTTCAACAATATCCAGGGAAGGTTATTTCCACCATAAATACTCACCTGATGGGACAGTGGCAAGTAGCTGGATACCAAGGATAATAAACGATGAGGAAATAATTCCGATTCAGGAGGATGAAACATCACTTGTAATATGGTCACTCTGGCAGTATTATTTACAGTCTCTTGATATTGAATACTTTTTCCCACTTTATGAGAATTTGATAAAAAAAGCGGCAAATTTTCTTATTACATTCACGGATGAAGATGGTTTGCCCAAACCATCCTTTGATCTCTGGGAAGAGAGGTTTGGTGTGCATACATACACTGTTGCAGTAACTTACGCTGCCTTGAAAGCTGCAAGTGAATTTGCAAAAACGTTCAAGGATTATGAGTTGATGGATAAATATAACCAGGCTGCGGAAAAAATGTCAAGGTCATATGAGGAAAAATTCTATTCAAAGGAAAAAGGTTATTACGCAAGATCCATAATAAATGGAAAACTTGACTTCACAGTTGATTCACAGAATATGGCACTCTTCCTTTTCGGTATGAAGGAACCAAATGATGAAAAAATAAAAAGAAATATGGAAATAATCATGGATAAATTATGGGTTAAAACAATTGGTGGAATTGCAAGGTATGAGGGTGATATGTACCAGAGAGTGAAGGATGATAAAAGCATACCAGGAAACCCATGGATAATCACAACATTATGGGCATCAAGGTATTTTGCCATGTTTGGGGACAGGGAAAGATCAATTTCTCTTCTTAAATGGGTAACAGAACATGCTCAAAGATCAGGTGTTTTACCTGAACAGATAAACCCATACGATGGATCACCACTATCTGTTTCACCACTTGTATGGAGCCATGCTGAGTATGTTATAACATTGGATGAATTAACAAAAAGGGATATAATATAAAAAAATTTCAATGTATGTGTTTTTCTGAGCCCAATCTTTCTGAAACATCCTCAAGTGAAAGTGAAGACGTTTCTGGTGCAAGGAAAAGTGTTAAAAAGAGGGATAAAAGTATAAAGGAAAGGAAGAAAAGGGATCCATAAAAGAGACCGAAACTTTTCTCTATAACTGGGAATAAAAGAACACCTATTATTGCACCTATTCTGCTTACAGTTGTTGCAAGACCCTGTGCCAGACCTCTTACAGATGTGGGGAACAATTCAACAGAATAGGCAAAGCTGAGTATTCCGCCGGGCCACTGCTCCATTGATGCAAAAATTATGAACATTGGTAAAAGATAATAGGGATTTATTCTAATGAAAAATGGAAGTATAATGAAAATTGATGCCATCACAGCAAATCCAAAAACTGTTGGCCATTTCCTTCCCCACCTATCAACAACGAACATCAAAATTATATAGGAAATTATTGGAAAAGGTGCTGTTATAGCCATGAACAGAGCAATTTCATAAAGATTTTTTATTCCATATAAACTGTAAAGTGTAGGTGTATAGAAGCCGAGACCATAGGATCCAACATCAAAACCGAACCAAACTATCAAAACAAAAAGGGTATATTTTAGATATCCCTTAAAAAGATCAATGATAGAATAATTTTTCTGCTCCGGTATTTTATCTATGTTGAGCTTTTCTTTTCCTATTTTTTCCGCCCTCTCCTTTTTACCCTTCACCGTGAGCCATCTGATGGATTCTGGCATAAGATCCCTTAAAAATATTACAGGAATTGCTATTAATGCACCAAAAAGAAAAGCGTACCTCCATGAGTTTTCAATTCCTGCATAGAGTGAAAAGTAGTTAACAATGCCTGCAAAAAATGTTCCAATCCAGTAAAACATTATACTGTAAATGAGCAATTTTCCCCTGTTTTTCGAAGGTGCATATTCAGCTATAAGACTTGAACTTATTGGATAATCAGCACCGATACCAACACCCATAAGCATTCTGAATATTATTAATTGATAAATATTCTGTGAAAAGGCTGAAAGTGCAGCAAAAACAACAAAAAAGATCATATCTATTATAAACATTGTTTTTCTTCCTATTCTATCGGCAAGATAACCAAAGCTAACACCACCTATTGCCATGCCTATGAGAGCACTGGAAAGAATCAGGCCATAAAGGAATGGGTCTTTGCTTGATGAAAAGTTAAATGTAAGTGCTATTGGTATTACTGAGAATGAAATCACAGAAAGATCATAACCGTCTAGAAAAACACCCATGGATGCAA
The DNA here is from genome assembly GCA_031961605.1 of Thermoplasmatota archaeon. Classification (GTDB taxonomy): domain Archaea; phylum Thermoplasmatota; class Thermoplasmata; order Thermoplasmatales; family ARK-15; genus JAVRLH01. The sequence goes on from JAVRLH010000035.1 coordinate 7,455, forward strand.
GTGTTGTTAAAATCCAGTGAAATTTACTAGTCTTAACATCATCCATGTTCATTGGTTAGTGCATAAAATAATTGAATTTTAATTTTTTGTATGTGAACTCATTATGACCATGGATACTATGATAAGAAATGCACCTGTGAAGGATATTAAACTCAAAGTTTCACCAAGGAATATGTAAGAAAAAATAACAGCAAATATTGGCTCTGATGTGAGAAAAATTGATGCCTCACCAGATGTTAATTTTTTCTGTGCAATGTTCTGAATAAGAATTGCAAGACCTGTGGCAACAATGCCCAAAAAAAGTATTGAAAATATTGAAAAATATGCCGGAATAAATGAATAATTGAATGGTAAAAGGAAAATGCTGAGTATACCAACTGTGAAAATCTGAAAGAAAACTATCACAGAAGGATCCTTAATTTTAACATATTTATCCACAAGAACGATCTGAAAAGCGTAACTAATAGCAGAAAGAAAACTGAGGAAATCACCAAAATTCATGGTGTGTGTTTCATAAAAATCTGTTAACAGAGAAAGACCAAGAATTGATAGAAAAATTGAAATAACAACTTTAAAAGTTATTTTTTCCCCGAGCAGAAAATATGCAATCAATGGTGCCAAAACAACATAAAGACCTGTTATAAGACCTGAATGTGATGATGTTGTATACTCAAGACCAAAGGTCTGGAAGAGATAACCAAAGAAGAGTGTAATCCCTATCAAAAAACCATAAAGAAAAGATTTTCTGTCTGATTTCAAAATATTCTTTGGATAAATAATGAAAAGTACAGATGATGCTATAAGAAACCTGAATGTTAGTAAAGCTGATGCGCTTACAAAATTCAGTGTTACTTTAATGAGAGGAAATGTTAAACCCCAGATCAGTCCCAAAAATATCAAGAGGACATATGCCTTTATTTTTTCATCCATTTTATCACTCAGATTTTTTCAAGCCTTGTTATTGTGAAATTCATATCCTCACCAACACCTTTCAAGCCTTGAAGTGTTAGATTGAGACCGATTTCATCCACTATGCCAATTAAAATGCACTTTCCATTTTCACAAATGTCTTCGGTGTAGATTGGATTGTTGTATCCCGTATATTTTTTGGTAATGGGACCAACAATTGCTTTTAATGGTGAATCTAAGTCATCCTGACATACTCTCCGCATTTAAATGCGAAGGTTCAGTGTATAGGTTGTTTTGGCTATCACAACCATTTCACCCTTATACTCGCCTTGTCCCGACGAGAGAGCTTTATGCTCTGGTTTATTATATACAAAATTCCTTAATAAACATTTCGGCGATTCATCCATGCTTTGAAAAGCGAGGCTTTCTCGCCGTGTTTTTGGTAAGGTAGCTCCGGGTTTAGTACCTCAGAACTTGTGCTAAATACAACCTGTTTCTTGAAGAACTTTTTATTAAGGTGATTATGGTATTCACATTTTATTTCAAGCATGATTTAACATCAGGATCTTATACTTAATCTTTTTTTCCACCATAAAAACAATGAATAAAAAGCAAGTGTGTTAACTAACTTTTTGGTTAATCATTTTTAGCTCACCACCGTGTTTTTTCTAAGTAAAAAGTAACATAAGATCTTCATTGCAGCTTCCTGGAATTGATATATTGTCTTTTTAGCTCTTATTACTTCTCCCATCACCCTTTTTAATGCTGAAAAGAATATTTCTACCCTCCATCTTACACCGTATTCAACAGATTCCTTCCAATTCTCTAAACCCATTTTATGGATTTCTCTCACCACCTTTGCTCTTGTTCTTGCATTCTTTCTTGGCTGTATTATTGGTGTTACATTGTTATTTGCAAGATAATTGAAATTCTCTCTGCTATCATAGCCTTTATCA
>JAVRLH010000036.1:0-9181 GCA_031961605.1 Thermoplasmatota archaeon
TTGCTCCCTCGTCGGGACACGGCGAGTATATGCGTGAAATGGTTCTCGTTAGAGAACCTATACGCAGAACTCTCGCACTTTAGTGCGGGGAGTATGTCAGATTGTTGGAAAGATCATTTATTCACTTGGTGGAGCATTCCTTCTTTTCACTACACTCGGAATTTCAATAATAAACAGAAATATGAACAGTGTTATCAGAACAGCACTCGTTGTTTTTGCAATTGCAGTTTTAATCATAACACTCTCCTTCCCCTAATTTTTTTTAGAAACGATAATTATTTATAATGAAAAATTATTCAATTTTACATGTTCATAGAAAAGTTTCAGAACATAAAGCTTGGATTAACATTCGATGATGTTTTGCTGATTCCTTCATTAACAACAGTGGATCCGAATGAAGTAAATGTAACAACAAAACTAACAAAGAACATAAGGTTGAACATACCAATTGTAAGTTCACCAATGGATACGGTTACAGGGGCTGAAATGGCTATAGCCCTCGCACACCTGGGGGGTATTGGAATAATACACAGGAATCAGACGGTGGAAGAGCAGAGGGAAATGGTAAGGAGGGTTAAAAGGGAGGAGAGTTTGATAATCAGGGATGTTGTAACAGTATCACCGGATGAGAGTGTAAAGGATGCCATAAATATAATGAAAGAAAGGAATATAGCTGGTCTTCCTGTTATTGAGAAAGAAAAAGTTGTTGGAATAATAACTGAGAGGGATGTAAGATTCTCAAAGGAAGAAAATGTTAAGGTAAAGGATCTAATGACAAAGAACGTTATTGTTGGCAATGAGGGAATTTCAATTGATGATGCATTGAAAATCATGCACAAACACAGGATTGAAAAATTGCCTATAGTTGGCGGTGACGGAAAACTTGTTGGTCTGATAACAGCAAAGGATATACTGAAAAGGGAGAAGTATCCATTATCTGTAAGAGATAAAAATGGAAGATTATTTGTTGGTGCAGCAGTTGGTCCATTCGATCTTCACAGGGCACAGATACTTGAAAAAGAGGGTGTGGATGTTATTGTTATTGATACAGCCCATGCACATAACAAAAAGGTAATGGATGGAATAAAAAACATTAGGAAGAATATTTCAGTTGATATTGTTGCAGGAAACATTGCAACATCCAAAGCTGCAGAAGATTTAATTTCTCTTGGCATTGATGGATTGAGGGTAGGTATTGGCCCAGGATCAATCTGCACAACGAGAATAGTTGCTGGTGTAGGTGTCCCGCAGCTTGAAGCAATAGCTGAAACAGCAGAAATTGCAGAAAAATACGGAATTCCTGTTATAGCGGATGGTGGCATAAGGTATTCAGGTGATGTTGTAAAAGCCCTTGGGGCAGGTGCAAGTACAGTAATGCTGGGGAATTTGCTTGCTGGAACAGATGAAGCCCCTGGCCAGGAAATAACAATTGGAGGAAAAAAATACAAAACATACAGGGGTATGGGATCTCTAGGTGCGATACAGAAGGGAATTTCAGACAGATATGGAAAAATAGGTTCAACAAAATTCGTTCCTGAAGGTGTTGAAGGTGCTGTACCCTACAAAGGTAAGGTTGAGAATGTTGTTTATCAGCTTGTAGGTGGATTAAAGTCTGGCATGGGTTATGTTGGTGCTGCAACAATTGATGATCTAAGGAAAAATTCAAAATTCATAAGAATTACAACTGAAGGTCTAAGGGAGAGCCATCCTCATGATGTTACAATTATAACAGAGGTACCGAATTATCCTCAGAAGTAAAGTAAATAGAGATCCCTTATTCCCTCCACAATAAACTCAATTGCCATTGCGCTCAGTATAAGACCCATAATCCTTGATATAACAAGATTTCCAGTTCTCCCAAGGTATTTGAACAACCAGCTTGAAAATAAAAGTATAACGTATGAAAGAAGCATAACAATAATTATTGAAACAAAGACCATGATCTGATCAAATATACCAACACTTTTCTCTGTAACATATATTATGACTGTTGTTATTGCACCAGGTCCAGCAAGGAGAGGAATACCAAGTGGAACAATACCAATCGCCTCCTTCTCCTCCACCTCAGCCCTTTCAGAATCTGATAACCTTGATCTTGTATATTTACCATGCATCATATCGAAACCTATCTTGAAGAGTAAAATTCCGCCAGCGATCTTAAATACATCAACATTTATACCGAATACCATGAAGATATAGACACCACCAACACCAAAGATAAAAAGAACACTCCCTGCAACAATTATACTTTTTTTAAGAACATCCTTTTTTTCTTGCTCGGTATAGGATTGTGTCATTGTATAGAAGAAAGGAACTGAACCAAACGGGTTAACTATGGAAAATATGGCAACGAATGCTGAAAGGAAGAATATCCAGCTGAACATAAAAGAAAATAAGCATATTATATATAAAAATATTTTTTGAAAAAAGTTTAAATAGATACATCTTTTTTCTACGAACAATGATTGAAATAAAAAATCTTACAAAAGTATATCCTGGAAAAGTTCAGGCATTAAATGAAATTAGCATGGATGTTCAGAATGGTGAAATAGTTGGTTTTGTTGGATTAAATGGTGCTGGAAAAACAACAACAATAAGGATATCTGCGGGTGTTACATTACCAACATCAGGAACAGTTCTAATAGATGGTAAGGATATAGTTAAAGAGAAAGTTGAAGCATCAAAGAACATTGGATGGGTTCCAGAATTTCCAAACTTCAATTTAAATATGAAAGCAATGGATCTAATGCTTTACTTTTCAGGTTTTCATGGTCTTGATTCAAAAACGGCAAAATCTAGATCCCTTGATCTTTTAAGGGAGGTGGGTCTTAAAGGGCATGAATATAAAAAGCTACGGTCCTATTCGCAGGGAATGAAGAAAAGGTTTGCTCTTGCCACCTCTCTGATCTCAGAACCAGGAAATTTCTTAATGGATGAGGTTCTTAACGGTCTTGATCCTGAAGGTATAATGTTCTTCAGGGATCTTTCATTAAAATTAAAGAACAAGGGTTCAGCTGTTCTTTTCTCATCACATATACTTAGCGAGGTACAGAACATTGCTGATAGGGTTGTAATAATACATAAGGGTAAAATAATAAGGACAATGAAAAGGGATGAACTTGATGCCATTGGAAAGCTAAGAATTATTTTTAAATTAGAAAATAAGGATGAAAGAATAAAAAGCTTGCTTGAAAACTATGGTGATTTATCATTCAAAAATGATTCAATTGTTATTGATAATGCAAAAGCGGATCCATCAATAATAAACAGTGAACTTGTAAAGAATGGTTACAGAATAAAGGAATTTTACACAGAGCATGAAAATCTTGAAGAATTCTTCCTAAAGCTTGTGGGGGTGATAAAATGAATCCAATTCTATATGACATGTTAAAAACATTAAAGAACAAATGGATGATAATTCTCACAGCATTAATAATATTGATTTCCTTTGCCATTATTCCTCTTGTCCAGAGTGCTAATGTTTCAACGGGTGGTGTTTCTTCAAACAACACAACGGGTTATCTCTATTATGAGAATGGTTACCATTTTGTTACCTTTTCATTTAACCAGTTCGGTATAGGTATTCCAAACGCAAAAATTGTATTAAACATCACTGGTAACAACGTTGATGTTTCAAAAACAATAATATCAAATTCAACAGGCTATGGAAGTTTATATTTAAACCTTCCAAAATCCGATTATAATTTAAATATAACAATGACTTATCCGGGGACAAATGTTGCCTTTACTGTTCCAGAGCAGCCAATCTTCAAAAATATAGAAAATGGATCCCTTTCTTTATTTCTGGGCAGATTTTTTACGCCCATTACAGATCAGAGTAATGCAAATGTTCACAAGGTACTTTTATATTATCCTATAGTGAATTATTCAAAAAATGAAAATCTTTCTGTATACTATTACATTTATGGCTCAGCAAACAAAACATACATTGGTTCTTTCACACCCAACGTTACTGTTTACAATATTCCTTCCTTAAAGAATTATTCCGCAACACAAATGATTTTCTTTGAACTTTCTATAAACAATACTACTTTTGTGGAAACAGGTTATCCAATCACGTCATTCAGAGGGGAAGCTCTTTCAATAAACAGTGAAAGTCTTGGTGCATCGTTTATTTCATCAATTTTAACACTATTCTATCCTCTCATTGCAATACTTTCAGCCTATTCAGCCTATGGTAAGGATAGGGTAACAGGCGTTATGGAATCCGTTCTATCAAGACCAATAACAAGAACGAAACTAACAATCTCAAGGTTTGTTTCCATTATGATCGCAATTGCAATTTCCATAACAATAACAATATTGATTGTTAGTTATTTGATATCATCCACTCTCCATGTTCCCATGTTTTCCTTTTCATTCACATTATATTCAATATTGGCATTGCTTGTTGATACAGGTGCATTTGTTTTACTCATTTTCATATTTTCACATCTTGTGAAAAGTTCAGCTGCACTGGTTGGTATTTCACTGGCACTGTTTGTAATATTTGATTTCTTCTGGTCAATAATTGTTTTTGCAGTTTCCGAAGCTTTAGGCTATGGAATCCTTTCATTGAATTATTACAAAGTTGATGTAATTCTTTCATACATAAATCCTGCACAGTTCTATTCACTTGTTTCAGCCTATCTTACAGAATCATACAGTGGATTTTCATCAAATCTTTCAATGCTTGGAATAAACCCTGTGGACATTGTCATTGCAGGAATATTATGGATTGTTGTTCCACTGGCTATACTTTATTACCTTGCAAAATACAGGGACTAAAGTTTTTATAATCCTTTTCTCTATTTTCTTTTATGATTCTTAAATATTTTATAGTTAGTTTAAAACTTAAAAATCCTTTTACAACAAGCTTTGGTACATCATATTCAAGGAACGCTATAATCTTTCAAATGGAAAAAGACAGTATTGTTGCATACTCTGAAGCGGTAACTGATATTGATCCTGACTACAGCTACGAAAACAACGATTCAACGATCTATATGGTTAAAAATTATTTTTCAAAATTCCTCGATCCTTTTCCTAACATTGAAGAATTCCTTGAAAGATCAAAAAAGATTAAAGGATACAATATGGCAAGGGCATCCATTGAAATGCTTTTATGGGATTATTACAGCAAATTAAACAATAAACCCCTTTACAGTTTTATTGGAGAATCAAGGGGTTATGCAAATGTTGGCATATCAATAGGAATGGATGATATTGAAAAAATGATCCAAAGAATTGATGAGGCATTGAAGCTTGGATACAAAAGAATAAAGGTAAAAATAAAAAGGGGGAAGGAAATAGAAATTTTGAGCAAAATAAGGGATGTTTTTCCAGATATACCTCTTACCGCTGATGCTAACAGTGATTACACAATAAAGGATCTGGATTTACTAAAAAAGATTGACAAATTCAATCTAATTTACATTGAACAGCCATTGCAGTTCGATGATCTCATTGATCATGCAAAGCTTAGAAGGGAGATTTCAACACCAATATGCCTTGATGAATCAATAACATCACAGGAAAAAGCAAGAAAGGCATTTGAAATCGGTGCAGCTGATGTAATAAACATTAAGCCAGGAAGAGTTGGTGGTATTAAAAACAGCCTTGAAATTGCAAAAATTGCAAGGGAAAACAATGGACATGTTTGGATAGGTGGAATGCTTGAAACAGGTGTTGGAAGAGCGTTCAACATTTCCATCGCATCACACTCATTGATGGATTATCCCGGTGATACAAGTCCAAACAGCAAGTATTTTGAAAAAGACATTGTAAAGAAAACTTTTGAAATGAAGAATGGTTTAATATTTCCATTCAAAGATCCAGGCATAGGAACATCCCTAGACCATGATTTTTTAATTTCAAAGATGATTTCATCAGGAACAATAATAAATAATGGAAAAACATGATATGTATCATATGTACACAAACAATGTTAAAAATGTGAAAATTGAAAATGTTGATATGGAAGGAGCAAAGAATGCAAAGATACAGTGGCTTATAACAGATAAACAGGGTGCCCAAAATTTTGCCATGAGGAGATTTATTCTTGAACATGATGCTTTAATACCAACCCACCAACATCCCTGGGAGCATGAGATTTTTGTTCTTTCAGGTAAAGGAATTGTTGGAGCCGGAAAAGAAGAGAAGGAACTTGGTCCTGGAGATTTCGCATTCATACCACCTGATGTCCCGCACTGGTACAGGAAAACGTCGATTGAAGATTGGATTTTTATCTGCATAATCCCATACAAAAAATGATTCAAAAGTTGTACAAAAAAACTAATATACTTTATTTAATAAATTTAGCATCGTGATTAAATACCTGGCAGTTTTTCTGGTCATAATTCTTCTCATTGCACAGTTTGCCAGTGGCCAGAATAACACTGCCACGGGTATGAAAATGGCAAAGGAAAAAGGTTTTGGGGGTGGTTTTTTAAATAAAAATGTGTATGTAAAAGGTACATTTGTTAATTTCACAAAGAACAATTATGGAAACATTGAAAACTATTCTGTGAATGGCATTCTTACAATAAAAAGCATTATATTTTCAAACACAACTGTTGGAGAATGGTCCTCAATAGCATTCATAGAAACTTATGAAAATAAACTTTTCAAAGAAAGTGTATTTGATAACCCAACGGCGATAATTAGCATAAACACAAAAGGAAACAATAAAATCATTTTCAATTTCAATTCCTCTATTACAAGATCAACAACTTTCAACGGTGTTTTCATAAACAAAAACAATGGTATTCTTATCGTGTCCAAGGGCCAGGTATACTTGAAAAATAGTACAGTTTTTGTGAATTCCATGAAAGATTCAAAAATTCTGTTAATTTTCAACGATGAAAACTATTTTGGTAAACTTGGTCTTTTATTTGAGAATATCGGAATAGGTGCAATTATTAACATTTTTTACTATGAAAATTTTTCATACAATCAAACAATAATAATAAACAATAATCTAAGCATAACAGCACATGTGAACAAAAATGCATTTTCTTTCCAAATATCATCAAATATGCCCCAACAGATCTTTCTATTAATTAGAATTTACCCAATTATTGAAAATACAATTGTAAAAATCGATGGTAATGTTATTTCAAACTCAACAATATATCAGACCTTAAACGGTACGGAACCAGCATATACAAATGAGAATATTAACGGCACCATGATTTTCTTGGTTAATCTTGGGAATTATACATACCATTCACTTGATATATATTCAAATTTTCTGCATAACTATGATGTTTATTATTTTACAATTTTTGGATCCATTTTTATTATAATAACAATGGCCTATTTTGTTTATAGAAAATCACGCTGATCCACCTCTTTCTTTTTTTTATGAAAATATTTGTTTTAATTCTTGCTGTTCTTCTTGTAATTCCCATGACTGATCAACTTTACGTTACATTTGAAAATAAAAATATGATTGAACTGAATTCAAAAAATTTGAACATAACATTCTACAAAGATTCACCAACAATCAATTTAACATATAATGGGAATTCAACAATAATCGGTTTCACATTCCTTTCCATATCCCAGGGAAAGACTTATTATTTCAACAACATAAATTGGAGCGTATGGTTTAACACATCCTATTACCAGGGAGATGTTCTGAATTTTACAATGAAATATGTTTTTGAGAATTATTCAGTGTGTTTCAACTTCATAATACCCCAGAATGTTACAGCCTATTCAACTTCCCATGGATTACCAATACCTCCAGGAATAAAGAATGCAATAATAATAGAGAATACAATTTCAGGTGTTAGAACAAATAGTGTTGCATTGGGGGAAACAATTTCCAAAAAAAATATTCATGAAAATCTTACAGGAATTGAAAAACTCACACCCATTGAATCCTATCCTTATTCCAAAATAAATTTAAACGATTCATTTTCTCTGTATCTAATCAACAGCAATGGATCACATTTTTTTATGGAAAAAATTAAAAACACTTCACAGCTGCTTAATGTTTTACCGTTCTCATCTGGAAATTATTCATACATTTCCTATCTTTCAATTCCAGCAAGTTTATTTGTAGGGGAAACATCAATGAGCTTTGAATACATTTACATATTGTTTGGTTCCATTCTTGGTTTTATAATAATCCTTATTGGTTTGTATTATCTAAAGAAAAAATCATTTTGATAATCTCCAGAATTCAACAAAACTATCAACAAGTTTATCCAAAAAGCTTTCCCTGTATTTTATTATTGTTTTGAGAAAAAGGTCCTTTTTCTTCAAAAATAAATAAACATTTTTTCCATCCTTTTCCTGCCCCACAAGATCCTTTGCTATCATCTTTTTAACATGATAAAGAATTGTTGATACCCCTACATTTAATTCTTTGGAAATATCGTTTGTTGTGATCTTTTCATTTTTTAATAGAGTTATTATTATTCTCCTTGGTAAAGTCTGTCTGAGAAATGGTAAAATAATCTTTTCTTCAGGATCCTCCATTTCCTCAGGATAATATCTTTTGTATCCACCCTCCACCCTAGAAACAACAATTCTTTCCTTCTCAAGCTCATTGAGGTTGTACTGCAGATCACCGATGTTAATGTTCAGAATCCTTGCTATCTCCCTGAAATGTATGCCTGGATTTTTTGTTATAATTTCGTATATTTTTCTCCTTGTTTCAAGCTCTATTTCCAAGACATTATCACCTTGTTACTATTATGAAGTAAAGAGTAACAAGGATTACAATATCCATAAGAAAATAATACCATATTGGCATGGTAAAGTCCGCAAGAGAAAGAATTATATAAACTAAAGCTTTTGTAAGCATAACAGAAAATATGAACATCAGAAAAAGCATGGTTTTGTTTCTGTACTCCCTGTATGCCCTAACGGACAGAAGAATGAAAATGGATCCAAGGACTATAAGTATTCCTGCAAATATTTCACTGAGCATGTATCATAATTAAGTTTAATCTTATTTAAATAATTTTTCCGTAACCGAATTGTTGGCTGAGTTATGGCGATGATGAAAAAATCAATAACTTAAGATTGTTTGTTAATTAAATAATTGATTAATTTAACAATATTTCTTGTAGTATCCCATATTCTCTGACTATATAAAGACTTAACTTTTTATTTTTCATTTTTCTCACCTTCCACAAGTGCATAAAATATTCCTAATTTGCATTCT
>JAVRLH010000037.1:0-9158 GCA_031961605.1 Thermoplasmatota archaeon
ATGCAAATTAGGAATATTTTATGCACTTGTGGAAGGTGAGAAAAATGAAAAATAAAAAGTTAAGTCTTTATATAGTCAGAGAATATGGGATACTACATTTAAAAATCAAAATGAAAGATTTTTTATTTTACTTTCATGTTTAAGGCTTTATGTCAAACAAACTTCTTGTAATAATAACAGCCGGGAAAATGAGATTGAAAAATTCAGATCCGCAATGAGTATTTCAATGAACATAAAGAAAAAGTCCTACATGGATGATGTTAAGGTTGTATTCTTTGGACCGAGTTAAAATCTCCTTGCATCCGATAATGCTGAAATATTAAATCTTTTTAAAGATATGAAAAATAATGGCATTGAAATTTTTGCATGCAAAAATGTGAGCGATAACTTTTCAATAACACCAAAACTTATTGACCTTGGGATAAATGTTACATTGATTGGGAAAATTGTAACGGATCTTTTGAAGGATGGGTACATTCCATTAACATTCTAATAATAAAAAATTTCTTTCTGTTTCATAAATTCTCTTAGAAGTGATGTTGCATATGATCCCTTAAAAAGGAGAAAATTGAATTTAACATCCTTCCCATAAACATAATAGGAAAAATCAAAAAATGGTGAAGAAATTGCCCTTCTGCTACCCTTGCTTCCTATTCCCTTTATTTCCCTGATATCGAACATTTTTCCTTCAATTTTTTCCTCCTCAACAATTTTCCTTTCAATTTCTCCCATATATCCTTCGGAAAACTTAGATTCAGATCCAAACAAAATGCCCGAAATGTAAGCCTTTCTTTCCCTGATTCTTTTTTCTATTGTATCCATATTTTTTTCATTAACAATGATGTATCTATCATTGATGGGTAAACCGTATCTGTCCACAGGTAAAACGATATCACCAGGTAAAAGGGTTGAAAAATATCCATCAATTATTCTTCTGCTCAGAATTTTGTTGAAAATATAACCCTGGTAACCATGAACAAACATCATTTTCAGTGTTCTTGGAAGAACGTTAATTGCACCTATATAATCTTCAGGCTTTTTCTGTAAATACCTTAACATCATTATTTCATAATCCATTGGAGATTCAATCTTTTCCAATGTAACATTTGGATCCATTGTTTCATAGAAATATTTCCTTGCATTCGTATTCTGATCAAAATCAAATCTCAAACCTATGTATGCTTTAACCGCCTCATCAAATTTTCTTTGAACAATGTATTTCCCAACAATGTGTGTTATTGGTCTTGATGAACCAAAACGCTGTACTCCAAAAAAATTTGGGAAACCTCCATGTTTGTTCAACTCCTTCAATATTTCATCAATTTTTTCAACCTGATTTTCAACAGTATCACTCACCTTTATTTCAAATTTGTTTCCAAATAGATCACCAAGATCTATACATTTATCAGACCTGAAAAATTCAAGAATTTCAACATCCTTTATATCCACTTTTAATTCACCAGTGTAGTTCATTATGCAAAAATACTGTGTAGTTACTGCTCTTTTGTCCTTTGTACCTGCAAAAAATATTGAATTTTTAGGTACATTAAGTTTTTTTGAAAGAAAGATAACAAACCTGTTTGTTTCCCAGTTTCTTAGCTTAACTTTAAGGAAAAGGTTTTTACCATCACTTTTTCTTTCTATTGGTAATGGAATTTCTTCAACAACAAAATCCTCAATGTTCTTTTTCAACTTCCCTTTTATTCCATCTTTTTTTGTAATGTAAGTTTCAATTCCAACAAATGCTTCATCAACCACCTTTATTGAAATATCGTGTATTATAAAAAATTTTATTGAAAAAAACAAAAATGTGAAATATGTATTAATGTATTAAGGATTGTGCGTGAATATTTAACAACTGCAAAAAGGATCGCAGAAACAATAATGAAAGAAAAGAGTGTAAGGGTTGTTACACATATAGATGCGGATGGAATAACATCAGGTGCAATCGCCTCACTTGCACTTGAATCTGTTGGCATAGATTATGAAATTGAGTTTCTGAAGCAGCTTGATTCAAATTATTTAGAAAAATTAAAAAATGAAAATCCAGGCCTTGTATGGTTCACCGATCTAGGCAGCGGAATGGCCCATGAAATGCATGGTTTGAGGGCCGTGATAACTGATCATCACGCCCCAAGTGAACTCATTCTTAACATTCCCAAATCAAAGAGAAAGAATCTAATAGATCTTTTTCAGGAGATTTCCAGGGCTGAAATAATACAGCTTAATCCACATTTTTTTAACAGGGATGGAGGAATAGATATTAGTGGTGCCGGATTGACATACCTTGTGGCAAGGGAGATTTCACAGAAAAATGTATTTTTAAGTCCACTTGCCATAGTTGGTGCTGTTGGTGATCTGCAGGATACAAATTTCCTGAAACTTACAGGGACAAACAGATACATTGTTAAAGAGGCTGAAGAGTTTGATCTTGTTGAAACAATTGTTGATACAAGGTTGTTTGGCAGGGAAACAAGACCGGTTTTCAAAATGCTTGAATTTGCATCAGATCCAATAATTCCCGGAATAACGGGCGATGAGAATGCTTCAATAAAATTCCTTGAAAACCTTGGTGTACCATTGAAGGAAAATGAAAAATGGAGAAAATGGATTGATTTAACAAATGAAGAAAAAAGAAAAATATTGAGTGAAATTGTAAAAATTCTCCTCAGACTTGGTTATGGTTCTGCTCTCGCTTCGAGGATCATAGGCGAGGTATATGTTCTGAAAAAAGAAAAGGATCCATACCTGAGAGATGCGAAGGAATTTGCAACACTTCTGAATTCCTGCGGGAGGTATGGAGAGGCTGAAATAGGTTTAAAAATAGCCAAAGGTGACAGGGATGAGAATTTAAAAAAGGCCATGAACCTTTTAACAAGACACAGAAAAACAATTATTTCGGGCATAGATTACATAAGGGATATCGGTATAGTGAAAAGAGAAAACTACCAATATTTCCATGCGGGATCCCATATACCAGATACTGTTCTTGGAACAATAGCATCCATCTTTCTTTCATCTGAAATGGCAGACCCTAACCTTCCAATAATTGGATTTGCTGAGAACGAAAATGGCATGATAAAGGTCTCCGGGAGAGCACCAAGGGATCTTGTTAAAGGTGGTCTTGATCTATCAAAAATAATTTCAAGCGCTGCTCTGGGTGTTGGTGGATATGGTGGTGGACATAAGGCTGCAGCAGGGGCATCAATACCTAAAGGGAAGGAGGAGGAATTTCTGGATCTCCTTGATATGAACATTAAAATCAAGCATAAAAAAGATTGATGAAAATTCTTTGAAAAAATTCAAATTTTTTCATTCTTTTAAATAGGATAAAATTAATATTGAATTCACCTATTTCCAATTATGCCATTGAAAAAATCGAGCGGAATAATCCTTGCCCTTGATGTTCAGAAAATTGAGGATGCTTTAAAAATTTCTGAGAAGGTTTATGATTACATTGATGGATTCAAGGTTGGTTATCCTCTCATACTTGAGAATGGTATTTCAGTTGTTGATGAAATATCAAATTTTGGGAGCGTGATTGTTGATATAAAAATAGCTGATATACCAAATACAAACAGAATGATTGCAAAAATAATAAAAAAACATAAGGTGGATGGGATCATAGCTCATGGATTTGTTGGTTCAGATTCCATAAGAGCACTTGTTGAAGAATTCTCACCCGGTGATGTTTATTCCGTTGCTGAAATGTCACATCCTGGAGCTATTGAATTCATGCAAAAAAATGGAATTGAAATTGCTAGAATTTCAATTGAAAATGGTGTGAAGGGTCTTATCTTACCTGGTACAAGACCTGAAAGAATTAAAATTTACAGGGAAAATTTTCCCCATGTTTTAATTTTCTCCCCCGGCATAGGTGCACAGGGAGGGGATGCAGGAAAAGCATTCGAAAATGGAAGCGATTACATAATTGTTGGAAGATCAATTTATGAATCAAATGATCCTGTTGGTGTTATTAATAAAATAAAAAAATTATAGCTTTTTCTTCATATATACACCGTAAAGATCGTATCCAAGCTTCCTGTAGTATTCCCTTGCACCAACACCGCTGTTAACCAGAATATAATCCATACCGAACTCATCCTTTGTTATTCTTTCAGCCTCATCCATAAGCATTTTACCATAACCCTTATGCTGCCAGGCAAAATAGTATTTTTCGTTAACAGGTACCTCAGGACCAAAAACTTTCAATTCTCTAACAATTGTTGAATCCCTTACCTCATATCTATGAGCATCTTCCGAAGGAACCCTGAGCCTGAAGAATCCAATTATTGCATCATTGTTAACTTCATCAAAACTTAAAAATATTTCCTTTCCATCTGATGCACTGTAATCAATTCTTTCCATTTCAATTTTGAACGGCTTTTTCATTTCATTCTTTTCAATCCTTCTTCCTATTTCCCTGCACCTTATACAGTTACAGCTCAAACCCCTTTCTTTCATTATGTTATAAACAACATCCCTTATATCGCTTCTTCTGTTTCCCGCAACTATCAACGGTACAGGTATGTCCCTCTCTATCCTCTGTATTCTCACCCATCTCGGAACCATTGTTTTTATTTTAATTAAAAGTTCTATCAATGTTTCCTCATCATAGGGTGTGTATTTTCCCTCCTTCCACCAGTT
This sequence comes from Thermoplasmatota archaeon, assembly GCA_031961605.1. GTDB lineage: Archaea > Thermoplasmatota > Thermoplasmata > Thermoplasmatales > ARK-15 > JAVRLH01. The sequence continues at coordinate 4,648 of JAVRLH010000037.1, forward strand.
ATAAAGTTCGCTTTTTTCCACAACAAGAGTTGGATATATTTTAAGCATGTCTGGTTTGTAAGAATCATCGTTGAATATTTTTCTGAAACTCTCAATATCCCTGTTGAAATCACTGCCAGGTAAACCTGGCATCATGTGGTATAAAACCTTAAGGCCAGCATCCTTTGAAAGCTGTGTCGATCTTATTACTTCCTTTTGACCATGACCTCTTTTCACAAGATTAAGAATATCATCAAAGGTGCTCTGAACACCAAGTTCAACCCTTGTCACACCTAGTTTTAGAGAGAGATCGATTTCCCTCTCATAAAACCAGTCCGGTCTTGTTTCAAATGTTAAACCTATCATTCTGTGATCAGATGTTTCATTGTACCTTATTGCCTCATCAATATCCTTTGATATGAATTCATTCAATGCATCGTACATACCCTTAACAAAATTTATCTGATAATCAAAAGACCTTGCTGTTACGGTTCCGCCCATCACTATTCCATCAACTTTTGATGTTGAATGACCGATCACTTCAAGCTGTTTCATTCTTGCACTTACCTGTTTGAATGCATCGTAATTATGCTGTATTGCCCTCAAAGCTGCTGGCTCCTTACCGGTGTAAGATTGTGCGGTGTTATATTCAACACCACCAGGGCAGTAAACACATTTTCCATGCGGGCAGGGAAAGGGGGAGGTCATTGCAGCAATTATTGCCACACCTGATAGTGTTCTTGATGGCTTTCTTTTTAACTTTTCCTTCAATTCATTTTTGTAACCCTCAGGAAGGTTTGAAATTATTTCACTGTTTTTAGGTATGGGCAAATGGTATTTTTTTGATAAATTCATCTTCAATTTTTCAATTTCATTCCCATCCTTTATTTCATTTTTAACGATTTCTTCCGCTATGATTTTCGCGAGATCAATCATTCTCAAATACAAAATATATCATTCTAATTAAAATTTCTTTCATTTAATCACTGAATTAACAATGGCAGGATAAACCTTTCTCACACCTTCAATTCTTTCCATTTTTCTAATGTAATCGTAAATTTCATTTTCATTGCATATTATTACAGCTATCGCAGAATGATCACCAGATGTTGAATAAAGTTCTTTTACAAAATCAACTTCCTTAATTTTCTGTAATGTGTTTACATACTGTTCAGGGGAAATATCAAAACCTACAATAATCTCCGATAGACCGATTTTTTTATAGTTGAATCTGCCTTTACATTTAACAATTATACCTTCTTTTTCCAAAAAAATAAGCCTGTTCCTTACAGTTCCCGCACTCACATTCAGAATTTTTGCAAGCTCCCTGTACGATATTTTACAATTCTCTGTGAGAATATTCACAATTTTTAGATCAAGATCATCCATAGTAACATGAATAAAAATAAGAATAAAAATATTTCTTATTCTTTTAATAGAATTTTTTATTTAATCAAAATTTTTGTAAAAATGAATAAAATTTATATACTTTTGTTTATTAGGATAATAGGTGAAAGATATGGATGAAAAAATGCCTCTGATAGGGGAAAAGTTTCCAGAAATGGAAGTAGTGACAACATCAGGGATCTACAAAATTCCAGAGAAATTCCAGAAAAAATGGTTTGTTCTTTTCAGCCATCCAGGAGATTTCACACCTGTATGCACTACAGAGTTTTACAGTTTTGCAAAAAGGTATGATGATTTCAAGAAACTTAACACGGAACTTATTGGGTTGAGCGTTGATACAAACATATCGCACATAGAATGGCTTAACTGGATAAGGGAAAATCTGAAGATGGATATACCCTTCCCAATTATAGCTGATCCAATGGGTGTTGTGGCAAAGAAACTTGGAATGATACATGCAGAATCTTCAACAAGTACGGTGAGAACTGTTTTCATAGTTGATGATAATGCTGTAATAAGAGCAATTCTATACTATCCTCTTGAGATAGGTAGAAACATAAGCGAAATACTTAGAATGATCAAGGCACTCCAGATGGTTGATAAATACAAGGTTGTTACACCGGCAAACTGGCCAAACAATGAAATTATAGGTGAAAAATTCCTCAATCCAACACCAAAGAACAGCGAGGATGCAAAGAAGGTTCTTAAGAAATACAAGGGATATTCATGGTGGTTAACATACCAGGATGCGCCTGAAAGTGAGGTAAAGGAAACAAAGAAAATTTTGCAATAAATTTTTTCTTTTTATTTGATAATTAATTATTTATAACACTTCTGTATTTACTATTTTGAACCCCAGAGGGTCATTTATGTATATGCTGATAGAAGATGAGGATGTTATACGCATTCCGCCAAACAGGCTCGGAGAGAATATTGATGATGAGATTAAAAAACTGGCATATGAAAAGCTTGAGGGAAAGGTAAAAAGCTTTGATATGGAAATTGTGGCGGATCCGCAGGAAAGGAAGTATATTATTGTTGCAGTTCTGGATATTGAAAGGATTGGGGAGGGTAGAATAATACCAGGCGATGGCGGTGTTTATCAAAGAGTAAAGTTCACAGGAATTGCTTTCCATCCTGAAATGCAGGAAATTCTGGAGGGAAGTATTGTTGATATTGTTAACTTTGGTGCATTTGTTAGGTTAGGATTGGTTGATGGCCTTTTGCATATAAGTCAGATAATGGATGATAGATTCGACATAGATCTTGATGGTAAAAGGCTGATAGGAAAGGATACAAAAAGAGAATTGAGGGTGAACGATAAAGTGAGGGTAAAACTTGTTTCAGTATCAATAAACGATGAAAACATCAGGGAAAGCAAAATTGGTCTAACAATGAGACAGCCCGGCCTTGGAAAACTGGAGGATATGATGAAAAATGAAGGAACTTAGAGCATGCAGGAAATGCGGTAGAATAACAACTGAACTAAAATGCCCTGATTGCGGTGCAGAAACAACAAAGGAATGGGATGGATACATCTACATAATTTATCCTGAGAAATCTGAACTTGCAAAAAAGATTGGAAAAAACAAAGATGGGGAGTATGCAATTAAAACAAGGTGAAAGGTTAAAACTTCCTGAAAACCTGCGGGGGGAACTTTCAGTTCCCGTTGGATCTGTTTACAATGAAAATGATGCCATGAGAATAATAGAGAAAAAAAATGTTATAAGCATCGGTGACCAAACAACATTAACATTGATTAAAAATAATTTTGAACCCATGCTGGCTATATTTGATCTTAAAACAAAAAGAGAAAAAATTGATTCAAAAAGATTGATGAATCATTTCAGAGAAAAAATAATTGTTGAAAATCCTCCTGGTTACATAACATATGAACTCTGGAATGGTGTAAAAATAGCTCTTGAAAACAAAGATAGGGCCATACTTGTTGTTGGTGAGGAAGACATGGCTTCCATTCCATCCATTTACCATTCCAATGAAGGCGTTATTATTATATATGGAATACCTAATAAGGGTCTAAACATAATTGAAGTTGGAAAAGAAATTAAGGAGAAGGTAAAAAATCTACTGAAAATGATGGTGAGAGAATATGGATCTTGAAATAATTGAAAAAAGGGAAAATCCGCTCCTTCACAGGATTGAGATAAAATTCAGAATAAAGCATCCGAAAGAGAAAACACCCTCAAGGATGGATGTAAGGAATTTACTTGCAAAGAACCTTTCATCTGAACCTGAAAGGACAATAATAGATCACATGAGAACATCATCCGGACTTCAACAGGTAACAGGGTATTGCAAAATTTATGAAAGTGTTGAACTCGCAAAGAAAATAGAACCTGACTACATTCTAATAAGGCATGGACTCAAAGAACCAAAGAAAAGGGGTGAATAAACTTGCAGAAAAGAGAGCTTTATGAAATTGTTGATGGTAAAATTGTGAGAAAGAGAAAAACATGCCCGAAGTGTGGACCTGGAGTTTTTCTTGCAGAACATAAAGACAGATACACGTGCGGAAAATGCGGATACACAGAATTTAAGAAAAAGTAATGCATTGAGGATCCGGGGCCCGTAGTGTAGTCAGGATAGCATAGGGGCTTCCGGAGCCCCAGGCCTGGGTTCAACTCCCAGCGGGCCCGTTTAAAATATTAAGCGAATACTTTAAATAGTAGCGAATATTATCTTTAATCATGACCTACGAACCAAAGTATAGAAATTTGTTGGAAAATGAGGATTTAAAAAGATGGTATGAAAATCTCAGGGCAGGTTCTGGGGTCACTGCGGATGTTTATCTAAGGACCCTTGGTCTTTTTTGTGAATTGAATAATACAACTCCTGAAAAGTTAGTAAACATGGCTAATAACAATCCTAAAGAATTCAAAAATATGTTTATGGATTTTGTAAGAGAACTTGAGAATCAGGGAAAGGCTGGATCGTATATTGTCAGGTTTAAGAAAGTATTGAGATCATGGCTGAAATTCAACGATATAGATCTAAAAATTGATATCAAGATAAAGGGAGAAAGTGAAAATCCAAAAACAGTCAATGAAAGAGTTCCAAATAAAGAAGAGCTGGCAAAGATTCTAAGAAAGGCATCATTAAGAGG
>JAVRLH010000038.1:0-9011 GCA_031961605.1 Thermoplasmatota archaeon
GATATCCATATCACAGACAAATGTCATACAAATTTATAAATTTTTGTGAAATTATTGAATTATATTTTCTACTCAAATAAAATTAACGCAAAACTCTAGAATATGTCTTAACAGTGCGAAAGAATTTGTAATAAAGAAAAAGAATGAGGGCTTAATTTCTGAAGAACTTTCAAAAAAGCTCATTGATCTTCTTTTCAAATACAGTAAATATTATTAAAAAAAGATTTATTCAGAATGTTCATCTGAAAGATCCGATCCCTGTTCTATGAAAAGTACATTTCCAGCATCAACCTTTACCTCGTATAATGTGTTGTTTTTGTATACTGTTACTGAATAAAAAAGATACCCGTTCTCGCATTCAAGGGATGTATAAATGACATCCTCTCCGCATTTAAATACGAAGGTTCAGGTTATAGGTTGTTTTGTTATCAAACATTTCACGCATATAGTTGTCCTGTCCTGACAAGAGAGCTTTAAGCTCTGACATATTATCTACAAAACTCCTTAACAAATATTTCGGCGATTCATCTCCTTTAAAAAGCGAGGCTTTCTCGCCGTGTTTTTGGAAGTTAATATTACATAAATAAAATGTTAGTGGCAACAATGATTATTATGAAAATTATTATTCTCAATGCACCTTTAAGTATCTTTGTTTTCGATTAAACCACCTCACTTGTTTTGAAAACAATGAAATAAAATAGAAAAATAATCAGTATAATCAAATTAAAAATTGTTAAAATGATCATTATGGATGTTATGCTTAAAGGTATTTTTGACAACTATTTTTCTAAAAATTCCTGAATTATTGAAATTACCATCGCAACAAATACCACCATCAGCGCTGTTATAACAACTATCCAGCTTATTCTTTCTATAGATTTTACATCAAATTACAATGATTTTAACATAAATTTTTTCTTTTTAACGATAGAGTGTAAAAAGATCATGGTCTTCTCCAGCATAAATTATTCCTAACCTTACACCAGAATCTATCCAGCCATAGGCATAATTTATTGCTGCAAAGGCATTAACATAATCACCTTTCTGAAAAAAATAGATGGAATCAGAAAAATAGCTCTTTATCATTGTTATAAAATCCTCAGCAATCTGGTTTAAGTGTGAGTTTTCAGGAACAGATTTTTTAAGTAATTTTATTACACTTTCAGTTTTATCAATGTACGCTTTTATTTTTTCATCCGTTATTTCCTTCATGTTACTGTCACACTCTCCCCACCATGCTTTGTTTCCCTAGGCCTTATTTCAACAAAAAGTGGCATGGATAAATTACCACCTGTTACCAAAGCAACACCAACAGGTAACCTTTGAATTTCATCAAGTGATGATTTTGTAAGACCTTCAACAGAATCACCTATTGTTCTAAGATCGTTTGGATTCGTTACTCTCAGTATGATCTGCGTGTTACATTGGCTCAAAACATTTTTATCAACCTTTGCTGGTCTCTGGCTTATAATGCAAAGACCAAGACCGAATTTCCTTCCCTCAGATGCTATTGTTCTCAGTATCCTTGATGAAAGTGCCTTACTCTGCTGTGGCACGAAGTTATGTGCTTCCTCAATTATCAGCATCATTGGAGGTATACCATCCCTTTTTCTCAGTTCAAATAAAGCGTTTGATAACCTTTGAGCAACAAGTTCCTGTATATCCGGTGGAACTCCTTTTAAATCTATTATTGTCACCGTTCCTTTTTTCACAATATCTGTTATCTTTGTGCCAACGTTTGAAAAAATTCCAATTTCATCAAGTTCCTGAAGGGCAGAGATTAGAACACTCACATTTGCACTGTTTTCCTCACTTTTAAGAACATCAATAATATCTTTCACAGAATACATTTTTTCCCTGGCTTTTAGGGTGTCTATGGCCTTCCTTAATGGTGTAATGTACGCCCTGTAATCATTAATGTTCAAAATGTTCAAAATTTCCCTTGGAGATATCTGTGAAAGCGTAAACTCCAAAGGCATTGCATCCCTGTTTAATTTGTAAGGTGAAAAGATCTGTATCTTATCTTTGTAACCTTTTGGTTTCACTCCGAACCTATCCATTGAGGAAACATACTTTGACGGAAACCTCAGGGATGAATATTCACCATGAGGATCTATAACAACCGTTGTAACATCATGTTTCATGAACTCTTCAATAAGAACACCAGTGAGGTAGCTTTTTCCACCACCTGTTTTTGCAAGTATACTAACATGCTTCTGAACAAGTGTGTTTATGTCAAGATAGATCTTTATGTTGTGGTTTAACAATAAACCTATATAAGCACCTGTGTCCTTCATATCCTTAAGACCAACAACATCACTTATAATTTCATCTTTTGCCCTATAAACAGGTTCACCTGCCTTAAAAGGTGTTCTTGGAATTTGCAATATGCCCTTTGAATCCCTGTAGCCAATAATGTAAACATTACCGATCATTACCTCCTGAATGGGAACATTTTCACCTGCATTAATGAGCTTTGCACGATCAATGGAAAGATCTGTCTTTCTTTCTATATTTTCAACTTTTCCAAGTACCCAGCCTGATCCTTCATGAAAAATCTGTACAAATTCACCCTGTTCAACAAGTCCTGTAATTGTAACCGGTACTTCCGTTGTTCCAACATCACCATACACAATACCAATTTTTTCCATGTCGTTCATCGTTAATACATGGAAAAAGGGTATTAATTAATTTTTCAATACAAAAGGTTTTTAAAACAAATGTAATTAAAAAATTAAAGCATGAAAATTGCCATGAGAATGTGGAAAATTCGTGATGATATAATGCTTGCTGCCTGTGATGCAGACTTGCTTGGAAAAAGATTTGAGGAGGGAGAAATTCACATTGAAGTAACAAGGGAATTTTACTTTGAAGCCTACGTTTCTGAAAAAACTTTCAGAAATTCTTTGAAAATTGCAACAATAATAAACCTTGTTGGGGAAAATGTTGTAAGGATTGCAATTGAAGAAGGTATTGTTGATAAGGATAATGTTCTCAAGATAGAAAATATTCCGCATGCGCAGGCTGTTATGATGATTTGATTCCCAATAAAAATAGCTTAGTAAAATATTTATATTGTTTTGATATAACGTTTTACACTTTTGGTGGTTATATGAAGTATACAAGATTTGAAAGGGCAAGGATCATTGGTGCAAGGGCACTTCAGATCTCAATGGGTGCACCTGTTTTGATTAATGTTCCTGAAGAAATTATAGATCCTGTTGATATTGCCCTGCTTGAATTTGAAAAGGGTGTTATACCAATAACTGTTTTAAGGAAAAAATCCTAAATTTCATACTCTTCTCCAGGTTTTGGTAGAATAACATTTTTATCATCTATCTGTGACATCAAAGCTTCCCTGTTTTCACCATGGAAAAGAACAACAGTATGTGCCCTGCTTTTTTCAATGAATTCAATTAATCCCGAATTACCCGCGTGTGCTGAAAAATCATAAAAAGATACATCGGCATTGATTTTTTCCTTAACACCATATATGTCAATGAATCCTGTTTCAAGTAGCATTCTGCCATTTGATCCCTCAACCTGATAACCTGTTATTAATATTCCACTCTTTGGATCATTTTTTATCTGTTCAACGTAGTATAGAACAGGACCCCCTTCAAGCATTCCACCTGTTGTAAGAACAAGACCGGATTCAAGAGCCTTTTTTCTATCAGATTTGTTTCTAACAACCCTTGCCATTTTTCTTGATCTTTTAAATTCCTGTGCATCCCTGAGATAGGATCCGTAACTTGCAAATATCTGATTTACCTTGCTTGACATACCATCTATCCAGTATTCCATATCAAGTTTCTGTAGAACCATCATAAGTTCCTGAGTTCTCGAGACTGCAAATGCCGGAATTATTACCTTCCCTTTCCTATCCATTATTTCCTCAATCTTTTCAAGGAACCTCATTTCCGTTATTTCTCTTGGCGGATGTTCCTTTCCCGCATAGGTTGATTCAATGAAAAGTATGTCTGTCTCAACATAATCACAGCCTGTAACAAGTCTGGTTGGTATCGTCTGTATGTCACCTGTGAAAAGTATTTTTGAATCATTCCTAACCAGATACATTGCAGATCCTGGAATATGACCTGCATTGTAGGGCATAATTTCCATGGAATCAAGATTTATTTTTTTGTTGTAACCTGCGGGTCTCATTATGCTTTTCAATTTATCCACATCTTCAGTTTCGAATGGAGAAGAATAACCTTCAGCGTTCATGACTTTTATTGAATCCCTTAAAAGAATATCAGTAACATCCAGTGTTGGCGGTGTTGCATAAACGGGTGGACTGTACTTTAAAGTTAGGTATGGAAGCATGCCAGAATGATCAAGGTGTGAGTGTGTTAAAAATACAGCATCCATTTTTGGAGCATCCATTGGAAACTTAGGTGGTTTTGTTGGCGTTATACCGTACTCAATTAAAATCTTTGTTTTATTCTCCTCAATGTAAAGACCAAGACTGCCAATTTCGTCGGCTCCACCAAGAAACCTGAATTTCATATTAACATCACTACCATTCTATTCCCACTCAATTGTACCTGGAGGCTTATGCGTAATATCATAAACCACCCTGTTCACTACTTTTATGTTGTTTGTAATCCTTAATGATATCTTTTCTAGAATTTTATAAGGTATGTTAGAAAAAGTACCGCTCATTCCGTCTATGGAATCAATGCATCTTAAAGCTATTGTATATCCATAGGCCCTTTTATCCCCATGAACACCAACTGTCTTTATTGGAAGAAGAACAGCAAAATATTGCCATGGCCTTTCCATCTCCCCCTTTTCAAAAGCTTTTTCAATCTCTTCCTCAACTATTGCTGTTGCTTCTCTCAGTATTTCAAGTTTTTCTTTATCAACTTCACCAACTATCCTTATTGCAAGACCTGGACCTGGAAATGGCTGTTTTTCTGATACAGGAATGTTCAGGTATCTTGCCAATTTTCTCACTTCATCTTTGTACAGATCTCTGAGAGGTTCAACTATTTTTAATGAAACGTTTTCTGGTAAACCGCCAACGTTATGATGTGATTTTATCGTATCCCTAATTCCTCCTCCACTCTCTATCCAGTCCGGAGCTATTGTACCCTGAACAAGATACTCCGCCCCAAACCTTGTTGCTTCTTCTTCAAAATTTCTTATGAACCTTTCACCAACTATTTTTCTTTTCTTTTCAGGATCTGTAACACCCTTAAGGCTGTTTAAAAAATCATCTTTCCTGTCAAGTATTCTGTAATTTATATTTAAATTCTTAAGCATTTCCTCAACTCTTTCATTTTCATTTTTCCTCATTAGACCTGTATCTATGTAAACAGCCAAAAGATTATCTCCTATTGCCTTTGAAACAAGTAAAGCAGAAACTGTACTGTCCACACCGCCAGATACAGCGGTTATTGCTTTACCCTTTATTGTTTCCCTAAGGATCTTAATACTTTCATCCACAAATTTTTCCGGTTCGAACATTTAAACCAATTCCTTACCAATGGATTCATTAGACTTTATAACCTTTTCCCTCTCTTTATTTCTGTATTCAACTAGTTTTTTGTATACATTCTCATTCTGAATTGCAAGTATTTCAGCAGCAAGAAGTGCTCCGTTCAAAGCATTATCCACACCAACAACACCAACAGGAATTCCCTTTGGCATCTGCACCATGCTGAGTAAAGAATCTAATGGAACCTTTCCTGACAATGGTACACCTATAACGGGTTTTAGAGTGTATGCCGCAACAATGCCAGGTAATGCGGCACTTAAACCAGCCATGGTTATAAAGACCTTTGCATCAGATTTTTTTAATTCTTCCACAAGGAGATCTGGTGTTCTGTGTGCAGATAGTACTTTTATGTCAAATGAAATATTTAAATTTTTTAAAACTTCTGCTGCCTCTTTAACAAAATTTATGTCGTTTAAGCTTCCAGCAATTATCAATACATCCATAAAAGTCAAAAAAATAAAGGTATATTAAAATTTACGTTTTCATTATAACCAAAAGAAATATAAGAAATGCTATAACAGCACCAATAATCGCACCGCCAATGTAAACAAGTCCGGGCAATAGAATGTATGTTGAGAAATAACCTGGGTTTTCCATATGCCTGTAGAGAATATACAAAAGACCTATAACAATGCCAACTATAAGCAAAGATACACCGGCTATTCTGCTCTTACCGTTTCCAAAGTATGCCGTAAAGGCGCCAAGGATTAAAAGAACAAGAGCAAATAAGATTAATATCACCTCACCGAACAGTGTTAGGTAATCAACTGACATTTCAGTTCACCTCAGAATTTTATTCCTGTAAGTGTTTTTGTATCTATAACACCAGGTATGTTTCTTATTTGATCAACAACTATCTTGCCAAGTTCGTTGAAATCTTTCGCTTCCACTTTTGCTATTAGATCATACTCACCGAAAAGCGGGTGCAGTTCAACTATTTCTTTTATTTTTTTCAGTGTATCGTACACCTCGTGTTCCTTACCAGGAGCTGTACTAATAAGTACAAAGCCAATTGCCATATTTTACCACCCTTCAATTAATGTATTGATTATCCAAATCCAATATAAATAATTTTTCGATAATTATTATTTATCTCATCAAAAGAAAAATTTTTTAATAGATTTCAATTTTTGATTATTAATGTCAATATCCTTAGGCATTAAAAATTTAGAAAAGATCTTTCCAGGATTGAGAGAAGGTTCAGTTAATTTACTCTATGGACCACCGGGATCTGGCAAAACTGTGCTTGGACTGCAGTTCCTTGTCAATGGATTGAGCGAAGGCGATTCGCTCTACATCTCTCTTGATCAGTCCGCGTACGAAGTAAAGAAAGATTTTGAGGTATTTGCCTGGAATCTCGGACAGATCAATGTAATTGATGCTGTCCCAACATCAAAAAAGAGGGAAATAAGGCCTTACAGAGAGGTTACGCAAATTGTTGATCTTAAGTATATGAAGGACCTTGTTGAGAAATATCAGATGAAGGAAATAGATGTTTTTAATTTAAGATCAACACTTAAAAACATTCTTGAAAAAAGGAAATTTTCAAGGGTTGTTGTTGATTCAATAACCTCCCTAAAGTTTTTCTATACCATAGGAATAGATCCAGATATTGCTGTTCTTGCATTCGTGGATTTTCTGAAGGACATGGAGAATTCCACATTTTTATTAATATCCGAGGAATTTGGTGATCTTTCACCGGTAATGAGAAGCGTTGAAAACGTTATGAAAATTTTCAGAGATGGAGAAAATTTCTACATTGAGTTTGTAAAAACAAGAGATTTTGTTAAAAGATCTGTTGTTCCATTAAAAATTACAGAACATGGCTTTGAGGCGGTGATGAAAGTTGGCAGGCGTTAAATTTGGTATAGAAAAAATTGATGAATTGCTTGGTGGGGGTATTGCTAAAGGGAAGGTGAGCTTTATTGCAGGTGATTCCGGATCCGGAAAAACTGTTCTGGCTTTAAAATTTTTACATGAAGGGCTTAGAACAGGTGAAAAATGCCTTTACATTGCAACGGATATACATCCTGGTCCATTAATAAATAAAATTAGTGAATCCTTCAAATGGAACCTAATGTCACTCACAATCATGGATGCTGTTCCTTCAAGATCTTTGTATTCAACAGTTTATCCTGTAAGGGATGTGACTGCAAAAGGTGAACTGATGGATGTTTCTGAACTGAACAAAAATGTTGAAAAGGGTGAACTTACACTTGAATCCCTTCAATCAAAACTTGAACTTGAATATAAAGAAAACATTTTTGACAGGGTTGTTATTGATTCATTAACAACACTAAAAAGGTTCGGAATTGAGGAAGAGAGAAGAAATCCTGTTTTTGCAAAACTTGTCAGATTTTTTGTTGAACAGGGATCCACTGCAATATTTACAACAGAGGGGGATATTGAAAAAATACAGCCTGAACTTGTAATTGGAAATGGTGTTATTTTTCTAGAAAGAGAAATATCCGATTATAGGGATATGAGATACATAAGGGTAATTAAAAACAGAGGTTTTAAATTCAATTCTAAAAGATTGGTTTTTGAATTGAGCCAAAAGGGAATTGATTTTCATGAATAGATACAATGCACATTTTTTCTACAATGGAAAATATGGAGTCTTCAAAATACTTGAAGAAAATTCCAATGTTATTGATATTGTTGATGCAGATTCTGAACCTGAATATGTTGCAATAGGAGGATTTGTTAATGCGCACACACATATTGGTGATTCTTTCATAGATTTACCTCCAAAGCTTGACATTACCTCACTTGTTGGACCTGAGGGTTACAAGCATAAAATGTTAAACTCTGCAAATGAAAAAGTTATTATTAAAGGCATGAATGAATCCATAGGAATAATGAGAAGAGAAAACGTAAGAGCTTTCTTTGATTTCAGGGAGGGTGGTATAAAAGGGCTGGAAATTATAAAGAAAGTTAAGAAAGAAAACATTGATTCAATAATTCTATCAAGACCCATGGACATCAATTTTTCAACCTATGAAATGGATTATTTGTTAAAAAATTCAGAAGGTATCGGACTCAGTGCTATTTCGGATTACCCTTTGGATTTCATTAAAAAAATAGCATCATACACAAAAGAGAAAAATAAAATTTTTGCAATACATGTTAGTGAAAGGATAAGGGAGGATATTGATTCTGTTCTTGAACTCAACCCTGATTTTATTGTTCATATGCATATGGCCACAGAGGACGATCTTGAAAAGGTGAAAAAGAAGAATTTAACGATTGTTTTGGCGCCCAGGGCCTCATTGTTTTTCAACATAATACCAGACATAAAAAGATTCATTGATCATGGAATAGAATGGGCACTGGGAACAGACAATGGTATGCTTTGCATACCATCAATTAGACTGGAGATGGAGTATGTTTACAGATATTCAGGTTTAGATCCTGTTGAAATATTAAAAGCAGGTACAATAAGAATGGATAGATTTTTAAACAAGAGTTCAAAAATTTACATTTTCAAAGCTACACCTTCAAAGTT
>JAVRLH010000039.1:0-8979 GCA_031961605.1 Thermoplasmatota archaeon
TTATGTTGGGATAAATATGTTTTGTCCAATTTCCGAATACTGTTACACAACTATTTTTTTCAAAATATTTAACGTAAGCACCTGAAAAAGCCCAGACAGGCTCATTTATGTTATTACCTTCCACAATACTGCTGAATGCAAACATAATAAGCAATAAAAATACAACTCCAATAACCATTATCTTATTGATCTTTATTGATTTTCCAAAACCCTTACTCATTTTTCAAATCACCTCTCAAATAAAAGTTATTAAGTCCATATATATATTTTACGCCAAGCAAACTACGCTCAGACTCTAAATTTTTGAGTTGATCGTCTTATAACATATGGTATTTTCTTTTAATTTTCAATTTTAATTTATTTTTTGATGAAGAACTTATGCAAATTTTGTAAAAGTTGGAATTAATTTTATTTATACCTACTCTTAAAAAAGTCATCAATTTTTCAATAAGTTTCAGTAGCCCAAACAAAATTTTTTATAATTGCAAATAGAATTTTATAAATAAAAAATTTTGAATTTAATTTTAAAATTTAAATCCCTATTCATTTCCTCGGTTTCCTGAAATAAAATTTATGACCCTCATAATCAAGAACAACAATTTTTCCCTCATCAATCAATTTTTCAACATCTTTCATACTTTTATTTTCCTTCATTAAAAATTTCATCAATGCATCCTCACGCATGGGATGAACAGATACAATACTTAAAAGATCCTCTTCAAAATTACCTGTTGATGAAAATTCATCACCTTCATAACCTATCAAAAGTTCCACCTTTTTCAATTTCTTTGAAAATATCTGGTATGCTTTATTTATTGTTTCTTCCTTTGCCGGTAAAACAAATTCTTCAGCAGGTGGCCTTATCGGAATACCTATGTAAGCAACATCAGGATCAAGTACTTCAAGAAAATCCGATATTTTTATCAATTCCTTTTCATAATCAATACCCTCTATAATCATTGTTTCACTTATTATTTTCCCATTGAAACTTTCCCTGAAATCTAGCATTCCTTTCATTATTTCATCCAGTATTATTTTCTTATCAGGCCTGTTTATGGTTTTCCATATTTCATATGAAATTGCATCAACCTTGAATGAAACAAGGTCAAAGTTTAAAAGATCCTCTCTCACATTCTCATCGTTCATTAGTGATGAATTTGTTAAAACTGCAATATTCTTTCCAAAATCCTTCAACATTTTTGCTTCATTACCAATGTTAATGTCAAGTGTGGGTTCACCATCTGGAACGAAGGTTATGTAATCTATCCTTTCGTTCTTAAGTTCATTCAATTTTTCCTTTACCTGATCATAGATGAGTTCAGGAGAATAGAATTTTTTTCTTTCAGAACTTATCATTATTGTTTTACCAAGCTGACAGTAAACACAGTTGTATGAGCATATTTTGTATGGTATATTGTTCACACCAAGACTCCTTCCGAGCCTTCTTGATGGAACAGGGCCAAAAACAATGTTCATATTTTATGTAACAAAAACAATAATATAAAACATTGCAAAAATTTTAATTAAAGAATTCACATTTTATTTCCAATGTATCTTGACTTAATTAAATTTGGCATTGGCTTAATATTCCTTGGTTTTGCATCCTATCAGGATATTAGGACTAGAGAAATTTCAAACTTTGTATGGTTTATTATGACAATCTTTTCAGGATCAATTTTAATTTTGTCAAATCTTAATTCAAACATTCTTTCTGTTGTTTTTCTCATAGTTTATTTTTATCTTTGGTACATAGAACTTGGAAAATACGATAAATATTTGGATATAATTTTTTTAATTTTATCAATAATCATGATAATAATTGGACAGAAATATGGTGAATCCATTCTCTTAATTATAATTTTCAAAACACTCTACAGGACCAATGTAATAAAAGGTAAGGCTGATGCCAGGGCCATAATGGCTTTAACCATTCTTTATCCATTCTATCCCAGCATAACATTATTTCAGTCGAATGAAAGGTATATTCTAAACATCATATTCCCTTATCCTTTTGAAGTGTTATTTTATTCAGCTATTGTTAGCATACTATTCTCAATTTATTTATTTTTAAAAAATCTCTCAAAGGGATATGTTTCATCAAAAATGTTCACAAGGGTTTATGATGGAAAAGATTGGAAAATATACTATGTTCCATTCATTTTCTGCATATTGATTGGGTTCATTCTTTCATATTTGTTTGATCTATTCTATTTCTTAGCTCATTGAAGCAGGATGAACAGAAATAATCTACCTTTCTATCAACATCAAGCAGAGAATTTGAAAAATTCATTACACATCTGTTTCTGCAGTGCTTAAGGCCAAAAACATGCCCAATCTCATGTTTCATTTCTTTCAATAATCTTTCATGAAAATTTTTATCCTTTAATCTGAATATTGAAACAATTCCACCCTTTCCATTCAATTCAGCAAGCCCGAATATGAAATTCATATCTTCAACATAAATATCATGGGAAAATATGCACAGAAATCTTTTTTCAAAATTTTTGCTTATTTTTTTTAACAAAGCATCAGCATCGTACTGTTTTCTTCTTTGGTTGTAAGCAAAGGAATAATCAAAATTAAAATTTAAAATTTTAAAATTTAAACCCATATCTTTTTCCAATTCCATGGAGATCGATTTCAATGTTAATTCATTTAAATCAGAACAGTTAAGAATGTAAAAATCCATCTATCCCTTCATCACCCCTATGGGCCTCATTCTTACAACTATTTTAGATATGCCAGCACCCTGAACTGCCTCAACAACATCATCAACATTCTTGTATGCTCCCGGAGCTTCCTCGGCAGCAACATCTGATGTTGCACTTTTAACATATATACCCTTCTGCAGAAGATCCTTTTTCACAGCCTCACCCCTGTACCTTCTCAACGCCTCGTTCCTTGAAAGAATCCTTCCCGCTCCATGGCACGTTGAACCGAACGTTTCCTCCATGGCCTTTTCTGTTCCAACAAGGAGGTAGGATGCCCTGCCCATATCACCCGGTATAAGAACTGGCTGGCCTATATCTGAATATATTGAAGGTAAAGATGGGTGATTTGCAGGAAATGCCCTCGTTGCTCCCTTTCTGTGAACAACAACCTTTCTCTTTTTTCCATCTATTTCATATTCCTCTATCTTCGCTATGTTATGTGCAACGCTGTAAATAACATGCATGTCAAGGTCTTCAGCAGAAATCTTGAATATTTTCTCAAATGCCTTCCTTGTCCAGTGATTTATCATCTGCCTGTTTACAAAACCAAAGTTTGCGGCAGCACCCATTGCACCGATATAATCCTGTGCCTCCTTTGAATGTATGGGTGCGCTTGCAAGCTGTTTATCCGGCAGATATATGTTATATTTCTTTGAAGCATTCTCCATGATCTCAATGTAATCTGTTGCAACCTGATGTCCCAAACCTCTTGAACCAGTATGAATCATTACTGTTATCTGCCCTTCCTGAAATATGCCGAATTTTTTAGCTATATCGGGTAAATAGATTTTATCAACAACCTGCACCTCAAGGAAATGGTTCCCGGCACCAAGTGACCCAAGCTGTGGTACACCCCTTGATTTTGCCTTCTCTGAAACTTTTGATGAATCAGCAAACTTTATTCTTCCGAATTCCTCAATCCTTTCAAGATCCTCATTCCAGCCAAAACCCTGTGAAACGGCCCATTCAGCACCGAGGTCAAGGACATTGTTCAGATCGTTCCTGCTAAGTTTAATTTTACCCTCGGATCCCACACCGCTGGGAACTTCAACAAATATTGTATCAACAAGTTCCTTTATCCTTGGCTGAACATCCTTTATCGTTAAATTTGTCCTCACCATCTTAACACCGCAGTTTATGTCATAACCCACACCCCCTGGGGATATTATACCCTCATCATAGTCGAATGCTGCAACACCCCCAATTGGAAAACCATAACCCCAGTGTATATCTGGCATGGCATATGATGCTCTAATTATTCCAGGTAAAAATGCAACGTTTGCAACCTGTTCAGGTGCATTATCATTTTTGATTTCCTGGAGCATATGTTCGCTTGCAATTATTATACCATCAACCCTCATTCCCTTTTTGTATGATTTTGGTATTCTCCATCTGTAATCATCAATCTTTTCAAGTGGACCGTTCCACATTTTTATTTCACCACTCTCCATAAGAATCCAACTTATATTTTATTTTTTTCTCTGTTCAAAATAAAAAATATTTTTTATCCTGAAAAAATTAAAAATTTTCATTTCATTATCTTTTTTATTTCATCAACTATTTCCGATAGAATCTTTCCAGTTTTTCCCTGAATAAAATAATCTGAAACACCATCTTCTGTTAATGATGTTGGTTCAGCATTTATTTCAATAATTTTTGCAGGATCTGATTTATTCTTTGCAATCCTTGGAAATTCAGCAGCAGGATATACTTCAGCAGATGTACCTGCAACAATCATAACATCGCATTCCAGTAATTGTCCCAATGCTTTTTTGTAAACATCCCTTGGAATTGGTTCATTGAAATAAACAACATCAAGTTTTAATGGAAACGAACATTTTTTGCATAAAGGAACATTTCCTTCATTTATAATCGCTTGAATATCAAATTCTTTTATATCATAAACATTACCGCAATTGATGCACCTTAACCTTGAAATGTTACCATGGAAATCTATAACATTTTTGCTACCTGCCTTCTGGTGCAGGTTGTCAATGTTTTGAGTTATTATGTACTTTAAAATATTCATTTTTTCCATTTCAGCAAGCGCATAATGTGTAGGATTTGGCATAGCATTTTCAATGTTTCCAAAAATTCTTCTTTCTTCCATAACTTCAATCCAGTAACCCCTTGGATCCACAAGGAATTTGCCATAAATTTCATACTCCCTTCTTTCCAATTCAGGATTTTTTGTCCATAATCCATCTGGTCCTCTGAAATCCGGTATACCCGATTCTGTTGATACACCAGCCCCTGTCAAAGCGATTGCATACTTTGACTGAACGAGAACTTCTGCAACCTTCTTAATCATTTCTTCCATAAATTTAAAAAAAATATTTTATTTAAATATTTTATCTTTGAAAAATGATTTGTATTTTAAAAAATTGTTTCAAAATTTCCCAAAAACTTTTTGAATCATTAATTCATTATATCTGGCATGGAATACAGAAGGATTCAGAAAACAGGAGGAGCATCATACATTGTTACATTACCAAAAGAATGGGTTGAAAAAAATAACCTGAAACAGGGTGATCAGGTAAACATAAGAATAACTGAAGAAAATAAAATAATTATTTCACCAGGGAAGGAAATTGAAAAACCAAAAACAACTGAAATGAAATTTAAAAGTGAGAATTTTGAGCATATTTTAAGGATCCTTATTTCCACATACATTTCAGGTTTCAAAATCATAAAAATAAAAGGGGAGGAAAAGCTTGATGAAAACATAATTAATGCTGTTGAGAAATTCAGAAACCTTGTTTCAGGTTATGAAATAGTTGATGAAAAGGTAAATGAAATAGTTCTACAGGACATTTCAAATCCCTTAGAACTCCTGCCGGATAAATTGCTGGAAAGAATGTACAATTTAACAGAAAACATGGTAAGGGATTCATACATTACAATTAAAAATAATGATGTTGGGTTGAGTAAAGAAATTATAAACAGGGATCCGCAGGTGGACAAGATTTATCTAACAATATCGAGACAGCTTTTTCACAAATTAAGGTATCCTTCATCAATTGAGGGTTTTGATTCCACAACAATTGAAAACATAAGATATGTGGCAAAATCTCTTGAGAGGATTTCCGATCATGCTGTGAACATTGCCTCACTTGCAGGGTATTTTAAAAATATTCAAGAAAATGCGTTTGATGAATTCTTCAACCAAACAATAAACTTGCTAAAAAGCTCATATTTGTCCTTTGAAAACCATAATGCGGACATGGCAAATGAAATTATAGATAAAATTGAGGAGAATGTTTTAAAAATAAGGGATTTCATAAAAAAAGAGAAAAAAATTGATACAATCTATTTCTCACTAATGGACAGTGTAATAAGAATACTTAGATATTCACAGGACATATGCGAAACAGCAATAAATGAAAAATACCTCAAACTTTCCTGACAAGTATCTTATCACAAATTTCCCTATCAAGATCAATTTTTTTACCATCAAATTCAATTGATACAACAGAATTTTTTTCAATTATTCTTATATTTGATCTTTTAAATATGCCGATTTTTTCAATTTTCTCCATAATATCTTTTTCAGGATAAAAAGTAACAACAATGCATCTCATTCCCTTTTCACATTCATTTAATGTTAAAAGATCTGAGAATGATCTTTCCCTGAACAGTAATTTTGATATGCCATTTTCAACATCCTCATCTATGTCATGTTCAATCCTGCAAGCAATTTCATCAACCTTTTCATTCTTAACCCTTATGAACCTTAAAAATTCTTCAAGTAAATAATGCCTTTCAAGTATTTTTCTTCCAATCTCTCTACCCTTCTCAGTTAGTTTCACGCCCCTATATTTTTCATATTCAACATACGATTTTTCTGCAAGTTTTGATAACATTTCAGTTACACTTGATGGGGCAACATTCAATGCTTTCGTAATATTTGTAGTTGTTGCCCTTATATTGTTTATTTCAAACCTGTAAAGTGTTTCAAGGTATTCCTCAATCCTCTCACTTTCTTCCATAATAAATGATAATATTTTTTGTGTAATAAATTTTAGGTTTACCTAAACGAAAAAATTTATAAAATAACAAGGCAATAACAATCAGGGGTGGAAAATTGCCAAAGGTTGTTGAAGAAAAAAATGAAGAAGAGACAAAAACATCCCTTCCAGAAAATGTTCCTTATACTGAAAGAAAGAGTCTCATAGAAATAATATTTGAAAGAGAAACACCGCTGACATTCATTCTTTTATCCCTGATGATTCTCTGGATAGGTATAATAATAGGCTTTTTGCTTCATCAGGAGAGACATTTTACAAAAACACGGCGAGAAATCCTCGCTTTTTAAAGCGGGGATGAATCGCCGAAATGTTTATTAAGGAATTTTATATATATTAAACAATGCAGTTGAAATCAACCAGACTTTCAGTATATCTGTGGAACTATCACATTATTTTCATACCAAAGTATAGGAGACATGTTCTAACAGGGAAAATAGCAGAGAAAATCAAAGAGATATTCTATGAAATAGCGTATAAGTATGAGATGGAGATAATAGCGGTGGAGGTAATGTCAGACCATGTATATCTTGTATCAGCACCGCCAAGATATGCACAATCATACATTTTAAATTATTTCAAGGACATATCTTCAAAATGGTTAAAAAAATATTTTCCAGATTCTGGATTTAAGGGTTCAGAGACATGTACACGAGCATATTTTGTATCCACGGAGGGTAATCTCAATAGTGAGATCATAAAGCTTAAAGATGCAATGGGATAGGGAAAATGAGAAGTATAATCAAGGTTAAGATATATGCAAGGCGGTCAAAAATTCAGTTGCTCAAACAATCATTAGGTAATATTAGGTTTGTGTGGAATAAGTTGCTGGAGAAAAACAGGGAGATATACAGAAAAGAGAAGAAGTTTCTATTCTATTCAGATATGTGCAAAGAGATAACAAGAATGAAAGAAGAATATCCATTTTTGAAAAAATCTCCAAGTCAGACGCTTCAACAGATCGCCAGGAAATTGGACAGGAGTTTGAAAGATGGAATAAAGAGAAATAAAGGATTTCCAAAGTTTAAGAAAAAGAGCAGGTATGATGGCATACTGATATTCCCCCAGGGGTTTAAGTTTGAGAACAGAAAACTTTATCTTCCAAACATTGGATGGGTGAGCATCAAGGACAAGATAACAAAGAAGGCAGAATGGGATAATATAAAGAGAACAGCAAAACAGGTATGGGTAAAAGAGGATGTGGAAGGTTTCTTTGCTTTCATTGTGTATGAAAGGGAAAAGGAGGAAAAAGAAAAGAATGGTGAAGCGGTAGGAATAGATGTGGGTGTAAAGAACACAATAACCATGAGCAATGGAGAAGCAATATCACTGGACACAGGTAGAATAATGAGTCTGGTTCGTAAAGAGGAGAGATTGCAGAGTATAATGGATAAGAAAAGTGCAATAAACGAAAAGAGGGGAATAAAGAGATCAAAGAGAATAGAGGGATTAGAGAGAAGGAGAGACAAAATATTGAATAAAATTCAGAACATCAAAGATGATTTCTACTACAAGGTGATAAACCACATATTCAATAGCCACGAATATGTGGTTGTGGAAGATCTGAATTTGAAAGAGTTGAAGGAATCAGAGAAAGGGAACAAATTGGTAAGGAGAAAAGTGAATAAGTATCTGCAATACATATCTTTGAGTGAATTTTTCCGGATATTGGAATGGAAAGGGGAACTATATGGAAGAGAGATAATAAGGGTGGATCCAAAGGACTCGAGCAAGACCTGTTCAAATTGTAGCTATGTTAATCATGAGCTAAAGTTAAGTGACAGAATATTCAAATGCCCTGTTTGTGGAATGAAGATGGACAGAGATTTGAATGCATCAATAAACATATTAAAAAGAGGGTTGGAGCGTATTGCTCCCTCGTCGGGTCACGGCGAGTATATGCGTGAAATGGTTCTCGGTAGAGAACCTATACGCAGAACCTTCGCACTTTAGTGCGGGGAGTATGTCAGCGGGTCTTGCAAATTCCATGGCATTTATTTATACAGCCAAATTCAACAGAACACCAATAATAATCACAGCGGGGCAGCAGGATACAAGGCATACTGTTTATGATCCCCTCCTCTATTATGATCTTTTCACCGTAATCGGTGATTCCGTGAAATACAAATATGAAATAAAAAATGTGAACGATATACCCGTTGCTCTGAAAAAGGCAAAGCAGATTGCAATGTCACCACCCATGGGACCTGTTTTCATATCATTTCCCATGGATTTCATGGATA
>JAVRLH010000040.1:0-8956 GCA_031961605.1 Thermoplasmatota archaeon
AAACTCTTTAATGAATCCATATAAATCGACAAGAAATATTCTAAATATTGACAAAGAAATTTATAATGGGATTGTAATATAATTAACGCAAAACTCTAGGACATATTTTTGCAAACTTTGAATAAATTGTTCTATAGATGGATCCTCTAAGGCTTTCATCAAGATCCTTCAAGAGCTCACCCAATAAATATCTGAATTCATCCTTCATTGACATGTTAAGTTTTTTTCTTTCTTTTGATTCCTGCATCTAGCAACAGGATTTATTTCAGAATTTAAACCTTTCTGATGAAAACGTCAGCGACAATATGCCAGATATGAGGGGCATAAGATTTTATAACATGGAATCTTCTTATTTCATATTTCATATTTTTGAAAATTTTCTCCAATGTTTCAATCCTTTTTTTAAGTTCATCTGTTGTCCAGGTATCATGGAAATGTATTATTCCTTCATTTTTTAAAATCTCAAGTGTCTTTGGAACAAATTCCCTTGTATGAACATAACCCATTATTATTCTATCAGCGTAGTTTTTAATATTAAGATCCCTGTTATCACCAAGAACAGGTCTGATCTTAACATTGTTCAATTTAATGTTTTCATTCAAATATCTGTATGCTACTTCATTTTTTTCACATGCTATAATTTCATTGGGTTTTCCGTATTTTGCCATAGGAATTGAAAAATAACCAATTCCTGCAAACATATCCACAATCTTTTCATTTTCAACATTTATTTTTGACATCCTTATCCTTTCATCAACGTTTCCCGAAGAAAACATGATTTTTGAGGCATCGAATTTGTAATAGATGCCATTTTCAACATGTATTGTTTCTGCATCATTTCCATAGATGAATTCAACATCTGGAATCCTTAATTCACCATACACACCTTTGTAATTTAAAACACTTTTTACCTTAAAAACATCCGCGAAGGCTTTTCCAATTTTGTACCTATGCTCATAAATTTCAGAGGGAATATTTATTATCACAACATCTCCAAATTTTTCCCATTTGTTTTTAAGCAATTCTTTTCCTTCAAAATCGAGCTTTTCAAGAACAAGTTCGAATGGCTTTTTTCTTCTTTTTCTTTTCAAGCCATCAATTTCAACGATATCGTAACCAATATCAATTTTATATCTTAATGGAAAATAAACATATTCATCCGAAGGAAATATTGAGTAATCTGGATGAAGTAAATTATTTTCAAGCAGTTTCAATCTGATCTTTTCCGCATCATGCTTGGGTACCTTTAAATATATCATTTTGGAAATGGATTTAACAAAACATTTATATGAAATTTTTCCATTAGGGATCTAAGGTGATTATAATGCCTCAGAAACCAGTTGTTGATGAAGCTACATGCATAGCCTGTGGAATTTGTGCGTCCGTTTGTCCGGCAAATCCGGTTGTTTTCACAATTGAGAATGTGAGTAAGGTTGTTCACCCTGAAGCATGCATAGATGGATGTACTGAATGCCAGACAAACTGCCCAACAGGATCAATAACAATACAGAAACTCTGATCATAAAAATATTAACATTTTATCGTATCCTGTATCAATAATTTCCCCTTTTTTATCAAACAATTTTTCTCTTTTTATTTTAAAGTAATCCTTTGTTATTTTTATTCCATTGAAATCAATGCCATTTTCAATCTCCTGTGGATCAATTTTTTCAATCAAATCCAAAAATTCTTTCAACTTATCCCTTAAAATTGGCCCTAGTTTTGATAGATCCGGAATAACACTTATTTCTTCTTTCATTTCCATTTTTTCTGTTATTTCTATGTTTTTTATGTTCAGGGATCCTGAAACAACATGTTTCATTTTCTGGAAAAGTTCAGGATTATCAGTTACAATTTTTGCACTTTCAATATTTCTTATGCTTTTCTCTATTTTAAAATTCCTTGCCTTGACTATCAATTCCTTGACCCTTTCACCATCCCCTGCATCACCTTCAAGAACAGGTTCAGGCCATGAATTTAAATGAATGGATATCTTTTTCTCATACTTTGAAAATATTCTATTGTACATTTCCTCCGTTATGTGTGGAAGAATTGGGGCAAATAGCTTTAGAAGACCCAAATAAACATGGTAAACAATTGCCTTTGTTTCCTTATGTTCTCTTATTCTATACTTTATTATTTCAATGTATTCATCTGCAAATGTATGCCAGAAGAAATCCTCAATCTCCCTTATTGCCCTGTCATACCTGTAATTATCCATGAATGATGTTACCCTTTTTACCATTTCAGAATATTTTATCAAAAGCCATTTGTTTACCAAATCCTCATATGTTAAATCATATTTGCCATCAACGTTCATTTCAACAAATCTTCCCAGGTTGTATATTTTTGTTAATAACCTTTTTCCATGAACAACCTCCCTTCTTCTGAAAGGTGTGTCTTCACCTATTGTGCATGTTGCAGCAAAGTATCTGAATGCGTCAGTTCCATATTCATCAATAATTTTCAATGGATCAACAACATTTCCCCATGATGCATGCATGGGCCTTCCATCCTCCGCAAGAATATGCCCATCTATGAAAATATCCTTCCATGGTTCAATGTCCGTTACAATCTTACATCTAACAATTGAATAGAATGCCCATGTTCTAATTATATCATGCGCCTGTGGTCTTAAACTCATAGGATAAAGTTTTTTGAATTTTTCATCATCCCTGTAAAGGAATGCATTGTAAAGCGGTGATATGGATGAATCGACCCAGGTATCGAAAACTTCATCGCTCCCAATTAATTCAGATCCACAGACAGGGCACTTTTCATATGGTGGTTTATCAACGAGAGGATCTATGTAACCATCCTTTTTCATAAGATCCTCTTTTTTAGGAAAAACATAGTGACCATTTCTGCATATCCATACCGGAATGGGTGTTGCAAAGTATCTTTGTCTTGAAACAACCCAGTCCCACTCTATGCTGTTCACCCATTCTTCAAGCCTCTTTTTCATAAAATCAGGAACCCAGTTGATTTTGTTTGCACTTTCAATTATTTCATTCTTTAGATCAACAGTCTTTATGAACCACTGTTCCTTGTTTATTATTTCAAGAGGAGTTCCGCATCTCCAGCATGTTCCAACGCTGTGTTCAAGATCCTCAATTTTAATTATTCTATTTTCTTTTTTAAGATCATCAACAATTCTTTTTCTTGCATCCTCAACAGGCATTCCTTTGTATTTACCACCAATTTCAGTTAATTTTCCCTCCTCATCAACACTTCTTATTATTTCCATTCCATGCTTCTTTATTAACTTTAGATCGTTCTTATCTCCTATTGAACATACCATTTCAATACCTGTACCAAAAAAAGGATCTATATCCTCATCACCAAATATGGGTACTTTTATTTTAAATATTGGAAGAATTGCATATTTTCCTTCCAGTTTTTTATATCTTTCATCATTTTTGTTGTATGAGAGGAAAAGACAGGCAGGAATAAGTTCAGGCCTTGTTGTTGCAATTGTTACCCTTCCACCATCCTCAAGATCAAAATCAATGAAATAGATTTTTGTTTTTCTTGTATCATAAACAACCTCAGATTCAGCTATGGCTGTCCCACACCTTGGACACCAGTTAACAGGATGTAAACCCCTGTATACAAGGCCTCTTTCCACAGTATCCAAAAATGTTAACTGTGTTATTTTTCTGTAGTATGGTGCATTCGTTTGATAATATATTGAAGGATCCATTGATTCACCCAGTATTTTGAACTGTTGCGTCATTATGTCAATTTTAGAATTTGCAAAATCTTCACAAAGTTTAACAAAATCCTGTCTCGGTAGATCCCTCATCTTAATCCTTTGTAACTTTTCAACGTTCACCTCTATTGGCATACCATTAACATCGTAGCATAAAGGAAAGAAAACATTGTAGCCGCGCATTCTTTTGTACCTTGCTATGAAATCTATATGCGTGTAATGTGTTGCATGCCCAAGGTGAAGTGCACCGCTTGCATACCTTGGTGGATTGTCTATTGAAAAAATTTCCTTATCCGAAGAGAAATCAAAAGTGTAAATTTTCTCCCTTTCCCAGAAATCCTGCCATTTTCTCTCTGTTTCTTTAATATTGTAGGTCATTGGAATTGTTATAGGAAAACATAATAAAAACTTTTTTAAGTTTATTTTAATTACCATAACCATGGATGCATATATTGTTTCTGCAGTTAGAACACCAGTAGGGAAGTATGGTAAATCTTTTGTTAATGTACCTGCACAGGAACTCGGTAGAATTGCAATAAACGAGGCAATAAAAAGATCAAACATAGAAATGGATATTGTTGATGAGGTAATAATGGGAAATGTGCTCCAGTGCGGTCTAGGTCAGAACCCAGCAAGGCAGAGTGCCATAAAAGCAGGATTTCCATATAAAATTGCCGCATTCACCCTGAACAAAGTTTGTGGATCTGGTCTAAAGGCTGTAATGCTTGCAGCACAATCAATAAAAGCAGATGATAACAACATTGTTGTCGCAGGTGGAATGGAAAACATGAGCCAGGCACCATATTATGTAAAGGGCGTAAGGTTTGGCTTAAAGTATGATAATACAATTCTTTATGATGAGATGATCATGGATGGTCTTTGGGACGCATACTACAACGTTCATATGATAAAGACAGGTGAGGTGATAGCTGAAAAGTATGAACTTACAAGGGAGGAGATTGATCTTTTTTCATACCAATCACATATGAAGGCAAAGGAGGCAAGGGACAGTGGTAGATTTGCGAAAGAAATTGTTCAAGTGCAAACTGAAAATGGGAACGTTGTGAACGATGAGGGTATAAGGGATGATACAAGCCCTGAAAAACTATTAAAACTTAAGCCAGTTCTGAAGGACGGAAAATTCGTGACAGCAGGGAATGCATCACAGCTCAGCGATGGTGCATCAGCTGTTGTTGTAATGAGTGAGAAAAAGATGGATGAGCTTGGAATTAAACCCATGGCAAAAATTATTGCATACAATACAGTTGGTGTTGATCCAATCTATGTTATGGAGGCACCTATTTTCGGTGTTAGGGAATTATTAAAAAAGGTGAAAATGGACATTGATGAAATAGATCTTTTTGAACATAACGAGGCATATGCATCTGCAAGTGTTGCAGTAAGGAAAACATTGAAAATTCCTGAAAATAAATTCAACATACATGGTGGTGCTGTTGCGCTCGGCCATCCAATAGGTGCAAGCGGTGCAAGGGTTCTCACAACACTCCTTTATACATTGAAAGAGAAGAATTTGAGGTATGGTATTGCAACACTCTGCCTTGGTGGAGGAAATGCTGTAACCATGCTCGTTGAAAATGTGAGGTGATAAAAATGAGGGTGAGTGTTTTTGGATCCGGAACAATGGGAAGGGGAATAGCACAGTTATTCGCCATGTATGGTCATGATGTGACAATGGTTGATGTGGAAGAAAAATTCCTGAAGAATGCAATGGAGAACATAGAAAAAAGCCTTAAAAAATTGAAGGAAAAGGATCAGATAAAGGAGAATGTTGAGGATGTTCTTAAAAGAATAAAACCAACTTTGGAATACAATAAAACTAAGGACTCTGAATTTGTTGTTGAGGCGATTGTTGAAAAGTTTGATCTTAAATGTGATCTTTTCAAAAAACTTGATGAAATGCTTGATAAAAATGTTATAATTGCAACAAACACATCATCAATATCAATAACAAGGCTGGCATCTTGTACAAAAAGGGCGGATAAATTCATTGGAATGCACTTCTTCAATCCTGTTCCAATAATGAGACTTGTTGAGGTTGTAAGGGGATATTCAACATCAAACGAAACTGTTGATTTTGTTTATGATCTTTCAAAGAAGCTTGGAAAGGTGCCTGTGATTGTTGAGGATTATCCTGGTTTTGTTGCAAACAGGATTCTAATGCCATTCATCAATGAGGCAATTTATGCCCTTATGGAAAATGTTGCATCAAAGGAGAGCATTGATACTGTTGCAAAACTCGGACTTAACAATCCAATGGGTCCGCTTGAACTTGCAGATTTCATTGGCCTTGATGTCTGCCTTGATATAATGAACGTCCTTTACGATGATCTGGGTGATCCTAAGTACAGGCCTGCACCTTTACTGAAGAAAATGGTTGCGGCAGGTAAACTTGGAAGGAAAACAGGTGAAGGATTTTATAAATATTAAATTTCAACTATTTTTCCATCCTTTATAATTTTTTCAATAAGATTCACACCAAAATGGTATGAAAAATGTGTATATGAAGGTATATCTGCAATCAGCAAATTTGCAGGTCTACCAGGTGCAATTGATCCATGTTTATTGTGAATATCAAGGGAATACGCTGAATTGAATGTTACGGCAGAAATAGCCTCCTCAACAGTCATTTTCATCTGTGTTACTGCAAGTGTTATTATTTCCTGAATATTCTCCGTGTAACAGTTCGGGTTCAGATCCGTTCCAAGTGCAACAGGAATGTTGTTATCAATCATAAACCTCGCATTTGCATATTTTTTCTGGAAGAGCATGAAGGGAGTTCCGGGTAAAAGGACAAAAACTGTATCTTTTTTTGAAAGGGACCTTAAAATCGTCTTTGGCGTTTTTAAAGCATGATCTATACTTTTTAAATCCATTTTTAATCCAATGGATGAACAGCCTATGTATTCAATCTCATCCGCATGCATTCTTAATTTCATTCCATATTTTTTTGCATTTGATAGAAAATTTTTTGTCTCACTTACATTGAATGCGATTGAATCACAGAAAACATCTGCAAACTTAGCTTTTTTTGATATAACATCCATCTTTTCCAATACTTCTTTAATGTAATCCAGTCTTTCTTTATCTTCGGGTGGAAAATGTAAAAGGAAAGTTGGTAAAAGATCAATTGGGAACCTTCTCTCAAGATCTTTTATTATATCTAGGAGCATTATCTCCCTGTCCACATTTATACCATAACCTGATTTTGCCTCAGCAGCAATTGTTCCATGCTCAATCATCCTCTTTATCCTTTTTGATGATTGTTCAAATATTTCATCATATGATGATTCATTTGTCATTTTTACAGTGTAATTTATACCACCACCAATTTTTGTTATTTCCTCATAACTCATGCCTTTTAATTTCAAGTTAAATTCAAAATCCCTGTAACCTGCAAAAACTGGATGTGTATGTGGATCCACAAAGCCTGGTAAGATAACTTTTCCTTCAGCATCTATTTTTTCATATTTTCCTTCTGGTTTTTCTTTCGAAATTTTAACAATTTTACCATTATCTATCCATATGTTCGCCTTTTCAATTATTCCAAGATCCCGCATCTCCTTGCCCCTTTTTGGACCTGTTGATCCCCCTGGAATTGTTAGAATTTGATTTGCATTTTCAATGACTATCATGCTCTATAATTTTAAAAATTTCTTCCTTATTCTTTTCAAATTTATCCCTTGAAATTTTGTTCCAGTTGTTTCCCTGTGGATCTATTGAAACAATCAATGGCCCAAAATTTTCAGCATCAAATATCCATATTGCCTCAGGTGATCCAAGTTCTTCAAGGAAATAAACATTCTCAACCTTCTTGAAACTTTTAGCTGCAAGTGCTCCTGCTCCTCCAGTGTAAGTTGCATAAATCCCCTTTACTTTTTTCAGAGCATTTGCGGTTCTGTCAAACATACCCCCCTTTCCAACTATGAACCTTACACCATAGATATCTATTATTTTATCCTCAAAAAGATCCATCCTTGATGATGTTGTTGGACCAGCGGATAATACTTCCCATTTTTCACCTTCCTTCTTAACAACAGGTCCACAGTGGTACATGATCATATCCTTTGGATCAAATGGCAAATCTTTATTTTCTTCATGGTATTCAAGCATAAGCTGATGCGCTTCATCCCTTGCAGTGAAAACTTTTCCGTTTACGAATAAAACATCACCCATCTTCAATTTTTCCAGTAAATGGAAATCATCAGGTATTTTCAAATTGTAGATCATTGTTCCACCTCCACATTTCCATTTGCATATATGTGAACATTCGCCCTTCTATCCGCCCAGCATTGAACAATAACACCAACAGGAAATGTTGCTGGATGCCTGTAGGCATATTCAACATGAACATCAATAACAGAATATTTACCTCCCCATCCCATTGTTCCCACCTCCGTTTTATTCAAAAGATCCAAAAGTTCAAGTTCAAGATTTGCCACAATTTCCTCCTCATGCCTTTTTCCCAGAGACCTCAAAAGAGATTTTTTTGCAAGGTTAAGTGAAAGATCAGCCGCACCACCAATACCAACACCAACAATCGTTGGAGGACATGGATTTGCACCCGCTTTTACAACAGTTTCAACAACAAATTTTTTAACACCCTTAATACCTTCTCCTGGCTTGAGCATGGCAAGTCCGCTTGCATTTTCAGATCCACCACCCTTTGGTAAAATGTAAACAATAGCATCATCACCTTCCCTTAGATCCCAGTGTACATATGGTATAAACCTACCTATGTTGTTCCCTGGGTTCTTTCCGGTGAAAGGATTAACAGCATTTGGTCTTATGTAGTACAATTCTGTTGCTTTTTTTACAGAATTTTTTATTGCATTAACGAGATCATTTTTGTATGGAAAGTCAAAGCCCATATCAACAAAGAATGTTTGAGTTCCTGTATCCTGACATATTGGTAGTTTCTTTTCTCTTGCATATTCAACATTTTCTATTATTGATTTTAACTGTGATTTTGAAACCTCATTTTCCTCATTTTTGTAAATATTGAAAAGGTGTTTGTAAACATCCTCGGGTATTGTTGTTTCTGCAAGTCTAATACCATCCAGAATCTTCTTTTCAAGCTCCATAATGGTAAAATGAATTGGCATTTATAAACCTTTTTTGAAATATCAGACTCTCCGCATGTCTGACTGATGTCCGATAAACCTATATAGAGGGGAGTTATTTTGTAGTTTATGATTAACCAAAAAGAACTCCCCTCAAAAAACA